>JAKQEZ010000568.1 GCA_029558435.1 Bacteroidota bacterium
CAAATATCAATGAAGCACTGGCAGGTGTGAGCAAAGTAGATTTCGCATACAAAATGTCAATCTCCAGCAAAGAAGCAAGAGAAAGTTTGTATTGGTTAGAACTTTTAGAAAAAAGTCAAATGGTAAAGTTTGATTTTACCCCCTTTATTCAAGAATGTGAAGAGTTAGTAAAAATGCTAACAAGCATCGTAAAAACAACTCAAAATTCATCACTAAAAACTAAGGACTAAAGCAATGAAAGGATTTAATTTTGAAAAAAACTTATCGCATCAGCAAAGTGCTGTAGAAAGCACATTGTCAGTTTTTGAAAATTTGCAGCAACATTCTATTTCTGAAGCAGATAAAAACTATATCAACCCACTTTACAATAAAATTGAAAAACAAGGCAATGTTTTTGACAACATCATTTTACCTTTTGGGCAATACAGTAGCAATATTACCAAAATACAAACCGATAATCTCATTACTAATCACTCAACACTAAAAACTCAAAACTCAAAAAGTAACATCATTGATATAATGATGGAAACAGGAACAGGTAAAACTTACACTTACACCAAAACCATTTTTGAACTCAATAAAAACTATGGCATTTTCAAATTCATTGTGGTTGTTCCAACTTTATCAATCAAAGCAGGAACGATTGATTTTTTGAAATCGGACAGCAGTCGTGAACATTTTAAAGAGCAATATGGCAAAACCTTGCATTTGCACGTTGTAGAAAGTCAGAAAAACAGCAAGAGTAAAAAATCATACATTCCACCGGCCGTTACAAGTTTTGTAAATTCGGGCAATTTTGAAAAAAACAGCATTCAGGTTTTGATTATCAACGCAGGTATGATAAACTCTGAAACCATGCAAAAAAGCTTTGACAAAGGTTTATTTGACAAATACACCGTTCCGTTTGATGCCATTGGAGCAACCAAACCGTTTTTAATTATTGACGAACCACACAAATTTGGAACAGGTAACAAAACGTGGGAGAACATTCAAAAAATGAAACCGCAATTTATTTTGCGTTATGGTGCTACGTTTCAAGGTTATGAAAATCTGATTTACACTCTGACAGCCGTTGATTCGTTCAATCGAAATTTAGTAAAAGGCGTAATCGGACACATTACAGAATTTGACAGCGGTAAAAATGCAATTGTAAAGTTTATTGATTCAGACGGAACAGAAGCAAGTTT
>JAKQEZ010000576.1 GCA_029558435.1 Bacteroidota bacterium
CAGGTTGCATACTATAAGTAGCTTTGATCCGATGGCAAAACGCTTTACAAAAAAGAAAATTCTTGTTGATTTCGGCAATAGAGTGCGAGAACTCCGCAAAGAGAAAGGACTATCTCAGGAGGAACTTTCTTTCAAAGCCGATTTGCACAGAACTTATATCGGAATGATTGAAAGAGCAGAAAAAAATATCACTCTAACCAACATTGAGAAAATTGTCAAAGCACTTGATGTTTCATTAAATGATATTTTTTATGAAGCCAAAAAGTGAATTCATCACAATATCTGATAATTGTAACAAAATTGTCTCTCTTTTACAAGAGTTGGTTTTACAGCCACGATTAAAAGCGTTGGAGTGGTCTAAAATAACCAAGCAAACTCCCAACATGAAAATTGGTTACCCCGGGCAGCATCTTGCATCGCTTATAACAGGTGTTGAAGGTGCAAGAACAGGAGCAAGAGGTGATGACTTAAGAGATGGCACGGAAGTCAAATCTTGCAGTAGAGTTGACCAATTGGATACATGCAACAATTGTAGTAATAAGGTTTTGAGAATTGAAGAAGTATGTCCTCACTGTGATTCAACCGACATTAAAAGAATGGATGATAGCAAATGGCTGTTTTCGGTAAAATCCGAAGATGAGTTGAATTTGCTCACAAAGCAGCTTGATAGAATATTTTTGACGGTTGCAGATTACCCAAATTTTTTTGAAAATGATTTTTCTGCTATTCGTTTCCAAGCTTTTGAAATTTGGAACAACACTGACCGTCATAAGCACTTCACAAATTTAATGACGAACTACTACTACAAAATTTTTCTTGAACACATAAAAAGAAACCCAAACAAAACACCAGCACCGAAAAACTTTTGGCCATTTTCTTACCAGTTTTATTTATGTAATCCAGTCAAAGTATTCAATTGCATTGTAACCAATGCAAACACGAACCCTGTAATTTCGATTGACTATTATGTTGAACCAAATGCGGACAGAAGTTTATTGGCTTCAGAAAAAATGCCCATCCTTTTACTTTCTCCCGAAGAAATTAAAACAATGATATATAATGCTCCGCAGTATTTAATCAATTC
>JAKQEZ010000585.1 GCA_029558435.1 Bacteroidota bacterium
TGCGTGCTGCAATCCATAACACGGGTTTGGAAAATGGCTGGGCGAAGCTATAGATTTGGAAGTTTAGAGAAAATTATTATATTTGGTGAAAGTTTGGAGAGAGGTGCTTTGAAACGCCATTCCCCAAGCCCGATACCGTTACCTGCAACCCTACGAGAGACCGTACCAACAAAAAAGAGACAAACAAAAAGAATGAAAGCAACAAAATTATTTAAAGAGTTTTTTAACAGTGAGAAATCAGGCGGACTTGTTTTAATTGCTTGTACAATTTTATCATTAACACTTGCTAATTCAAATTTGGGAACAAATTATCACGATTTTTTCCAAACTAAATTTGTTGGCTTGACAATTGAACATTGGATAAATGATGGACTAATGGCAATTTTCTTTTTGCTTATTGGCTTAGAATTGGAAAGAGAAATTTACAAAGGCGAACTTTCAAACTTTAAAGATGCTTTACTTCCAATTTTTGGAGCAATTGGCGGTTTGTTTGTTCCAGCAGGAATTTTTCTTTTTTTCAACTATGGAACAGCAACTCAATCAGGTGCAGGTATTCCAATGGCGACTGACATTGCTTTTGCATTAGGAATTTTATCATTATTAGGCAAGCGTGTACCAACTTCACTAAAAGTATTCTTGACGGCTTTGGCAGTAATTGATGACTTATGTGCAATTATTGTTATCGCCATTTTTTATACAACAACTTTACTTTGGACAAACCTATTTATTGCATTAGGAATTTTTGCTTTGCTTTTGGTATTCAACAGAATGAAAGTTAGAAATCTAATTCCGTATTTAATTGGTGGAGTTGCAATGTGGTATTTTATGCTTCATTCAGGCGTTCACGCCACCATTACAGGAGTTTTGTTAGCATTTGCCATTCCATTTGGCAACGGAGACGAAAAATCAACTTCATACATTTTGCAACACTTTTTACATAAACCAGTTGCATTTATCATTTTACCCATTTTTGCATTAGCCAATACAGCCATAGTTTTTAGTGGCGACATTACTCAAACCTTGACAGAGAATAATAGTTTAGGCATTGCACTTGGACTAATTGTAGGTAAACCATTAGGAATTTTTGTTTTGACTTTTTTAGCAGTAACATTTGGACTTTGCAAACTACCGACAGACCTAAATTGGAAATCCATTTTTGGCGTTGGACTTTTGGCAGGTATTGGTTTTACAATGTCTATTTTTATTACACTACTTGCATTTGACAACGAAACAATTATCAACAACTCAAAATTTGTAATTTTACTTTCCTCATTATCAGCAGGAATCTTAGGATTTTTAACTTTGAAACTAACATTAAAAACAGAAGCGAATGACGAAAACTGAAAAAGGGCAGCAGGTAACAACGGTTTTGCGAAATTGGGGCTTCAGCGCCAACTTCAACATTTGTGCTTTTTACGTACATTTGTGCTAAATTGAAACTTCGTGCTTCTAAAACCCCAACTTCGCAAAGCCGCCAAACGTTATAGCCAATGGTAGGACGACCCTCAACCAAATTGCTAACTTTGAAAAATAAATTAAACGAATAAAGAAAAATGGATTTTAAAGACCAAATCAAGCAACTTGGTG
>JAKQEZ010000615.1 GCA_029558435.1 Bacteroidota bacterium
ATAACAGGCGTTTGGCTCAATGGCGGGTGACGTGGTTAATTGAACATTCTGCCTCGCATCAACTTTTGTGGTGTATTGACAGTTTTGTGCTCCGAAATCCGCCACTGCGCCAAGCGCCAAACCGTTAGCGGTCATTGTAAACAGACATCATAAATAATGAACATTATGACAGAAGAACAATTAAAAGAGTATTTCCAAAAAATTGAAGACAACTTCAATAATGCCGTCATCTCTAACAAAGTTGACGAAATTAAAAAGTGTATTACTTCTGACTGGGTTCTCGTTGACAGCCAAGGCGGAATAATTCCCCAAGAAAGGTTTTTCAGCGTCCTTGAACAGGGTTTTTTATCTCACTCAACAATGACAAAAGAAGTATTGAGAGTAACAGTTTATGGCGATATTGCTTTAGTTACCGGTCGTGGACAAAATACAGGAACTTGGCAAGGACAGCCAATGGAAGCTGACGAATGGATTACGGACGTTTACAAGAGAGTTAATGACAAATGGCTTTGCGTATTGACGCATTTAACACCAGTAAAAAAAATAAGCTGACAAATGGTATCAATTGACACTTTCAAAAAACTGGCATTATCATTTCCAGAAGTAACAGAAGAGCCGCATTTTGAGAAAATATCTTTCAGGGTAAAGAAGAAAATATTCGCAACTTATGACGAAGTGAATAATAGAGCTTGCATAAAACTCTCGGAAATCGATCAAGATGTTTTTTCTTCTATCGATAAGACAATTATTTTTCCTGTTGACAATAAATGGGGCAAACAGGGTTGGACACTTATTGAAATGAAAAATGTACAAAAATCTATATTTGTTGACGCATTAAAAACAGCATATTGTGAAGTTGCACCAACTAAACTTGCTGACCAGATAAGACCCAAAAACAAATCATAATGTACTCAAATGAAAAAGTTATACTTGAAAGGTTAACAGTTGATAATGCTGATTTCATTTATGAATTATATTCTCGTCCTGAATTAGCTGAATATTTTGATGAAAGTCCTTTTTTGCAGAATGAAACACCAACTGAATTTACTGCAAGAATTATTTCTCTCTGTGAATATATTTTTACAATAAGACCAACCGACCAGCCCAATTTAATTATTGGCGATTGCGCCTTACACCATTGGAACAAACAAAAAAAGGAAATTGAAATCGGTGGCTCACTACTTCCAGAATATTGGGGAAAGGGTTATATGCAATCTGCATTTGAAATATTGACGAAAATTGCAACTTTGGAATTGTGTGCAGAAACATTATTCGGTCAAACAAAAACAAGAAATCTCAATGCTATACGGCTTGCTGAAAAGATGGGATTTGAAAAACAAAAGTCTAATATACAAGATTCTACCTTTAGGAAAGAAATTTGAATGGATATAGATATGGATATAGCAATAAAAAAAGTAACAAAGTATCAATGCGAATATACCCTGAAAAGGGACGACAAATCTGTTGAAATAATTACCCTTGATACAAAGACTTATTTTTTACATGACATTTGTCATTTTGTGGTCGAAAAGAATATAAAATATGCAAATGGATTTTGGGGTATGCTATCACAAGGCTACACATTTGGTAAGCTATTTGGTAAAGATAATTTGCTCAGGGAATTGAGATTTATTGAGCGAATAGTCGGTCCAGTTCAGTCCGTATTTTTAGGGTATATTCCTGAACAAGAATTTGGACAATATATTATGCATTTAAACTTCACGATAACAGATGATGTTTTAAAGAATTGCTTAACTGAATTAGAAGAAATTACTAAAAAATGGGAGCAACTGAAAATAGGAGAACAACTGACACTTGAGTTTAACTTATGAAAGAAGAAAGAACAACGAACCGCTAACAAGGTTTTGCCAAAAGCGGGGGTGAACGGCTTCAATTGGACATTTGTGCAAGGTTCAACTTTAGTTCTTCGATTGAACTTTAGTGCTAAAAATCGCCACCTTCGCCAAGCCCGAAAACGTTAGCGGTCATTGTAACAGCTGCCTCGTCCTAAAATAGGTTGACCAAAAATTAAACAACCATTGGTCGCTTATGGACAACCAGAAAAATCAACCCTGCCGAAAAAGAAACGGCAGAGA
>JAKQEZ010000632.1 GCA_029558435.1 Bacteroidota bacterium
TGGTTTTTTCCAAGTTAGGTGTAAACATGCTCCAATTTAAAAACAAGTTGGAATGTTGCGATAATACATTTTTCAAGCCAACAGATTCAACATCAAAATCAATTAAATACGAATTGCCATGAATGGTATAATGGTAAGCTAAATATTCGTTGGTTGAATTACCAAACAATTTTAAGGTAAATGTTTTGGTTTCATCGCCTTTAACGGCAAAGTCTTTTTCATCTGTTTCAAAGAATAAATCTTCGGTATTTATTTGGCGAATAGAGTTTCCGCCGGTAATTCCTGGAATAGTAAGTTCAATGTTGAAACGAGATGAATCTTCGTTAAACAGAATTAATGGTGTATTTTGATAGGTAACAAATTCTTTTAATTCGACTGATGCAATTCGACCACCTTTGTTGGCAATGGTAATTTTCATTTTGTCGTTTTCAATAACAAAATGTTCTTTTTCGCCTTCACTGGCTTTCGCGAAAGGACCAAAAACAGCAAAACTTTCTAAATTTTTTAATGAATCGTTTGAAGCAACATTCAACGAATCGGTTTGAGTTGAGTCGGTTGAAGTTAATGCTGCTGAGTTGGTTTCAGAAATTACAGCATTTTGGGTTTTTTCAATTTGCTCAGTTTTTGCTTTGTCTTTAGCTAATTGCTGTTGTTTTTTTGCTTCAATTTCTTCGGCAGAAGGTTGTGTAACGTAACTGAAAATTAACAGAATAACTCCAATCAGCACTAATCCTATTATGGAGTTTTTATCTAATCCTTGTTTGCTCATTTAGTTTGGTTGAATTTCATAGTTTACGATTTTAAATTTACGGTTTGTGTTTGCGAATTTGAAGATTGCGAATTATAAACTGAAGACTGAACAGCTGAAGCCTTAACAAAATCGATAAACAACGGATGCGGTTCAGTTACAGTACTTTTGTATTCTGGGTGAAACTGAGCACCAACAAACCATGGATGATTTGCTACTTCAACAATTTCTACCAAGTTGTTTTCAGGATTAATGCCTGTGGCTGTCATACCTTGCTTTTCGTAATCAGCTAAATATTTGTTGTTAAACTCATAACGGTGTCGGTGTCTTTCTGAAATATCAATTTTTCCATACGCTTGATGAGCTAACGAATCGGCTTTTACTTTGCATGGATAAGCACCTAAACGCATGGTTCCACCTTTTTT
>JAKQEZ010000633.1 GCA_029558435.1 Bacteroidota bacterium
CTGAAGCTGATTGCGGCTTACCTCCACATTCAGTTTCTGCTGTTTGATATTAATGTTATTGTCGAGGGCATATTCAATGCACTGCTCCAGACTCCAGGGCTCCTGACCCAATAGGGAAGAGGCGGTGAGGACAAAAACAAACGCAAAAGGAAGCTTTGTTAAAAAGAATCTAAGCATGGCCATAGTGGTGAAAAGAGTTCACGAAGTTAGATAAAAAGATTGTTTTCGGGTTTAAATCCAAATATTTTAAACAGAATTAAAAGCTAAAGGATGCTAAAAGGATTATTGGTAAGATGAAATTGAGAGCGGATAGTTGGTGAAAGATAATAAAAAAAACTCATGCAAGTATTTGTAACACGAGAAATTATTTACAACAACTGTCTGTTTTCTGTTTTATTTCATTAACGTTTTGGCAGCTTGGCGAAGGCACGGTTTTGAAATACTAAAGTTCAAATTTAGCACTAATGTTGATAGTAGCACAAATGTTGAATTAACCACGTCTGCCGTGCTTTTGCCAAACTGCTTGTTATAGCCAGTGGTTCTTGTCCATTGTGCTTGTAAACCATTGTCATTTTTGAGTTTTACAGTCTTTGTCGTGCCGGCTTGTGTGTCGGGTGTTTTAATTTTTTTTGAAGGGTAGGAAAAAATATTTTGAATTTTGTCTTGCGTTGGGGCAGGCATACTCTTTGGCAAGCTATGGTCTGAGATTGGGCTTGTGCGGCTTGCCAATGTGTATGACTGCTGTGCGTTGGCTGTATGTGTTTGTTGTCCTGTCATTACGCTACTTTCTGTTTGTAAAGATGTTCCTGGAATTCTATAAACAGTCTGCTGATGTTTGCCACGTCTCCCAAAATTTCTTTTGCATCTTCTAATGATTGATACTTGTTTGTCAGCAAGATGGGTAGTTTTTCTTGGTCGAGTTCGTCCACACCTGTTTCAATGTATTTACTCAAAACGAAACTAATAAACTCCTTTTGTTTGTCGTTGAGTAAAGCAAAAATTGTCGCTTCGGCTGCTTTTGCTCTGGCTTCTCTTGTCATTGCGATATAGTCGCCATTGAAAACGTATTCCAACACATCATACAAGTCGCTTTTTTCCATATCTACCAACTTTTGCAAAGTCAATAAGTCGCCTTTTGGAAAACCTGCTGCATCTAAATTCTCCAACAAAATTTTTCTTGTTAGTGGATTGCTCCAAAGTTTCCGCAATTCTTCTTCGTCTTTGAAAAGTTTGGGTAACTCGCCAAACAGATTATTCAAAAATTCTTCGGCTGAAATTGGTTTGCCGTCTGCACTCCAAAAAGAAGTTGAAATCATATGTTTGATTTCTCTTTCCTTTCCGTTTTTCAGTTTGATTTTTACTTTCTTCTTGCACACACAAGGTCGTTGCCCACATTTCTCACAAGGTTGTGGCGGTTGTTTTTCACAAATGCAAGGTCTTTCGCCACAAACAGGACAAGGTTTTGGTGGTACATATTCACACTCACACGGATTTTGTCCGCAAACTTTGCAAGGTTCTTCTTCTAAAGGTTCACCGTCCCATTCGGGGTCGCTGAAATGTTTGTAAGCATCTACAAAGTCGTAAATGGTAAAAAACTCTTTGCCGTCAAACAATCGTGTGCCACGACCAACGATTTGTTTAAACTCAATCATTGAATTGACCGGGCGAAGCAAAACAATATTCCGAATGTTCCTTGCATCAACACCTGTAGAAAGTTTTTGTGAAGTTGTCAGAATGGTAGGAATTGTTTTTTCATTGTCCTGAAATTCTCTCAACAGTCTTTCGCCTTCTTCTCCATCATTGGCAGTTACACGAACGCAATAAAATGGGTCTTTGCTTTTGGCGTTTTGGTTTACCAAATCTCGTATCAATGCTGCGTGTGCTTGATTGGCACAAAAAATAATTGCTTTCTCGTTTTGGTTGGCTTCATCTAAAAAGATGTTAACCCGTTTTGCTTCTCGTTCTACAATTTCAATCGTTCGGTTAAAGTCCTTTTCTTCATAGAGTTTGCCTTCTTCAATTTCTCCTTCTACAATCGTGTCGTCCGAAGTGTAGCGGTAATCATCTAAAGTAGTTTTAATGCGTTTTACTTTGAATGGCGTTAAGAAACCGTCATTGATACCTTCTTTCAGCGAATAGATATAAACAGGTTCACCAAAATATTTATAAGTGTCCACATTGTCTTTTCGCTTTGGTGTGGCTGTTAAACCCAATTGAACAGCTGGACTGAAATATTCTAAAATGCCCCGCCAATTGCTTTCGTCATTTGCTCCGCCACGGTGGCACTCGTCAATGATGATAAAATCAAAATAATCTTTTGGATATTCGCCAAAATAGGGTGCAGGTTTTCCTTCTGTATCCGTGCCACTCATAAAGGTTTGAAAAATGGTAAAGAAAATGCTGCCGTTGGTTGGCACTTTTCCGCTTTTCTTTATTTCATTAGGTTTTATCCGCACCAACGCATCTTCTGGAAATGCCGAAAATGAATTATAGGCTTGGTCTGCTAAAATGTTTCTGTCCGCTAAAAATAAAATTCTTGGTCTGCGGCTGCCGTCTCGTTTTAAATTCCAACGGGTTTGAAACAGTTTCCAAGCGATTTGAAAAGCAATTGCCGTCTTTCCTGTGCCTGTGGCAAGAGTGAGCAAAATTCTGTCTTTACTTTGTGCAATGGCTTCAACGGTTCGCTGAACGGCTATTTCCTGATAATATCTTAACTGCCAACTTCCACTTTTATCTTCAAACGGCACATTGGCAAATTGCTCACGCC
>JAKQEZ010000634.1 GCA_029558435.1 Bacteroidota bacterium
AACGAGAACAAATGGAATCAGAAAAGGCGACTTAAACAATCCTTTTTTATTCGATTTTGCACAATGGACAACGTTTGACAACGATTTTTGGACAGGAATTATTACTTTTAACAGTGAAATTATAGCCTCTAATACTAATGGAAGAACTTATCGTCACAACGGAAGTACTTTCAATGAAATACTAAACCATTTCCAAGTTGGACTGAAGCTAAAAACCAATCAATCCGAAATTATTGTTACTACTCCAACTTCCGTTTTCGTTTTAAATCAAACGTTTAACACAATTGCAACAATTACAAACACTTCCATTCCTGAATATAATCCAACTTTCACAGCAGCAACAGTAGTTAACGGAAAATTATTCATTGGTACAGAAAAAGACGGACTTTTCGAAACAGCTTTAACAAATCCAACCAACTTTGAAAATATTTCTCCAAACGGACCTCTTCAAAATTATATTTTTAGAGTAAAAAAAGGACCGAACAGACTTTGGGCTGTACATGGAAATTACAACCAACAATACAATCCATATCCACTAGATGAATTGGGGATAAGTTATTTTGAAGAACAAAATGGCTGGAACGTAATTCCTTATGAAGATTTATTCGAAGCAAAATCATTATCCGATATTGCAATAAATCCAAATAATCCGAACGAAGTTTATATATCTTCTTTCTTTTCTGGACTTTTGAAAATTAATGGAAGTGATATCACACTTTTAAACAACACCAATACAGGGCCAAATGGATTAGAATCTTTAGTTTTAACCCCACCAAACCCTTCTTATGTGGACATTCGTATCAACAGCCCAACTTTTGATCGTGATGGTAATCTATGGGTTACCAATGCTTTTGTTAATCGCGGTATTAAAGTTTTACGTGGTAACCAATGGCAATCGTACAATTTACAAGGAATCACAGCTAATATTGCCACCGGTAGATACAACAATATCGCAATTGATAAAAACAAAACCAAATGGATTGCGGCTTACAACGACGGAATTGTTGCATTCAATGAAAATTTAAACAATAAATTCATCAATATCAATGTAAATAACGGCAACTTACCCGATCCTGTAGTAACTTGTGTGGCATTGGACAATAGAAATCAATTGTGGATTGGAACTTTTAGAGGGCTACGAATTCTGTCAAGCGTAGATCGATTTTTATCGGAAAACGAATTATCTACAACCAATATTGTTATTCAAGAAGGAGATTTAGCACAAGAGCTTTTCTTCCAACAATCCATTATTGATATTGCAGTTGATGGTGCCAATAGAAAATGGGTTTCCATAGCAAATGGTGGTGTTTTCCTAGTATCTGCAAACGGACAAGAAACCATTTATCGTTTTGATAAAGACAATTCGCCATTACCGAGTAACAACATTTTAGATATCGAAATTGACGGAACATCAGGTGAAGTATTTTTTGCAACCGACAAAGGTATGGTCTCTTTTTTAGGAACTTCTACCAAACCCAGCGATAGTTTAGCCGATGTTTTTGTGTATCCCAATCCAGTCCGACCAGGATTTGTTGGAACAGTTAAAATCAGTGGATTAACAGACAGAGCCAATGTAAAAATAACCGATATTGAAGGAAACTTAGTTTTTGAAACCACTTCAGCTGGCGGAACCATCGAATGGGATACCACAGCTTTTGGAAAATATAAGGTAGCATCAGGCGTTTACATGATTTTTGTGGCAAGCCAAGACGGAACAGATTCTACGGTTAAAAAAGTAATGGTAATTAGATAAATCCTAACACCCATCATCAAATACCTATCACCTTAAAAATGCTCGTCAAAACTAAAGCTATAGTAATTTCCACACTAAAATATCAAGAAAAAAGCTTGATAGTGAAATGCTTTACGCTTTCAGACGGGCTAAAATCCTATTTTGTAAATAATGCATTTACTGGGAAAAAGAATAACCAAAAAATCGCTTTTTTTCAGCCGTTAGCCCAGTTAGAAATTGAAGCCTATCACAAAAACAAAGGCACTTTGGAACGATTTAAAGAAATTAAAATCCAAAATCCGTATCATTCACTGCATCAAGATATTGCAAAAACTACGATTATATTATTTCTTTCCGAAGTATTACATCATGCTATCAAAGAAGACGGAAAAAACGAACCGCTTTTCGAATTTTTAGAAACTGCTTTTTCTTGGTTAGATAACCATGATGACATTGCCAATTTTCATTTAATTACTTTGGTACAACTAACCAAATATCTCGGTTTTTATCCCCAAAACCCCAATAACGAAAACCCTTATTTTGAAATTACGGAAGGTGTTTTCGTTCCGTTTGAAGGCTTGAGTTGTTTGTCGAAAGAAACTACGCAATTATTCAAAAACTTAATGGAATTACGCTATCAGGACAACCAAAAAATATTTTCCTCAACCCAGCGTCAAGAACTCTTAAAAATTCTAATGGATTATTACACGTTCAATATTGATGGTTTTAAAAAACCAAAATCATTAGAAATTCTAAAGGAAGTTTTTGCCTAATCGCTAACTTTTGCCTTTTACCTTTTGCCTTTTACCTTTAAATCATTACTTTCGCAAATTGATTTAAGAAAGCGACAAAATGAGTACAAAATTTACTGAATACAAAGGACTTGACTTGCCAACAGTAGCATCAGAAGTTCTTGATTTTTGGAAAAAAAACCACATCTTTGAACAATCGGTAACTTCTCGCGAAGGTGCTACACCTTACGTGTTTTTTGAAGGACCACCATCTGCAAATGGTTTGCCTGGAATTCACCACGTGATGGCGCGTGCGATTAAAGATATTTTTTGTCGTTATAAAACTCAAAAAGGTTACCAAGTAAAGCGAAAAGCAGGCTGGGATACGCACGGTTTACCTGTAGAATTAGGTACCGAAAAAGAATTAGGTATCACCAAAGAAGACATCGGAAAAACCATTTCAGTAACCGAATACAACGAAGCGTGTAAAAGAACCGTTATGCGTTACACTGATGTTTGGAATGACCTTACAGAAAAAATGGGCTATTGGGTTGATATGGAAGATCCGTATGTGACCTACAAATCCAAATACATGGAAACGGTTTGGTGGTTGCTAAAACAAATTTACAACAAAGATTTACTATACAAAGGTTACACGATTCAGCCGTATTCTCCAAAAGCAGGAACAGGTTTGTCTTCACACGAAGTGAATCAGCCAGGTTCCTACCGTGATGTTACGGATACTACGATTGTGGCGCAGTTTAAAGCAAAAGACGAATCCTTACCAAGTTTCTTACAAGGTTTTGGAACGGTTCATTTCTTAGCTTGGACGACAACACCTTGGACGTTGCCATCAAATACAGCGTTGACAGTTGGTCCAAAAATCGATTATGTTTTAGTAAAAACGTTCAATCAATATACTTTTGAACCAGTAAATGTGGTTTTAGCTAAGAATTTAGTTGGGAAACAGTTCGGAG
>JAKQEZ010000635.1 GCA_029558435.1 Bacteroidota bacterium
ATTCGACTTTCTTGTCAATTGTTAGTTTCGGCATATCTGGACGGGGCAATAGTTTCGGTTTTAGAAGAAAATTGAAGCATTTTTCAAAATCCAGATAAAACAATCTAACTGAACGCATTAAAAACTTTAAAATAATTTGCACAGTAAGGATTCCTTACTATATTTGCAGCGGCAATAATGCCAACCATAATAAAATAATTAAACAAATGGCAAAATCAATTTTCTATCACGCAGGATGTCCAGTATGCGTGAGTGCAGAACACGACATCGTTAACCTAATTGGTGCAACTAATGTAGAAATCGTTCACATTGGCGAAGACCGTAACCGAATTGCGGAAGCGGAAAAAGCAGGTGTAAAATCTGTTCCAGCTTTGGTGACACCAAACGGAAATGTTTTACACATCAATTTTGGTGCGTCTATGGCTGACGTAAAAGGTTAAAAAAAATTGCCCTGCATTGTTAGGATTCCTATCTTTGCAGGGCAATTTTAATTTATGATAAAGGAAAAAGTCAAAAGAAGCTACAGGATAAGTAAATACATTATTTATAAAGAAACTCTTGTTGATAGCAAGGAAGCATTTTGGTCATTTCTTGGTGCTTTTATTGGCATTGCTGCAATTGGATTTATACAAAGTTTCTATTTAGAACATTTCGAGAATGTTTTTCTAATTGGGTCGTTTGGAGCAACTGCTGTATTAATTTATGGAGCCATTCAAAGTCCGCTTGCTCAACCTAGAAATTTAATTGGCGGTCATCTAATTAGTGCTTTAATAGGAGTATCAATTTATAAGATAATTCCTGAACCTATTTGGTTAAGTGCGCCTTTGGCTGTTTCCATTTCGATTTTGGCAATGCAATACACAAAAACACTTCATCCACCGGGCGGGGCTACTGCTTTGATAGCGGTATTAGGCACAAGCAAAATTGTATCACTTGGGTATTTATATGTTTTGTCTCCTGTATTAACAGGTGTTTCAATTATGCTTATAGTAGCCCTTGTTTTTAACAACATAACTCCTCATCGTAAATACCCTACTGACGGTAGATTTTCAAGAAGTATAAAGTGGTTAGTTGACCCAGCAAAAAAGCAAATGAATAAAATGAAATCAAGAAAAATAAAATGAGACCTTTATTTATAATAACTTTTGCGCTTTTAGCATTATCAACAAGCGCACAAAACAATAAAACAAAAACAATGGAAGTAGCAGTTTGGGACACCTATGTAACTAAGAAAGATGGTAGCGTAATGCACTTTGACATTATTGCACCATCATCAGTAAAAGACACTGCCGTTATTTACGAATATGGCAGAGCATATCTGAAAACTAAAGGGCAAGAAGGGCAACCTTTGACATCAAAAGAATGCAGGTTTTGCCACGTTAGAAGTTTGCAACCACAATGGGAAGCCGACATAAAAAAACAAGGCTATTTTATTCTTGAAATGGAAAACTGCGAATAAATGAAATACTCTTCTTTTAATTTAAACGAGCAAAACCAAAAAATTGAAAGTCGCATTGTTGTTGCTTTGGAACGAATTTCAGAAGCATTCAGAGTATTACTATGGAATGAAAGCAAAGAAAACTCTTTAAGCCCGATACAAATTCAAATTT
>JAKQEZ010000637.1 GCA_029558435.1 Bacteroidota bacterium
ACTCTGAAATATTTTTCGCATAGGTCAATAAATAATCGTGTCCTATTACGGCTTGTTTAGCTAATCCTCCTCCTTCTGAACGAACTACAATAAAATCTGCAACAAAATTCTCCTCCCCAAAAACTTCATCCATCAAAAGGCGGAGCTGTGCTACCTCGTTATCGTCAATAGAAACAAAAATCACCCCATCCTCTCGTAAAAGTTGTTTAGCAATGTAAAGTCGCGGGTACATAAATGTAAGCCAAGCCGAATGACTGTTACTTTTTTGTTTTGTAAAATCTAAAATCCGTTTCGCTTTTTCTTCGTCTATACCAATAAGTTGCTGTAGTTCCTTTACTGTAAATTTCCTATCGTCTTGGTATAAGAAACCATCATTGCCTGTATTGTAAGGCGGGTCTATGTAAATCATTTTTACTTGTTCGTAATAGGCATTGGCAAGGTGTTTCAGCACTTCCAAATTATCGCCTTTTATGAGCAAGTTTTCAGAATTAGCGTTTTCGGGTTTGCTATTATGAGTTTCGTCTGCTTTTAGCAAAGTGGTGGCAGGGTCGCTCGCCAAAAGTCTTGCGTAGCTTTTGCCTAACCAGTCTAAACCGTAACTCTCGGTAGAAAAACTTACTTCCTTTTCAGTTAGATTATTTTTGAATTTTTCTAATTGAAAATTTCCGTCTTTGTCAAAGCAATGCGGAAAATGAATTTTCAAAGTTTCCAAATCTTTATTTGGCACTTTTATGTTGTTCGTTATTTTTTGTTCCTTGCTCATTTCTTGTTCTTTTTAATGTCGTTGTCAATCAATAGTTCCTTTACATTTACGCCAAGAATTTCAGCGATTTCAAAAAGCACTTCAATTCGTGGTTGTTGTCTGTTTTGCACATAAGCATTTACCATATTGTAGCTTTTTCCCAATTGCTCGGCAAGCCAAGTTTGCTTAATGCCTTTTTCGTCCAACACTTCTTTTATTCTGTTCATTTGTTCAAATGATTCAAGTCGCAAATATAGTTTTAAAATATTTTGTATCTCATTTTGCAAGATAAAAAGTAATCAA
>JAKQEZ010000659.1 GCA_029558435.1 Bacteroidota bacterium
CGGTTTTAGATGATGCAAGTTTCCCAATTATTGGGGAAGGAACTACAGAACCGAATGATACTTTTATTCCGCAATTGGTTGCGAATGGAAAAGCGGCAATTGATGCTGTCGATCAATTAGGCTATATCGATAGAAATAGAGTAGCAGTGGGTGGCCATTCTTATGGAGCGTTTATGACGGCTAATTTATTGACACATTCTAATGATTTTGCGTGTGGAATTGCCAGAAGTGGCGCTTACAACAGAACATTAACACCATTTGGCTTCCAAAGTGAACAGCGTAATTATTGGGATGCTCCAGAAATCTACAACGGAATGTCACCATTTATGAACGCCAATAAAATGAAAAAACCAATGCTTTTAGTTCATGGTGAAGCAGATAACAATCCTGGTACATTTACATTGCAAACAGAGCGTTATTTCCAAGCGTTGAAAAACTTGGGAGCACCTGTAAGAATGGTGATTTTACCGAAAGAATCTCACGGTTATGTTGCTAAAGAAAACATTTTACATTTGCTTTGGGAACAAGACCAATTCTTAGAAAAATGTTTGAAAAAATAAATTTTAAAAGACGCTGAAAAGCTAGTCATGGTCGGAAGATTTTTCTTCCGACTTTTTTGTTTTTTTTGTTGTGAAGATGAAGTGATTTAACAGGTTGATTATCAATTATTTAACTTGTTTATTTGAATTTAATTTCGTATCTTTATAGCTGATAATCAATTAATTATGTCAGTTTTTAAAGACCACAAAATCTCCCTCAAGCAAGTTTTGGAGTTTATTCCCGAAGCGCTTTTAACCCATCTTTCTGCAACTTCTAAAGTAGACCACTATAGCAAAGTGCTTCACGGTAAGAAAATGTTTTATTTGCTTTTATTTTGTATTTTTGATAATGAAAAATTAAGCCAAAGAACCTTAGAAGACACCTTTAACAGCAGTGGTTTCAAAGCCTTGTTTGGTTTGGGTGAAGAGGAAAAAGTACGCAGAAGTTCTATCTCTGAAAGGCTTTCCAAAATCGATTCCAATTATTTT
>JAKQEZ010000032.1 GCA_029558435.1 Bacteroidota bacterium
TTTTTATAAATTGACGATGGATAATTTACAATTGGACAATTATTCGTTGAAAAAAGAAGGTTTTATAACGGTGGTGCGGTAGGTTTAATTGGGATTTAGTTGATTATTTTATGACTCTAGGTGTCACCTCCCTTAATCCCTTTCCGCTACTCGGAACAGGCTCTCTAGGAGGGAAACTCGAATCCTTTAAAAAATTACAATTGCGTTTTTTTAACAAAAGAAGGTTTTGTGACGGTGGTGCGGTAGATTTAATTGGATTTGATTGATTATTTTATGACTCTAGGTGTCACCTCCCTTAATCCCTTTCCGCTACTCGGAACAGGCTCTCTAGGAGGGAAACTCGAATCCTTTAAAAAATTACAATTGCGTTTTTTTAACAAAAGAAGGTTTTATTACGGTGGTAAGGTAGGATTTGAGGTGGTTTGGGATGGTAGAACGCAATGGAAAAACTGCTAGTTTGCGCGTTCACCGCCAAATCAAAAACTACTCACACGATGGTTCGGTGAGAACAACTTGATAGCGTTGTTTTACTTCGTCTCTTCTAAATGCATTGAAATGCCACCATTCTGATGGAATATTGATAAACCCTTGACTTTTCATTACTTTTCGAAGCAAGATGCGGTTGTTGACTTGTACTTGGGTTAATTCTCCAGATGCTAAAAATTGAGCTTCTAAGCTGGGATAGGCAATTTTACGGATATCGTCGTAACCTGCGCCCATATCTATAGGAACTTTCCGTTCATCTACAATGGTTAAATCAATGGCTGCTCCATAATTGTGTACGCTGTGATTTTTGGGATTGGAAACAAATTTTACGCGCTCGTGTACTGGAATACTGTCCAAAGCATTCCACATACGTTGTTGCACATCCACTGGGCGAGTTCCGTCATAAACCAACAAACTCCATTGTGGATGTAGTGTTTTTAAATAGCGTTGTGCCTTTGCCAATCGCTTTGCTACATCTTTCTGTAAATAAACGGTTTGTATGTGCTCATACAATTGTTGGTGCATAAAATTATCGGTAGTTGCATATTTTGCATCCACTAAAATGGAAGAATCAACCGATTGGATGGACACAATGTTCATGGTTGCAAAAATGGAATCAATACATTGTTTTTTGGAAACGGTTATTGGAACATCAGCATTAGGGGGTTCGTTTTGATACGTTCCAACTAAAACACTTTGATTTTCTTGGCTAGAACAGGCAATGAACATCAAAAAACAACTTATGTGCAACCATTTTTTCATGCTTGATGATTTTCTTTAATGTCTTTTGATAAATCCAATTTCCTAAAAGTCGGTGAAATCAAAGCGGTTGTTCCCACAGTCAGCAAGGTCATTACACCTCCAAAAACAACAGCTGTAACAGGTCCCAATAATTTAGCTGCCAACCCACTTTCAAAAGTACCGAGTTCGTTAGATGAACCAACAAACATTGAATTCACCGAAGAAACACGCCCTTTCATATTTTCTGGGGTGCGCAATTGCAAAATAGTTTGGCGAATAACCACCGAAACACCATCGGCAACACCACTTAAAAACAAAGCAACCAAAGAAACCCAATAAATGGATGAAAAGCCAAAAGCAATGATGCACAAACCAAAAACAAAAACGGCAATCAGCAATTTTTTTCCTGCATTTTTAGCAATGGGCAAATAGGCAGTTGCAATTAACGTAAGGAAAGAACCAACAGCTGGTGCAGCACGCAGAAAACCAAATCCTTGCGAGCCAACGTGCAAAATATCTTGTGCAAATAAAGGCAACAATGCAACGGCACCACCAAAAAGTACCGCAATCATATCCAACGATAGCGCTCCTAAAATTTCTTTGGTTTTAAAAACAAAATTCAATCCTACTTTTAAACTTTGCAATACAGGCTCGCCAATTTTGGGATTTAAAATCGGTTTTTTCTCAATTTGCACTAAAAAAATGATGGCTACAAGTGCGCAGAAAAACACAAAACACAGTGACCAATGTACGCCAAATGCATGAATTGCCAAACCACCAATGGCAGGTCCGCCCACCGAACCAATTTGCCACACCGAGCTGCTCCACGTTGCCGCATTGGGATACACTTTTTTAGGCACAATCAACGATACCAACGAAAAAATACTTGGACCAATGAATGAGCGTACAATACCTCCTAAAAATATCAAACAATAAATACCGATTAAAATTGTGGTTTGTGCATAATTTTCAAGTACTTGGGGCAAGGTCAACACAAACAATCCAAAACTAATGCAACTAAAAGCAATAATGCACAGGAGCAACAAATTACGTTTTTCACGTTGATCCACAATATGGCCAGCAAATAAAGCCATAGAAAGTGCCGGAATTATTTCTGCCAAACCAATCAACCCCAACGAAAACGGGTCTTTGGTCATAACATAAACTTGCCATTCGATGATGATAAATTGCATGCTCCAAGCAAAGATGAGTGCAAATCGCACCACCATAAACAATCGAAATTCTTTATATTTGAGCGCGGCGTATGGATCCAATTTGAATGATTTTACAACACTAAAAATAAATTGTGTTACAAAAGTAAGATTTTAGAGACTACCGCTGACATTTTATCAACTTTTTAAAAATCCAACCAATTAAAAGCCTATCTTTGCAGTCTAAAAAAATAGAGTTATGCCCAATTTATCACACAAGGCGACAGATATGCCAGCTTCTCCGATTAGAAGATTGGTTCCATTTGCAGATAAAGCACAAGCAAAAGGTGTAAAGATTTACCATTTAAACATTGGTCAACCCGACATAAAAACACCTACAACAGCCATAACGGCGATGAAAAATGCTAACATTGACGTTTTAGAATACAGTCACTCGGCTGGAATTGCATCGTATCGCAACAAATTGGCTGCATATTACCAAAAAATAGGCATCAATGTTACGGCAGATGATTTAATTGTTACTGTTGGTGGTTCAGAAGCCATAACTTTTGGATTTATGACAGCGTGCAATCCTGGTGATGAAGTGATTATTCCAGAACCGTTTTATGCAAATTACAACGGATTTGCAGTCATGTCGGAAGTGAAAATTGTTCCTGTTACTGCGCACATAGAAGATGGTTTTGCACTACCTTCAATTGCAGAAATTGAGAAAAAAATCACTCCAAAAACAAAGGCAATTGTTATTTGCAATCCGGGCAATCCGACTGGATATTTGTACAGCAAAGAAGAATTGGAGCAATTAGCTGCTATTGTAAAAAAACACAACATCTTTTTATTTGCCGATGAGGTTTACCGTGAATTTTGTTACGACGGAGCCACACCCCATTCGGTAATGAATTTAGAAGGCATTGAAGAAAATGCCATCATGATTGACTCTGTTTCAAAACGTTATTCCATGTGTGGTGCTCGCATTGGTGTAATTGTTTCAAAAAACAAAGCGTTCATGGCAAGTGTAATGAAGTTTGCGCAAGCTCGATTATCTCCTCCAACTATTGAACAAATTGGTGCAGAAGCAGCGTTGGACACTCCACAATCCTATTTTGATGAAGTGATTGCAGAATACGTAGAAAGAAGAAACATTTTAGTAGATGGCTTGAACAACATTCCAGGTGTTTTTTGTCCAAAACCTAGAGGTGCTTTTTACTGCGTGGCGCAATTCCCAATTGATGATGCCGATAAATTTTGTCAATGGTTGTTGGAAGATTTTGAATACAACGGTCAAACAGTGATGATGGCTCCAGCAACAGGTTTTTATTCAACCAAAGGAATTGGCACGAATCAAGTTCGTTTGGCGTATGTGTTAAACAAAGAGTCGTTAACCAATGCTATTGCATGCTTAAAAGTGGCTTTGGAGCAATATCCGGGAAGAACAGAAGTTCAAGCAGCAACAAAAACACTTTCTTCTATCGGCTAATAATCACGCAGATAGAGGAGTTATTAACAACGGAATTTTTAAAAGTTAAAAAAATAAAGCTAGAAATTTGGATATGTGCAGAATAATAACTTAATTTGCACCCCATTTTAGAATTTTTAGGATTAATACAATTAAGAAATGTCAAAAGTTTGTCAACTTACAGGAAAGTCGGTAATGGTAGGAAATAATGTTTCTCACTCAAACCGCAAAACAAAAAGAAGATTTTTACCAAACTTGGTAGTAAAAAAATTTTATCTTCCAGAAGAAGATCGTTTCATCACGTTGAAGATTTCTACTTCAGCATTGAGAACGGTAAATAAAAAAGGAATTAGCGCGTGTGTAAAAGAAGCACGTGAAAAAGGATATTTAAAATAATATAATCCGGCTTCCCAGAAGATGCTTAAAGGGTAAGGCGTAAACAATTAGAAAATGGCAAAGTCAAAAGAAAATAGAATTCAAGTTATTCTTGAGTGCACAGAGCACAAAGAATCAGGAATGCCGGGAACTTCTCGTTATATCACAACGAAGAATAGAAAAAACACACCGGACAGAATTGAAATTAAAAAATACAATCCTATTTTGAAACGTTACACGGTTCATAAGGAGATTAAATAAGATTGAATCATGGCAAAGAAAGTAGTAGCATCACTTCAAAAAGGTGGAGGTAAGGCTCACACAAAAGTGATTAAAATGTCTAAAAACGCAAAAGGAACTTATTCATTCAAAGAAGAAGTAGTTCTTAACGAGAAAGTTAAGGAGTGGTTTGACAAAAACTAATTCTTAATTGATAAATTCTAAAAGATTAGCTTTCATTCTATTGTTGAGTGAAAGCTTTTGTTATATTTAAACTATGGCTTTTTTCGGTTTATTTTCAAAAGAAAAAAAAGAATCTTTGGACAAAGGTTTGGAGAAAACAAAACAAAGTTTTTTATCCAAGCTGGCACGCACCATTGTCGGAAAATCAAAAGTTGACGACGAAGTATTGGACAACCTTGAAGAAGTATTGATTACTTCTGACGTGGGTGTAGAAACAACGTTAAAAATTATTGAGCGCATTGAAGAACGTGTTGCCAGAGATAAAGTTTTGGGAGCAGATGAATTAAATTCTATCTTAAAAGAGGAAATTGCTGCCCTTTTGGAAGAAAATAAATCAACGGATGGAACTAATTTTGAGGTTGAGAAAAAAGACGGACTTCCACACGTTGTAATGGTGGTGGGAGTTAATGGTGTTGGAAAAACAACTACCATCGGAAAATTAGCACATCAATATAAACAAGCCGGAAAAAAAGTCGTTTTAGGTGCAGCCGATACGTTTAGAGCAGCAGCAGTTGATCAATTAATTATATGGTCGGAGCGCGTTGGTGTTCCAATTGTTCAACAAGGAATGGGTGCCGACCCCGCATCGGTGGCATTTGACACGTTGCAATCGGCAAAATCTCAAAATGCAGATATCGTTTTCATTGATACGGCGGGTCGCTTGCACAACAAAGTTAACTTGATGAACGAGTTATCAAAAATCAAACGGGTGATGGACAAAGTCATTCCAGGCGCTCCACACGAAGTTTTGTTGGTTTTGGACGGCTCAACAGGTCAAAACGCTTATGAACAAGCCAAACAATTTTCTTTGGCAACAGACATTACAGCACTTGCCATTACCAAATTAGACGGCACAGCCAAAGGTGGTGTGGTGATTGGCATTTCTGACCAAATGAAAATCCCAGTAAAATACATCGGTGTGGGTGAAAAAATGGAAGATTTACAAGTGTTTGACAAAAAAGAATTTGTTGACTCGTTGTTTTAAACATTACGCTTGTACCCCCCTTTTTTATTACCAGTAATTATTTCTCATTGAATGCAGAAATCAAAAAACTATACGTAATTTTGATACCAATTTTTAATAAACTACAATATGAATCTAGCAATTATCATTATGACTACGGTGTTAGTCATTACATTATTCTCTCCAATTGGTGTATACTTAGGTATAAATGCAGCTAAAAAAAAGAATCTAAAATCTCATCGCAAAATACAAAACGTAATTTTTATTATTTGTGTTTTGGGAGTATTAGTGTTAGAGGGGTTAATTAAATCTGTCGGAGGCTCTGGTAGCTTGGCTTCCCAAAGCGATTATTACGAAACTAATTTCTTTAAATACACCTTATTTTCACATATAATTGTTGCCATTTTATCCTATTTAATTTGGGCCATTTTAATTGTAGTTTCAAATATTGCTTATACCAAAAGTCTTCCTGGTAAATTGTCAAATTTCCATAAAATTGTTGGCTTTGTAATTTTTATTGGACTTGTCTACACAGCAATAACTGCACTCTTGGTATATTTAATGACATTGAATTTAATTTAAGTAGTTATTTTAAAATACCAGAGAACAAGAGTTAGTTACATTCCCACCAATTCATTCATTAAAATTTCTAATTGTTGTGTAGCTTGCTTGCTGGTGCAGGTATAGTTATTCAAAATAAATGCAAAAGCAATTCTTCGCCCCGATTGTGTTTCGGCATATCCTGCATACGATTTTACACGTTTCATAGTGCCACTTTTTGCATGAATTTTTCCACTCGCAGCTTGATTTTTTGCTACATTTTTTAACGTACCACTTTCACCCGAAATTGGCAATGATTCAAAATAAATGGGTGCATCTGTAGCTTGTTGCATATAGGTCAACAAACGACAAAAAGCAAGAGCAGAAACAGCATTGGAGCGCGATAAGCCACTTCCATCGGTTAAAAACAAATCTGTTAATTCTAATTTTGTTTTCCAATAATTCCCCATGTGTTCTGCAGCAGTAGTTGTGGTTGCTTGCACTCCTTCTTCATAAACCGGCAAACGCATTAAACCTTCAGCAAAAACATTGATACTTTCATAATTAGTGGCTTTGATTAATTCACCAATCGTTGCTCCTTGATGTTCAAATAGTGGCTTCCACGTATTTTGTGGACGTTTAACCGTTGCCAAACGAGTGGAAGTTGCAATTCCCTTTAGTTGCACATGATTTTCTCTTAACACGCGTTGAAATTCACTTGCCAGCATCACTTCTGGATCGGGCATACTTCCTTTTACAATAAAATCGGATGAATATTGTGGCAAAGTACCTCTCCCCTCTTTGTTGTAGGTATAAGTTGCGCCGTAAATGTAGCAATTATCCCCATTGCGAGTTGATGAAAGCACTTGGTTCTGAAAAGTTAACGAATCAATTGGTGGAACGGTATATTTAAGTTGAGCACGCGATCCCGCTTTTGCTGTTTGAAAATGGTATTCCAAAATATTATCGTAAATCATTGCTCCGGTAAATGCAGCTCCGTAGTAGTTACCTACATCTTCCCACAACCAACCATCTGGCGCACCTTCGTAACCAAAATCAGAAGCATCTACATAAATATTTCCGTGAATTTCTTTTATTCCGCTTGCTTTTACTTTCTGTGCCCATTGATGTAAAAAAGCATCTTTATTGTCGGTTGAAAAATAGTTGCTACCAAGCGACATATCGCCACCACCAACAATCCAAATATCGCCGTTTAAAATGCTGTCTTTCACATTTCCTTGATAATACAATTTTGTGGTTGGTTTGTAATCTTTTCCCAATACGTCTAAAGCGTAGGCAGTAGAAAACAATTTAACCGTTGAAGCAGGAGCTAATAATTTTAAACCTTGGAAATCATAAATAATTTCGTTGGTTTTCACGTCCATTGCAAACAAGCTAATGGATGCTTTATCAAAGCCAGAATAGTTAATAACTTGCTGAATTCCCGCTGTTTGTTGTGCTAACAGGTTAGGAATTAACATTACCAATGTCATCAAAACACTGCTCCACTGTTGTATGAAAATTTTCATTTTATTGTATTTCTGCTAGAAAATTAATAATTCTACACTATTTTTGTGCAAAAGACTACAAATTTATTGCCATTATCAGCTTGTGAAAAAAATAAAAGTACTTCGCATTATTAATCGTTTCAATCTTGGAGGACCAACCTACAACGCCACGTTTTTAACAAAATTCTTGGGCGATGAGTTTGAAACCATGCTGATTGGTGGTTTACCCGAAGAAGGAGAAGCCGATTCATTGCACATTTTGGAACAATACGGTGTTGAGCCAGTTTTACTTCCAGAAATGCAACGTATTCCTAATTTGCAATCGGATAGAAAGGCGTATAAAAAAATCAAGCAGATCATTCAAGAATTTCAGCCCGACATTGTTCACACACATGCGGCAAAGGCGGGTGCATTGGGAAGAAAAGCAGCAAGAGCAGCAAAAGTTCCTATTATTGTGCATACCTACCATGGACATGTGTTTAGTGGCTATTTCAACCCGTTGAAAACGTCTATTTACAAAACCATTGAACGCAATTTAGCCAAAAAAAGTAGCGCCATTATTGCTATTTCTGATTTGCAAAAAGAAGAGTTGGTTAAAAAACACAAGATTTGTAGTTCCGAACAAACACAAGTTATTTCGCTTGGCTTTGATTTAGAAAAATTTCATGCGAATAAGGATGAAAAACGTGTCAAAACTAGAGCAAATTATAATTTAGCCGACAACGAAATTGCCATTGCCATAACAGGAAGGTTGGCACCCATTAAAAATCATTTGTTTTTTATTGATGTGTTAAAAGAAGTGGCATTTTTAACAAAAAAACAATTGCGCATTTTTATTGTGGGCGATGGTACCGAGCGACCTATTATTGAACAAGAAATTGCAACATTTAATTGGCCAGCAAACATCCGATTTGAGATGACTTCGTGGATAAAAGATATTGATGCTTTCAACCCTGGAATGGACTTGATTTGTTTGTGTTCGCTCAACGAAGGAACGCCTGTAAGTTTGATTGAAGCCGAAGCAGCCAATGTTCCGGTGCTTTCTACCGATGTTGGTGGTGTAAAAGACGTGGTTTTAGACAAAAAAACGGGTTTAATTGTAACCTCAAACACCAAAAATGAGTATAAAGAAAAATTAGTAGCGTTAATTGAGAATGATCAATTGCGCAACAGCTTGTCGGAAGCCGGTTGGGACTTTGTAAAAGATAATTTTCATTATACTCGATTGGTGAAAGACGTTAGAAATTTATACTTTAAATTATTGAACGAAAATAATGCTATCTAAAAAAGAAATTCGATATAGTTGTTTGCTACTGGTTTTGGTTGCTACCATTTCTAGTTGTGGTATCAATTCCAACATAATGTTCAAAGAAGCACGTGGAGCAGAAGTTTACCGCGATTCGATTCCGATGAACCCCATTAGTGATTATTTAATTTCTGTTGACGATAAAATTGCTTTTCAATTATACACCAACGAAGGGGAAATATTATTGCAAAACAATGCAGATGTTAGCACAAAAAGC
Organism: Bacteroidota bacterium; assembly: GCA_029558435.1. The sequence goes on from JAKQEZ010000032.1 coordinate 9,225, forward strand.
GCTGGTGGTGGAACATCTACACAATACTTGGTAAGAAGAGATGGCTCTGTGGAATTACCTAAATTGGGTTCTGTAAAAATTGAGGGATTATCCATCACCCAATGCGAGGACACACTCGAAAAATTATACAGCAAAGAATACAACAATCCTTTTGTTCAGGCACAAATCACCAATCAGCGCGTGGTTGTTTTTCCAGGTAATGGAAGCGATGCCAAAGTAATAACGCTTGAAAACAATAATACTACGTTGATGGAAGCCATTGCGCAAGCAGGTGGAATTACAGAACGAGGGAAAGCAAAAAAAGTAAAATTGATGCGTCGAATTGGCGATAAACGTGTCGTTTATGTGATGAATTTGTCAACAATTGAAGGGTTGAAATATGCCGATATGATTGTACAGGCAAACGATTACATTTATGTGGAACCCAATCCACAAATTGCACGCGAAGTTGTTAAAGAAGTGGCGCCTATTGTTTCCATTCTTTCGAGTGGAATAGTCATCATAACCGTTGTCCGATCACTGAAATAATCATGGCAGAAAATAAAAATAGTTTTTTTATCAATAAAACCTTTGATCCGCTGCTGTTTCGAACAGTATTGCGTCGTTCTTGGTGGTGGATACCATTATTGATGGTGGTATTTTTCACCTTTGCAAAACTTTATTTACGCTATACCAAACCTATTTATGAATCGGAATTGTTGTTGCAATTAGAAAATGAAGACAATGCCAAAAATGTATTAGACATTGAAAATGTTAATACAAAAAAAGATGTTTTTTATTCTGATATTGAGTTATTAAAATCTGAATTATTGTTTTCCAATGTATTGCAATCTCTGGGAATGAATGTGAGCGTATTTTACAAAGGAAAATTTTTAACCGAAGAAAAATACAAATCAGGAAGTTTGCATATTGTTCCATTTGAATTAAAGGATTCTTCGTTGTGCGACGTTCCTATTTATTTGAATTTTGAAAATGGGAAAATAAAATTAAAATATTGGTTAGGAAAGGAAAATGTCATTAGTGGAAAACTTGACGAACATATTAAAAACGACCATTTTGACATTGTCATTAAATCAGACAACATTGAAAATTTAAAAGAAGAAATTGCCGAAAATGAGGTTTATTTTATTTTCAACAACAAACAAAGCCTAATTGACCGTTTTATTGTAAACTTAGGTGTGTTACCCGTTGACGAGCGTGCACGAACAGTTCTTATCAATTTTAGAGGAGATAATCCAAGAATTTGCCACGATGTTACTTTAGCGGTTGCCAATACATTTATTAATTATTCCAATAAAGCCAAAAAACAAAGTTCGGAGAGTATTTTGAGTTTTATTGATATGCAATTGGACTCATTGACCTCTGAATTAAAGAAATCAAAGGACAGTTTGATGAATTTCCAACGTGAGGTGAACTTAGGAAATCCAGAAACCGAAGATGTAACAATTACTTCCGATGTAACAAAGTTTCAGGATGAGTTGTTTGCCATTGAAGAAGAAACAGTGACTTTGCAATCCATTCACAAGCGATTAATGGAAAATCCAAATCGATTGGATGTGTATAGAATTTTACCTGAATTAATGGGAAAATCGTATGAGTCAGCAATTGCTGGCCACATCGAATCTTTGCATACCCTATTAGAAGAAAAAGAGGAAATTTTATTCCGCTTAACACCTGAAAGCTCAGAAATTAAGCGAATGGATAAAAAAATTAGTGAAAAAACAAAACAGATTCTTCGTAGTGTTGAAGCAATTGAAATGCGATTAAAAGCAAAACGAAAAATGCTTCAAGGTAAATTAGGTGAATTAGAGAGTGAATACGCTAGTCTTCCAGGAAAAAAGATGGAATACAATCGTTTAAAAAACATCCAAGACCTCAACGAAAAGTATTTTCAATTACTAACCGAAAAGAAAGTGCAGTATGCCATTTCTGACGCTGGTTTTTCATCGCAAAATAGAATTTTAAAAAGCCCAAGCATTAGTGGAACTCCAGTTGAACCAAAACCTAGACTGGTGTATTCTGTTTTCATTTTATTAGGGTTTATTATTGGGGTAGGTATTTTATTCTTTATTTATGTAAGTTTTAATGAAATTAACTTATTGCAAGATTTACAATCAATTTTACCCCAAAAAGCAACTATACTTGGGGGAGTTCCTCAGACAAAGTTTGCTTTAGAACATTCTCAAATTGTGGTTACCAAGTCGCCAAAATCAATGATGTCTGAGGCGTTAAGAAAGATACGTGTGAACTTAAACTACATTCATCCAAACTATAAAACAATTGCCATATCTTCGTCCATTTCTGGAGAAGGAAAAACATTTGTTGCGCTCAATTTGGCTGGAATTATCTCCATGACAGGTAAAAAAACCATCATTTTGGATTTAGACATGCGTAAACCTAAAGTTCACTTAGCGTTTAATTTACAAAATGACAATGGAATGAGTAATTTGATTATTGATAAAATCACCTTAGATGAAGCTATTCATAAAGACGTTGAACACAATTTAGACGTAATTACATCTGGTCCAATTCCTCCAAACCCATCTGAGTTGTTGTTAAGTAAAAATTTTAAAAAGCTAGTAGAAGAGCTCAAAACAAAATACGACGTTGTAATTATCGACAACCCGCCTATTGGGTTGGTATCCGATGGTATTCAGATTTTATCAGAAGCAGATATTCCAATTTATGTCTTTAAATCACAATATTCGAAACGTAATTTTGCGAACCGCATCAAAGAATTGTTTGAACTAAAACAAATTGATTCATTAAATGTCATACTTAACGGTGTTGCTTATACCAAACAAAACATGTATGGCTATGGTTATGGCTACGGATATGGCGATTATGGTGGTTATGTTGACGACATTAAAGCAGGTGATTTAAAATTGAAGAAACGAACTAAGTTTTTGACAAAATTTAAAAAGAAAGACGCATAAAAATGGATATAATTTCAACACCAATTGACGATTTATTGGTATTTATTCCAAAGAAATTTGAAGATAGTAGAGGCTATTTTTTTGAAAGTTTTAATCAACAAAAATTTAATCAGGCAGTTGGTAAAGAAGTGGTTTTTGTACAAGACAATGAATCGCTTTCATCAAAAAATGTAATGAGAGGTTTGCACTTTCAAACTCCTCCTGCAGCACAAGGAAAACTAGTTCGTGTGGTAAGTGGAGCTGTTTTTGATGTAGCCGTTGATTTACGTAAAAATTCACCAACTTTTGGCAAATGGCACGGAGAATTATTATCTACTGAAAATAATAAACTCATGTGGATACCTGAAGGGTTTGCACACGGCTTTCTTTCGTTGGATGATAATACCAAATTTCTTTACAAGTGCACCAACTACTATTCACCTGGAAATGAGCAAACTATTATTTGGAATGACCCTTTAATTAATATTGATTGGAAAATTTCTGAACCAATAATTTCGGAAAAAGACAAAAAAGGTGCTACATTTACAGATTTTATTACACCGTTTTAGTACGACTGTTATTTATGAAATTTACTATCATCCAAATTATATTATTCACTTTAGGAGGCTTTGTTGCTTCCTTTATTACCAATTCTTTGCTATTGAATTTCTCACAATCATTGGGAATTCGTAATAAAAATGACATTACCGTTCGTTGGAGCAATCAGTCAAAACCATCATTGGGTGGAATTAGTTTTTTTGTGGTGTTTATTTTCTTTGCACTTGCCCACTCTATTGTTTTTAAGGACTTTAATGCTTTTTTAAATCGACCTTATGTTGGACTTATCACAGCAGGTTCTTTGGCATTTTTAATGGGGTTGGCGGATGATGCTTACAATACCAAACCACTAATTAAATTAACTGTCCAAATTTTGTGCGGAGCTATATTAGTGTATTCCGATTCGGTAATTCATTTAACCAACAATTTTTATATTGATAGTTTTATCACCATTTTTTGGGTGGTTTTGTTGATGAATTCTTTGAATATGCTCGACAATATGGATGGTATTACAGGCACTGTTTCTCTGTTTATCATCCTTACATGTTTGGCTTCCGACTTTATTTTTCAGCGTTTTGAAACCAATATTTTTATTTTGCAAAATTTTGCCATGATTGGCGGATTACTTGCATTCTTAAAATTCAACATCAACCCATCCAAAATATTTATGGGCGATGCAGGTTCTCAATTCATTAGTCTTTACGTTGCTTTTATTAGCATCGATAGTTTGTGGATGACCAATCATTCAACAGATTTATCCTTCAATTGGTTGGGTGTTGTGGTAGTTGGTTTGTGTTATACTGCCGCTTTTGCAGACACATTAACTGTTGTAATCAACCGTTTGCGCAAGGGACAATCACCTATGGTGGGTGGAAAAGACCACACAACACACCATTTAGTTTATGCAGGATTAAAGGATAAGCAAGTGTGGTATGTGTTTACCTTCATTGCTCTAGTGGCTTCTGTATTAACGTTAATATTGCTCAACTGGAGTGTAAAAGGTACTTCTAGCTGGGTGGTGTTATTTGTTCTATTTCCTTTAATTGTGTTTTATATTTTGTTTAGAAATACACAAAAGCATCCAGAAAAAAAATAATTGTATTTTATCAAATACTTTATTAATTTTAACTGCCTTTTTTAAGTATTTATGCGTCTGCTTGTCTTTACTATTTTTGTTAACTTTTTACTATTATCATTTGCTCAAGAAAGAGTAACGATTACTGGTGTAGTTAAAAGCAATGAAGATGGCGAGTCAATTGTGGGGGCTAAAATTTATTTTTCAGACATTCAAAAAGGGGCTGTAACCAATCAATATGGGTTTTATTCTATTACCATTCCCAAAGGGCAACATCAATTAGAGATTTCGGCAAGCGATAAAGATCCGCTCGTTAAATCCATTAATTTTCAAAACGATACCACTATCAACGTTGAATTATTTAACCCTGCAACAAGCATCAATGAAGTAGTTGTGAGCGCCAAAAAATCAGAAAATGTGAATGCAGTTAACATGGGGCAAATGGAGCTTAAAATTGAGGAAATAAAAAAACTACCAGCTTTTATGGGCGAGGTGGATCCGATTAAAGCCATTCAAATGTTGCCTGGTGTATCGTCTGTTTCTGAAGGTAGTCAAGGGTTTTATGTGCGTGGTGGCGGTCCCGACCAAAATTTGGTATTGTTAGATGAAGCGCCCGTGTACAATGCCTCTCACCTTTTTGGCTTTTTCTCGGTATTTAATTCCGATGCCATTAAAAGCGTTAATTTGATAAAAGGTGGAATGCCTGCCAATTATGGTGGTCGACTTTCATCTGTTTTAGAAGTAAACATGATTGAAGGGAATAAAAAACGTTTTTCAGTAAAAGGTGGATTAGGTGTTATTTCATCTCGCTTGGAGGTGGATGGACCTATAAAAAAAGACAAAGGCTCGTTTATGATTTCTGGTAGAAGAACCTATGTTGATTTGCTCATGAAAGCATTTATCCCCAAAAAATCACCGTTTTATGGGTCGAGTTACTATTTCTACGACTTAAATTTCAAAGCCAATTATCAACTTTCTGAACGTGACCATATCTATTTGAGTGGTTATTATGGTAAAGATCAATTCAAATTTGGCAATAAAAAAGATGATTTTTATGTAACGATGCCTTGGGAAAATGGCGTTGGTTCATTGAAATGGACACATTTATTTGGTCGAAAATTGTTTATGGATGTTGTAACGACCTATACTCATTATAAATTTGCTTTTAATACCGAACAAGACGACATTGAGTTTAAATCCAGCACAAGCATCAACGATGTAGGGGCAAAAATTGGTTTTTCATACTTCCCCAATGGTAGTCGCCACGTGATGAAATTTGGAGCTCAATATACTTATCATATTTTCAATCCTTCGAGTATTTCTGCAAAACAAGATACAACAGTATTTAACACTGGAATAAGCCAGAATTTATACAGCCATGAAACTGGACTTTACTTCTTAGATGAATGGAACATTACCGAAGATTTGAAAGTGAACATCGGATTGCGTTATAGCACCTTTACGCATACGGGGAAATTTACACGCATTATCAAGGGAAACATTGCTCAACCCGATTCGTTAATTACCTATAAAAACAATGAAGTAGTAAAATTTTATCAAGGGTTAGAGCCTAGATTTTCAATTCGTTACATTTTACCTGATAAAAGTTCAATAAAAGCTGGTTTTGCCTACAATTACCAATACATTCACTTGGCATCATTGAGTGCAGTGTCTATGCCTACCGATATTTGGTATCCATCCACCGATGTTACAAAACCACAAAAAGGATTTCAAACAGCATTAGGGTATTTTAGAAATTTCTTAAACGATATGCTGGAAACCTCGGTTGAAGTTTATTACAAACAGATGGATAATCTTATCGAATTTAAGGAAGGTGCTTATCCAACAGACAACATCAACGACAACACCGACAATTTACTTGTTTTTGGTAAAGGTTGGAGCTATGGAATTGAATTCTTTTTGAAAAAAACACGAGGTAAGTTTACTGGATGGGTGGGATATACCTTGTCTAAAACCGATCGCAAATTTCCCGACCTCAACGAAGGAAAACTTTTTCCGGCAAAATATGATAGAAGACACGATTTGTCGTTAGTAGCCAATTACGACATCAATAAACGATGGAGCATTGGAGGAGGTTTTGTTTTTGCTTCGGGTAATACAATGACATTACCAAGTTCGTGGTACATGCAAAATCAAGATTTGTTGTTTCAATACGGTCCGCGCAATTCAACCCG
>JAKQEZ010000054.1 GCA_029558435.1 Bacteroidota bacterium
TGGTTGGAAACAGAAAAAAAAGCAGAAACGTTGGCTAAATTTATGGCATAAAAAAAGGAGAAAAGTTTATTTTCTCCTTCTTCAATAATTTTGGTGATAAATTATTTCAATTTACATTCAACTTCAACTCCAAAACCAGAAAAATCACCTTTATCACATTGTTCTTTTGCATCTTTACGAGTCATGTCTTTGATTGTTGTTGTAACAGCGTTACCTCCTGTTGAACATTCGCAAGACCAATCTTTTTTACAAGATGTTAATGTTAAAGCTCCAAATACAAGTGCAATAGTAAATACTTTTTTCATGATACTTTTTTTTAAATTATTATGCAACAAATGTAATAACAAATAACAATGTAGATACTATGTTTGCATAGTTTTTTTTTATAAATTTTTTGAATGATATATTTGTAAGGAATTTTCTTTAGAATAGACTAAAATAAATTGTATTGATTTATTGTTATCAAACAGCTGGATGGTTTTTTCTTTTCCCAACAAAATGAAATATGTTGCGTATGCATCTGCTAGTGTTGCATTGGGAGCAATGACTGTTACCGAAGCAATATCCGATTGAACAGGATAACCCGTTTTGGGATTCAGAATGTGACCATATTTCTTGCCATTTTGTTCAAAAAAGTTGCGATAATTCCCACTGGTTGCTATTCCACAATTACTAACAGAAATAGTTGTTAATGTTTGATGGTTATCTTTACTGTTTGGTGTGTCAATGCCAATGGTCCAGTTTTTATTTTCACTGTTTTTTCCACTCACTCTGATTTCACCTCCAATTTCTACATAATAATTAAGATGTCCTTTTTTCTCGATGAATTCAGCTACAACATCCACCGAATAACCTTGTGCAATACCATTAAAATCAAGTTGAAAACGAGGGTCTTTTTTTGCTAAATAGACGCTGTCGTTTTCAAAATGGAATGTATGAAGTTGATTGGTGTCAAATCCTGTAAATTGAAGAATAGAATCAATTTGTTCTGATGATGGAATACGAGCTTCTTTTTTGAAAAAACCCCAAGCTTCAACTAACGGGAAAACGGTGGGATCGAACAAACCGTTGGTTTCTTTGTAAATTGTCTGCGATGCCAAATAGCAATTTTTAAAAAAAGCATGTTGGTCACTAAAATTTATACCGTTAGCAGATTTATTGAATTTTGAGATGTAAGAACTATCAATATAGGTGGATAAAACCGTATCAAAATCAGCTAATAACTGGTCAATTTCATGCTGATGAATCTTTACAATATCATCCACAATTACAATAGAGTAGGTGGTACCTTGCGTATAACCCGAAAAAGTTGTTTGTTTTTTGGTTGTTATTTTCTGACTACACGCAACAAGTAAAAGAAGACTAATAATGACGCTGTAATTTCGCATCTTGCGTTTCTTTTTGCCAAACATACTCGGTAATTGGAGTTCCGTTTTTAGTATAGGTAATTGAACTGGATGTTTGTGTACGCACATATTCGTCACCACGCCCTTGAACAACAACAATTCTACGTGTAATGATGGCCGATAAAATACCAGCATCATCTTTACGTTGGAACATTTCTTGAGAAACACCTTCTGGATATTTTTCACCTAATGAATTAGGAACAATTATCTTTGTTGTAGTTGTTTCTTCTGCTTTTGTTATTTCTTTTTTAACATCGAGTGCAGATTGTTTACTTTCGCTATTCAAAGCGATATTGTCATTACTTAATTCTTTAGCCTTCTCTTTTACTAGTTCACCTTTTTCTTTTGTGCGTTCAGTTTCTTCTATTGCGCGTTGTCTGCTTTCTTCAGTTTTAAAATCCAAGTCGCGTTGTGTTGACTTTAACTCTTGATCTTTTTGACTGCTTTTATTGGAGTATGCATCAGTTGTTGTAGTTGCAATGTTATTCACCTCTTTTGCTTTGTCTTTCAAGTCTAAAACAGCTTTTGCACTATTTTCTGAATTATTTGCTTCTTCTTTAACAATGAGTTCTTTGGTGTTACTATTTTTTGTTGCATTTTCAGCAATTTTCACATCGGCATCTTTCACCAATTTTGCAGCTTCTGTTTTTAATGCCTCCGAAGTTTCAACACGTTTTGCTGTGTAATTAGCATCGTCTTGCGATGACTTCTTCTCAATTTTTATTGTTTCTTCTTTAACTCCGATAGATTCATGGTGTTTATTTGCTGCATCTTGTGCATTTTTTGCAACAATTTTTTCTTCTGTTGTTTTGAATTCTTTTGTTGTGATTTTTAAATCATTGATACTTGTTGTAGTTTTATCAGAAACCTCTTTTTGAACACCTTCTATGATGTTTTTGTGTTCGATAGTTTTATTGTACTTCTCGTTATCAATTGTAGAAACAATATCTTCAGTTTCAATTCTTTTCTTATTGACATCCTCAGAAATTGCTATTTGCTCAGCAATACTTTTTGCATTATCTGCTTCAATTTTTAATTTTCGTGTTGTTATTTCAACATCGGTATTGATACCTTCCTGATGATTGGTTGATGTTATAACACGTGTTTTGTCTTGTTCTTCAATTCTAATTTTATCAACATCAATTTTAATGTCCTCTTGTTTTTTGGTGCTAACTTGGTAATCATTGGAAACAACTTTTGCG
>JAKQEZ010000057.1 GCA_029558435.1 Bacteroidota bacterium
CTGCCCTCACGGAAACCACAACCCGATGCTTGTTTTGACTTACAATTTTGCCACTGCCAACTCTGAAACCACTACCCTCAAATTGCAAACACTAACAACCGCGGTACGACTGGTCTACTTATTTCAAAATTGTGAGTTAAAACAAGAACCCCGCACATTTACAACCAAACTTCACCAACCCCTCAAATTCCACAATCGTGAAAGAAGTTGTTTTTTCACATTTTCAGGGTTGGGTGAATTGTTCTTAATTTGTGGCTTCGGGGCAAATTTTTGTTTTAACTCTAAACCGAGCTTCAGCTTTGAAAGTATCAGAAAATGAATGATATTTCCTGTTGCGTCAAAATATAGTTGCAATCACAGCAAGGGTCGGTTTAGAGTCAAAACATCACCGCCTCAAAATATAGTTGCAAACACAAAAGGGTCGGTTTAGAGTCAAAACCTCACCGCCTCAAAATATAGTTGCAACCACAAAAGAGTCGGTTTAGAGTCAAAACTTCAACGCGCAAAGCATATTGTCTTATCATTACGGACTTAATACTCACTTCATCCGTAATGGGTAAGCAATGGGTAAGCAATGCTATTAAGGAAGAAGTAAAGTATGTGAAAAAAAATCAAGGAAAAAGACAGAAAAAAGATGATTTTCTGCTTGACATTTTTCCTTTATGCATTATCGTATAATTGTAGTGTACGGTAAGCAGATGTATATAGAGTGATAACAAACAAGTGCAAGAAAGGAAGGATTATCTCTCCCAGATTACACAGTTTTCATCTTGATTCCTAAGATGGAAATAGATACGGGAAAAATAGGATTACACAAATTTAGAGGGACTTTTTTTTACGAGATAATGGCAAAGGAAAAAATCCTGCTGATCCAGTTGATCCAGTTATCTGCGTTCTATTTTTTGGTGAATCCTGGGATCGTTATTAGTCCTCCCTGCCAAACAAATTCCTAAAAAGGAAAAAATTTGAAAAAAAGATGATTTTTTACTTGACAGGATTTTATCCTTATACATAGTGGTTTTGTAGCGTGAAATGCTATAAATGTATATAGAGTGTAATGTGCGATGAAAGTTATTTC
>JAKQEZ010000059.1 GCA_029558435.1 Bacteroidota bacterium
TTTGAAAAAATCTACAAATCAATTTCATCAATAGAATACAACATCAATGAAGATGATGTTTTGGTTTACACTTTAAGAGTTCATTTCAATTCACTTTGGGAAACAAACGCAATTGAAAAAATCAATAAACTACTTTCAGACGGAAATCCAATTCCGTTTATAAAATCATTCACTCACTCATTAGCAATCAGTTTTGAGCATCTAACAACATTCTTCGGTAAAGACGAAAGAGAACAATTAGAAGTTCATTCACTAATTACGCTTGGAGGAATTGGAATCGCAATTCCTTTTGTAATCAAAGCTTACAAATTCGGTTTGCCGATAAATACGATAAATCAACTTTGCAGTAAACTCGAATCAATCGTTTTACGACATCGTTTAATAGGAACAAGAGCCGACATTACTTCAAGAGTAAATGAGGTTTTCCAAAATTTCACGGAAGAGAAGCCAGACATTAAACCAATCACTGACAAAATAGACTGGATGAAAAAAGCAGGTGGCGACTCTTGGTGGTGGGCATATTGGAATGACACAGAATTTGAACGTTCAATTCAAGCAGCAATTCCTCACTCGACAGCTAAATATCTTCTTTGGAAATACGAAAACTACCTAGAAGGACAAGGTAAAAGCGGTTATTCACCGACACGTTTTGACAAAATTATTAGCCCTGAATTGGAACACATTGCACCGCAAACACCAACGGACGGAAAACCCGTTGCAGCAGGTTATTGTGAGTATGACGAGGAATTTAAACAACAATACATTGACTGTTTAGGCAACTATCTATTACTTTCAAAATCTCATAACTGTTCCGTAGGCAACAATCCATTTGCGGACAAGAGAGCAACATATAATCACTTGGCTCAACAGCGTGAAATTCAAGAAATGACAAAGGATAACTTGACTTGGACAAAACAAGAAATCCAATTCCGAAAGGAGAAAATCATCAAATTTTTAAAGGAGAACATATAAAATGGAAAAAGACCAAATTATTGAACAACTAAAAATCATTCGTGACAAAAAAGAAAAAGCAATTACAGCTCAGAGTTACGAAATGGCATCTCAACTACGTGACAGGGAGAAAGACTTGTTAAAACAATTAGAAGAAATCGAACAGAATGACAATAAACACAGCAGGTAACAGCCGTTTGCCGCAATGGGGGCTGACGTGGTTAAATCAAGTGCATTGCTTCTATCAACATTTGTGCTTGGTTGACAGTGAAGTGCTCCGAAATCCCCCACTGCGGCAAGCGGCAAACCGTTAGCTGTCACCCTAAACCAGCGAAAGTGCATAAATTAAGAGAGGAACAATTGACCAGACAAGCCAATGCTTCGGCAAAATCAAAAGAGCTGCAGCCAACCGCACAAAGCCAACGCTTTGCAGCACATTTGCTTTTGCC
>JAKQEZ010000062.1 GCA_029558435.1 Bacteroidota bacterium
GCAAAACATGCGTAAATGCAACTATTTTCAAAAAATATATAATAGCTTATTGTATTGATTTTATGTGATTTATCTTTCTGCATCAAGTATAAACTCGAAAGTGGTTTACGCAAGTTTGAAACTTTGCATTTACGAATGTCATATATTAGTTGCGTAAATAAGACGTTATGGGCAAGTTTAAAAAACGACACAGCGGTATGACACAAACAAGAGAACCACCAATTTTTGACTCGTCTTGAAATTTAAGACAATCAACAAGACAAGCAAGTAAACTAACAGTGGACACCAAAACCACTTTAAAAATGGGGCGAGACCGAAAAGCCAAACGAGTAGGAATATAATTAACGTAAAACAGAAATTAAAATGAACAAAATGTATCTTAAAATGACAGCCATAATGATGGCATCAGTTTTCTTATTTTCAAGTTGTGCTTCTATCGTAAGTAAAAGCACATATCCACTTTCAATAAATAGTAGTCCAAGCAACGCCAAAGTAAGCATAACCGACAAAAAAGGTAAAGAAATTTACTTAGGTAATACACCTGCGACTGTTAAGTTGAAAGCGGGAGCAGGATTTTTCTCTAAAGCCGAATACCAAGTTAAGTTTTCTAGTCCAGGCTATGACGACAAGATTGTGCCTATCACTTTCAAGTTAGACGGTTGGTATTTTGGAAACTTACTTTTAGGTGGAGTTTTAGGGATGTTAATAATTGACCCTGCGACAGGTGCAATGTGGAAAATTGAAACTGAATTTCTTAATGAAACTTTAAGTAAATCAACTGCTTCAATTGACCCAGAAATGAAAATTATGAACATTAATGAAATTCCTGAAAATTGGAAAACTCATTTAGTTAGAGTGAATTAAAACCAGCCCATAACAGCGTGTATGTGGCAATAGCGGGTGAAGTGGTAAATCGAAGGTCTGTGCATCTAATAAACTTTTGTGGTGGTGGACAGGTCAGTGCTTCTTATCCGCTACTGCACATACACGCAAACCGTTGGGTGCAAGCCTAACAAACCGACCACAAAACGAAAAACGACCCGACTGACAGAGAAAAAATCTTAAAGAATATTTGTGAGATAAGAAAAATGATTTAATTTTGTCAAAAATTGACAAGTCAAATGAAAGAAACATTTGGAGAATACATAAAACGACTTCGGACTGAAAACGAATTGACACTAACTCAACTCGCTGCCAAACTTGACTTGGACTCTGCAA
>JAKQEZ010000109.1 GCA_029558435.1 Bacteroidota bacterium
GGGTTGAGGTTCAGCAACTCAAACGCTGCTTTATTTTGGCTTTCTGTGGGTGTGTATTCGCCCCCTGCTGTTTGGTAGTCAAACTTTGAAGTTGAACGCCTTGTTTCGGCTCTTTGCTCTTTACGTTGGTGGTATGCTTCGTTGTATGCCGTATCGGTTGCCATACGTTCAGCAAATTCACGCTTTTGGGTTTTAGACGGTTTCCATTTGTATCTCATATCCTTTTGTATTTTGTACCCCCTTGTACCTTGCTAATGGTTAAACGGTACAACAAAGATACAAAAAGGTACAAAACAAACGACTAATAAAACAAACTATCTATTAACATACAATCAATAAAAAAGCCCTTTTTATGGGGCTGTATTCGTGTTTATATTAGTTTCCTATCTGTATGCTTTGTAAACCTTACTTTCCACAATGGAAACTATTTATTTTATTTAATTGCTTATTTATCAATGCTTTAGGTATTTATCAATACGTACAAGGTACAAATAAGGCTCAAATACATACTGTAAACTTGCTTTTGGGGTTTGGGTTTCAACTTAACATTACCCGTTTAATTTCGTGGTATGGTATACTTTCAGCTTTCTGTATTTGTTCCATTATTCGCAAATACTTTTTGGTTGGTTTTCCTGCATACGATTTTTTGAAATTCTTTTTGTACAGTTCGCTGTATAGATCATCACTTTTGAGGGGCTTAACGGCTTAACTTTCAGTTCGGGAAATAGGAAACTTTCCGTTCAGCTTTTCAGCTTTTCAATTTCCAAAACTTCGGGCTGTGGCAATGCTGTTTTTAAAATGGTTTCAATCGTATTAAGTTGCTCCGGGTTGAGGTGCTTTATTGTTTCCTGACTTAATACAGTCCCGTTTATCTGAATATAGTTATTTTGGTTTTGTATCAAAGTATTGTTTGGAGTTTGTCCGTTATTCATAAAGCCCATTACATTGAAATAAAGTTTAGCCGCTCCGGTGTCCCCGTTTACTGCAAACTGAAAAACCTTTGCCAAAACTTTTGAGGTCATAAACCTGAACTGTTCTATTTGCCCCAAATACTGTGGGTGGTTCGTGTATTCTTTGAGGTGCTTATGTATGGTTTGACGGCTCAACTCTGTTTTGGTTGCTATTTCCGTTTTGGTCGGCATACGTCCGTATTCCTGCATAAGGGTTGAAATTGCCCATGTTATTTGATTGTGGTTATATTCCCAAAGTTGGTTTTTTGTGGTGTCGCTTGTAATGGGTTCAATCTTTTTGTAAAACTTATCCCGTTCCGCCCCTTTTAGCTTGTTAAACCTTTCGGCAAGTATTTCCATTAAACGGGTGCTTTCCTTTTCGCTCAACTGTTCAAGGTCTTTAGGTGTAATCCGTTCAAGGGAAAGTATCTTATTTATTTTGGTTTCTGTAAACTTTTGTAAACCTTTTTTGGGCTTCATATCAATTAAAATTTGTTGTTAATACTTGTTTGAGTTCCTGCAATCTGTTCAGGTATGGTAAAAAAGTTCTGTTCTCGTTGTTTCCTTTCACGGTGGCAAAGTGGCTTTCAATGAATAGGGAACAATCCGTTATTGTGCTGCACCTGTTCAGCTTTACGGGTTGGGTTGGTAGTTCAATACCTGCAAAGTAGTTTTCCAGTTCCGCAATATCATTGCTCCAGTTTTCGGGCTGTTCAGTTTTGAATACCTCAACTTTTGGCAATGGTTCAGCGTGTGAAAAAATAATGTTTTGTTGGTGGGTAACTTTAGTAACTTTAGTAACTTTTTCAGGTTCGGGCTGTGGTGGTTGTTCCTGAATGTTCCTTTTCCTGAATAGTCGCCAATCCTGTTTTATTAAATAGTCTGCAAGGTCGTTACCTTCGCTTTTGTCCCGTTCAGGTGCTAACTGCTCCAGTAAGTCCGAAAATATAAAACGTGTTCCGGGTAAACGGTTTTCATATTCTTTGGCTTTGGTTTCCCATTCTTTGAAGGTGTTACCGTCTTTTGAAAGGTCGGGAAATACATAAACAAAACGCCCCTGCAATACTTTCAGCTTGTCAAATGAAAAACTGCTTTTATTGTAAACTGCCAACCAAATAAGGCTTTCAGGTGTTTCGGGTAAACCAAAATACAAAGTACCGTAAACGGCTGTTTTTGGGGCTTCAACCAATGCAACGGGGTTGCTGTGGTACTTGCTTAAAAGGTGTTCGCCAAATAAACAGGAAATTCGTTTATCCTGCTTTGTGTATGCTTCCAACCATTCGGGCAACGGCTTATTGTTTCGGGTGTGGTGCTTTTCAATTATTGAGTGTAAAAAGTTCGTGCCTGTGGTGTGGTTTTGTTCGTCAAACTGTTTTACCTGAACGGCTCTTACATTGCCCTTTATATCAATAAAAGGAAAAGTATTTGCCCCTGCTCTGTAACCATTTGCAACCGTACCCAATCGGTACAACTGAATAACCTTTGTAACCTCATCAACTTCAAAGGGAAATTGTACACTATAAAATAGGTTCTGTATAAACGTGTTTTCCTTATAACGTTCAGGCTGTAATGTTTGTTTGAAT
>JAKQEZ010000110.1 GCA_029558435.1 Bacteroidota bacterium
CAGGAATTTTGATTGAGTTTTTCGGGATTTTCGTAAATACAATAACTTCGTTGATTTCTGTTTTGATATTTTTCATTTCTAATTCAGAATCGTAATACAATTCGTCAAAGAAATAAGACTGTGCCACGTCTTCATCTGAAAAGAAAATACCAATATCAGAAGCGGAAATTTCCGATAAAACATTTCCATTTTCGTCTGTTAGCTTGGTTGGGTGAATGTTGTTTGAAACCTTTTTGTATTCAATACTGAATTTATCAATAGCATTTGCCATTAGGAAATGGTCAAATTTATCTTTGATAATTCGCAAAGTTATTGGGTTCAAATGTTTGTTTATGTCTGTTCCTGCATCAATAATTGATTGATGAATTGTTGTAAGATTGATATTTAAAATTTTTGAAAGTTCTTTCAGGAAGTCGCTGTATTTCATTGTTGAAATAGTTGCGACATTTCGACCATATATTGATTCTGCTTCGTTCACAATTGCTCTATCGTCTTTGATTTCAACTTTTGCAACTCGTTCACTTACTCCGTCTATGGTAAAATTGCCTTTTTGTGCTTTCAAAAACTCGGTAAACAAGCTTTTAAATTCAGCTTCTTTATCAAACTTATATTCCAAAATAACTTTTTCGTTAAGTTTTTCCCAAAGGTCTTTTAACTCGCTGTATTTGTCTGTTCTTATTGTAATTTTCTTTTTATCGTCTGTTGCTTTGCGAACTTTGGTAGAATTTACGCCCTCAAAGATTTTCGGATAATTGTTTTTGATGTAAGTAAATCCGTTTGCTTTAAAATCGTTGTTTCTCTTAATTACATCATTATCGTCTAAAAGTTGCAAAAGGTCTTCTTCCTTGGTATCGTAGAGTTCGCAAATCTTTTTAATCATTTCAGCAGAAAGTTTATCAGGCGTTTGTTCCATTGAAATTGCCCCTGATTTTTCGTTGATTTCATTTACTAATGCATCAACAAAATCACTTTCGGTAAAATCTACAAAATAATTGAGATAAAACTGTTCATCTTTTACACGATTGCCATATTCATTTACTGGTAAACGCAAGCCACGCCCAACTTCTTGAAGTTTTGAAATTTCACTACCACTGCTACGCAGTTTGCAAATTTGAAAAACATTTGGATTGTCCCAGCCTTCACGCAATGTCCATTTTGAAAAAATAAATCGTCTTGGATTTTCCAAACTCAACATTTCTTGTTTATCGTGCAAAATCTCGTTTATTTCCTTTTCAATTACTTCGTCTTTTTCGCTGTTGTCTTTTGAGAAATAACCGCCGTGTGTTGCTGAAATATCAATCAATGATTTTTCAAGAAATGCTTTATAATAAACGTCTTGCTCTACTTTCAGCAAATTTTCAATTTCAGCTTTTGCTAATTGCTCTACCGTTTTTTTGATGTAACCGTCTTTATTTCGGTATTCATCAATATTATCAATAAAAAAAAGTGTTAGCGGTTTTATTTTTACATCTCTCGTCAAAAACTCTTTTTCGAGTTCAAAATGCTTT
>JAKQEZ010000115.1 GCA_029558435.1 Bacteroidota bacterium
TGAACAAGTTTCGCCATTTTTCTTTGGGCTGAATGCCGGAGCAACTTGGCAAAGTACAGATGTAAAAACAAAAGTTGACTTGGGTGCAGGTTTTGTTTTTGGAGCTTCTTTTAACCGCGATTATGGCAATATTTTTAGCTACGACCTTAAATTTCGATTTTTGGGTGGTAGCTGGTATGGACAAAACATTCGTAAGACTGATTTTAGCGATTATGATAATACAACTTTGAGCACTGTTCCAACAGATTATAAATCAACGTTGGGTTATTCTATTAACAACTTTAAAAGTAAGTCAAGAGAATTTAATTTAGAACTTTCCATTCACTTGAATCGTTTGACCGAGCGTACAGGCTGGGATCCCTACATTTTTGGTGGAATAGGAGCAACTTATTTTAGAACCTATGGAAATTTATTGGATGGTGATGGATTTACCTACAATTATGAACAGCAAGATAGCTATACCAAAACATCGTTGAGTCAATTGATGGATAAAACCTATGAAACAGGGTTGGATGGAAGTACAACTTTTGGAAATCTTGAAATGATGGGGCACTTAGGTTTTGGAATTGGCTATTATTTCCGCCCCAATATTGCTGTTGGATTTGAACACAAAACAACATTTACAGGTGGCGATCGCTTTGATGGTGTTTTTGCTAATAAGGGAATTCTTCAAAAAGACATTTACCATTATTCGGGCTTGTATTTGAAAATTTACTTCAAACGAGGAAGATACAAACAAGAAAACAATAAACCAACAACACCACAAGAACCTGTTGTTACACCGTCCAATCCAACAAATCCAACAAACCCGACCAATCCTACACCACCAGTTGATTGTCCGACACCTGTTTTGAGTGTTCAAACTACACCTGCAACAGTCAATCAGGCAAGTTTTCAAGTAGTTGGAACAGTTTTGAATAATTCGAGTAGTGGAGTGGAAGCTACATTGAACGGAGTTAACACTGGAGCAATCGATTATTTTGGAGCGTCAAATTTTACAGCTACTTTTCAACTTCAACCGGGATTGAACACCATAGTTTTAACGGCAATTAACGATTGTGGAAGAGATTCTAAAACCATTCAAGTTAATTATGAAGCATGCAAAACCCCTGTGGTAACGTTTGTGCAACCAACTACTTCTAATTCTATTTCTGTAAATCCAACAGTTGCAATAACTGCCAATATTGCCGATTTAGGAAATGGAAACATTCAGTATGTGGTTAACAATCAAGCTTCTACTAATTTTAGTTTCAATGCATCTACACAACAATTGTCGAGTGTGGTTAATTTGCAAAATGGCAATAATACCATTCACATTACGGCAACCAATGCCTGTGGTTCCAACTCACAAACTATTTATGTGCAGTACAATCCGGTGGTGCAATGCGACAAACCAGTCATTAACATTCAGGCACCAACCAATTATAGTGGCAATGTGAGCACCATTGAATTAGCTGCTTTGATTACCAATATTTCAAGTGCTGCGCAAGTTGATGTGTATGTAAATGGAACCAAACAATCGGCTGGGACTTATATTTCACGTTTGAAAGGTTTTTCTAAAATCATTAATTTAAACAACGGACGCAATCAAATTCTGATTCGCGCAACCAATGATTGTGGCTCAACCGAACAGTCGTTTATTTATGATTACAATTTGCCGTGCAATGAACCAGTTGTTAACTTGACAACTCCTTCGGGATCTAGAGTAACTTCGCTTGTTTCAACCTATGTGGTGAGTGGTCACATTTCTAATCTTAAATCAGTTCAAAATATTGTGTTTAAGGTGAATGGCGTTGCAATTTCTGCCTATAATTTTAGTTTGCAAACAGGATTGTTTTCAGCAACTGTTACATTGAAAGCTGGAGAAAACACCATCGAATTGAGCGCAACCAACGAATGTGGTAAAGCAAGTGCAAATTCTGTAATTGTTTACAATCAACCATGTGATAAGCCAGTTGTTACTTTCATTAAACCATTGACTTCAACTATTTCTGTTTCAAAAGGAGATTATACCATCGAAGCATCTATTTTGAACATTCATACAGCAAACGAAGTTGTTTTAACGGTGAATGGTGTTGTGCAATCTGTTGGAACGTATAACAGCACTACACGTGTATATAGCAAAACCGTTCAATTGAATGAAGGCTCAAATTTGATACAAATCGCTGCAAAAAACAGTTGTGGAGAAGCTGTTTCAAGTGCCACTATTTCCTATAAAAAACCAGTAACAGGTAGCAAACCAACGGTGGATATTACCAACAATTGCAATGTAACTGTGGCGCATGGAACATATAAATTTTCGGGAG
>JAKQEZ010000120.1 GCA_029558435.1 Bacteroidota bacterium
AAGCCGAATCCGATCTGATGAGGCTTTTGGAATCGTTTGAAAATTGCCGCAAGAATAACTTATGGCATCAGAACTACGAATTTTGGGCAGGGGAAAAAGGGTATTTTGTAATCAATTAAAAAGCAATAAAATGGAAACGAATTACAGAAAAATAGAATTTGGTGCAGGAGATAGCATTGACAGAGCAATTCAAGACTTGAAAAAATTTAAAAAACGTGGCGAGTTGGTTTACGGAGATTTTAACGGCCAAAAATTATACTCCGATAAGGATGATTTAGATTCAGCTTACAAAAAAATGACAGGCAAAACAAAGTCTGAGTTTGATGCAGAACTAAATGCAGAAAATGAACGACGCAAACAGCAGCGAAAAAAACACATTGAATCGGTGCCTGAATTAACAAAAGAATGGATTGCAAAAGGCAATGCAATACTTGATGAAAAATATCACGAAAAATGGGCTGAATGCGTTCCTATTCGCTTGAATGACATATATGAAGGAATGGAACTTGGCGCAAGTCTTGATATTATTAAAGAACTAAATGCAGGTTGCGAATTATACAAAGCAAAAGAAATCATCGAAGCACAAGGACACTCAGGTATGTCTTTTGGATTAGTTTGCGCAATGGTTAAATCATTTTGTGACCGTGGAGAAGAATTTGTTTCTTTTATAAAATTAAGCCATGATCCACGAATATAGCTACATTAAAAAACGTCTAAACGAAATCCAGACTTTTTTGGAAAGTCCATACGATTGCGAACCGGAAATACTTTTGGATCGGCTTGCAACTCTTGACGCAATGAACGCAGAGGCCGGAAAGCTAAAAGCAGACGCAGAATATTGGCTGGACAAGAAACTTTCGGACGAAATCTTTGTAAAAATCAAAGACTTAGGCCGTGAGTTTATGACCGCAACATTATTGAATAAATGGGTCAAGACCTTGGCATACGAAGAACAGCATACTGCAACCTTTGCAGACCGGATTAACCGGACGTGTGTTCATCAGATCGAATCCATGAGAACCCAAATCAGCTATTTGAAAAACTATTTAAATACAAGCAAATGACAGACGACAGATTAAAAAAGATTGCCGATGAGCCAGCATTTCCAAGAATAAATGGCCAAAATTTTCATGAACCCGGCCTTACCAAACGTGAATACTTTGCAGCAATGGCAATGCAGGGGAT
>JAKQEZ010000162.1 GCA_029558435.1 Bacteroidota bacterium
TGATTTCGTCAATGACGGAAATTTTGAAGTCAAAACCGACTTCTCTGCCGTTTCTTTTTCGGCAGGGTTGATTTTTCTGGTTGTCCATAAGCGACCAATGGTTGTTTAATTTTTGGTCAACCTATTTTAGGACGAGGCATTTTTTAAAATGCCCTATAACGGTTTGCGGCTTGGCGTAGTGGGGGCTTTTCAGCACAACACTTGATACGAAGCACACAGTTCAAATTTAGCACAAATTTTCATACGAAGAACGTCCGCCCCCATTACGCCAAACCGCTGTTAGTGGCTGGCAAGGTTGTCATACAAACTTCATTGGATAATTCGTTTTGATTTGTCCTTTTGCTATCTTTTTGAGTTTTCCTTCCATTAGTTTTTTTGTCAGCGGTCTTAAATAGTCAAGATACAAAATCCCTTCTGTGTGGTCATATTCGTGTTGTATCATTCTTGCGGTTGTTCCGCTATAAGTCTGTGTTTGTAGTTCAAAGTCTTTGTTGTAATATTCGATGGTAATTGTCCAATTTCTTTTTACAGGTTGCGATAAATTCGGAATACTTAAACAACCTTCTTCGTCTTCCCAAAGTTGTTCGGAACGCTTAATGATTTTTGCGTTGATAAAAGTTTCCATTATTCCGTTGTCGTCTTGGGTGAAATAAATTTTCCTATCTGCTTCGTCAAGATTTTCAAAAGTGGTTTTACTGTCCACTACAAAAAGTCTTATTGGAAGTCCGATTTGCGGCGAAGCCAATCCGCAACCATTGGCGTTTTTCATCATTTCCCACATATCGGCTATCAGTTTGTCCAATTCAGGATAATTCTTTTCTATGTCATTGCACTTCTGTTTTAAAATGCTGTGTCCGTATGCTAAAATTGCTCGTTTCATTCCTTTGATTTTTTACAAAGTTCAGAAGAACAAACAGCGTAGGCAATGAACCGATGTTAAGAAATTTGTCTGCGTATTCTACTCAAACCTTGTGGTGTAATTCCTATGTAGGAAGCCACAAATTTTAGCGGAATAAATTTCAAAATGTCGGGGTGTTCGCTAAACAATCTTAAATAACGCTCTTTCGCATTGTATTTTAGCAAGAATAATTCACGTTTGCTTTTGGCTAAAAACAATTTTTCGGAAGCGAAACGCCCTAAATAATTTCCGACTTTGGTTTGTGTATACACTTTTTGCAAGTCGCCAAAAGATATTTGCCAAACAATAGTTTCTGTCAATGCCTGCAATTCATATTCAGAAGGTGTTTGTGTCAAAAAAGAGTCATAAGCACAAGTAAACTCTTTGTCAAAACTAAAATTGAAAGTCAGCTCGTTTTCATCGTCAGGAATGTAAAACCGAACGATGCCAGTTTCAACAAATGAAAGATAGTTTTCTGTTTCACCTAGTCGTGTGATGATTTGGTTTTTAGCAAAAACTTTTCTGTCAAAGTGAGAAGCAATAAATTCCCATTCTGTTTCCTGTAATTTTATTATCCGTTCGTAATATTCTCTAATATGTCCCATAGTTGTCGGGGTGTCGGTTTTTGCTTGCCACTAACGGTTTGGCGCTTGGCGCAGTGGCGGATTTCGGAGCACAAAACTGTCAATATACCACAAAAGTTGTTGCGAGGTAGAATGTTCAATTAATCACTGAACCCGCCATTGAGCCAAACGCCTGTTATAAGCCGTTTTTCTTTCAGTTCGCATTGTTTTCTTTTTCTATAAAATTGTCTGGCGCATATGTCACCCTTGCAAAATTTTTTGTTATTAATTCTGTTTCCACAATTTGTCCGCTTTTAAATTTAAGAATTTTGTCACGCCAAATTTCGTTTTTTCTGTAAAACTGCCCGTCTATTTTTAAAAATTGGTGGTCTTTTTCAATAACGTGATAAGCATAATCAAGTTCGGTGTCAATTCGAAGTTCGCCTTCTAAGCATTTATCAGGGAAACATAAATTTATTTGAAAAGTGTGGTCGGTGTTGTTCGTAAATTGATAGTCACGATAATTATAAAAAACTGTAGCACCACTACCGAAAGGTAAAACCCGTCCATCGTCTGGAAATGGGTCAAACGAATGATGATAGCGCTCTGTAACTGTCAAGGGGCTATGAATTACAAGCCAATGAATTAAATTTGAAATTTGGCAAATTCCACCTCCAATTCCTGCTCTTGCTTCGCCAAAAGTAAGTTCCATTCCAAGTAAATATCCTTTTCTCTTTGTCGGTAAGCCAACAAGTTTACAGAACGAAAAAGTTTCTCCAGGTCGAATGAGTATTCCGTCAATTTGTTTTGTCGCAATTTTTAAGTTGGTCACTTTGTTAACCTGCAACTGCAAATCGCTGTCGCCAAGTTTTTTTAATAAAACGGATTGATGGTTCTTTACTCGAAATGAAAGTTTATCTGTTGTCCGTTTGTTAGCATATTTTTTACTGTCAAAATACCAGTCAGCGTAACGTCTAAGTCATCTTGTCTAAACGGCTAAGAAATATAAAATTGGATGTCGTTGACTGAGTAATTTTCTCTGTTTCACTTTTTGCTATATATAAATCCACATAAGGACCGGTTTAGAACTTGACTTTAACAATGGGTCAATTATTTTAAAACTATTGTTAGAAATTGCTGGACAGCCCCAACCTTCTGGAGTTCCATTTGGATATACTTCTTCATCCGAAACTGCTTCCCATGAATGTAATATTATTAACCGTTTTAACGCATTACTGTTTGTTGATTCTAATCCATGTAAAACATACTTTACATTAACTCCCCAATTGCTATATCCTCGTTCTCCAATTTTATATTTTCCTAGTGAAGAGCAGTGACTTCCATCAGTGTTGCTAAATTTTGGATTTTCTTTAGAAGAAGCGTTATTCCAAGGGTTGTTGCAACATCCATGACTAACTAAAAAACTATGTAAAATTGAATTTTTTTTAAAATCCCAAACAATAAATCTTTTAACTCCAGAGTGTAAACTCATATCTATTAATATACAAAAATCAATATTGTAATTTTGAGCTTTA
Organism: Bacteroidota bacterium; assembly: GCA_029558435.1. The sequence goes on from JAKQEZ010000162.1 coordinate 2,997, forward strand.
CAAAATTCAAACGCTTGTCCTGCTTTAGTTCTTGTAGACTCTATATTTATTGTTGGCTTTTCAACGTCTGCTTTTTTTGACACAGGATTATTACATCCGATTAAGAATGTCGAAAAAAGAATAAAAATGTTTTGTAGAAGTGTCATTTAAAATGGCTTATAACGTTTTTCAGCTTGGCGAAGACGGCACTTTTAGCACAAATCTTCAACCGAAGCACAAGTCTCAAAATTAGCAAAAAACTTTAAATCGAAGACGTTTCCTGCCGTTTTTGCCAAACTGATGTTGGGTGCTGGTGTTGTTTTGTCCGCTTGTTGTTTTTTATTTTTTTGAAGTGATGGGAAATTTTTTAAAAATAATTTTTCTTGCGTTGGCTTTGCAAGCTCTTTGGCAAAGTTTGGCATTGTGCGGTTGACTTGTGCGGCTTTGACAATGTGCTTGCAAATAGCGTTGGCAATTTTGTTCTTGTTATATTGTTTTCAATCCCAATTCTTTCAAAAATTCATTGTGTTTGTATGTACTGCTATTAGCTTTTCTTTCGGCTTTTTCCAATTCCGTATGTATCTCTTTTAGGTCAATTCGTACTTCGTCTTCTGATGTGTTTACATAACGAGAAATGTTCAGGTTGTAACCATTCTTTTCAATTTCGTCAAGCGAAACTTTACGAGAATAACGTTCTCTTTCGCTTCTAAGTTTGTATGTTTCTACAATATTTTCTAAATGTTTTTCAGATAAAGCGTTTTGTCGTTTTTCTTTTTCAAAATGTTCTGCTGCATTGATGAATAATACATCATCTTGTTTTTTACATTTTTTCAAAACCAGAATACAAACAGGAATACCTGTTGAGTAGAAAAGATTTGACGGCAAACCAATTACAGAATCAATATTATTGTCTTTCAAAAGTTTGGTACGAATACGTTCTTCTGCACCACCTCGAAATAAAACTCCGTGCGGTAAAATGATTGCCATTGTTCCTTCTTTGGATAAAAAGTGAAATCCGTGCAACAAAAATGCAAAGTCGGCTGCTGATTTTGGTGCTAAGCCATAACTTTTAAAACGAAAATCTTCACCCATTGCTTCATTGGGTTCCCAACGCAAACTAAAAGGTGGATTGGCTACAATGGCATCAAATTCAATCTTTTTGCTTGGATTCATTTCATTGAGCAAATCCCATTGATTCAGCAAAGTATCTCCGTGAAATATCTCAAATTCGGTGTCTTTCATTCCGTGCAAGAGCATATTCATTCGTGCAAGGTTATACGTTGTAATATTTTTTTCTTGACCGTAAATTTTTCCAATATTTCCCTTAGCTTTTTTTAATTGGTTTCGGACATTCAAAAGCAATGAGCCTGAACCACAAGTAAAATCCAGCACTTTATTTAATTTTGGTTTAAAGCCTGTTGTTGGGTCGTGAGAATCTAATAATACAATTCTTGACAGAATAGTTGAAATTTGTTGAGGCGTATAAAATTCTCCTGCTTTTTTCCCTGAACCTGCTGCAAATTTTCCAATCAAATATTCATAAGCATCTCCAAGTGTGTCGGTGTCAGTAGAAAAATCTGCGACTCCTTCCGCAATTTTCGTAATTATCTTACAGAGTTTATCGTTTCTTTCTTTTTCTGTTTTACCAAGTTTTTCAGAGTTTAGGTTTATTTCCGAAAACAATCCTTTAAATGTGCTTTCAAATGATTCATTTTCTATGTATCGTAAACCTTCTCCCAAAGTCTTTATTAATTCGCCTTTTTGAGTGCGAGCTAATTCAGTAATGTTACTCCACAAATATTCTGGTTTAATAACATAGTGCACTTTTTTACGCATTTGTTCCTCAAACTCGTCAATGTCCGATTTGTTTTTTTTATACCAAATTTCTAATGGTGGCGGAATTATAAAATCCGGTCTGGGATCCTTAGATTTGCTATCAGGATAGTCTTTTCCCAACTCTTTTTTGGCTGCTTCTTCGTAGTTAAATGACAAATATCGAAGAAAGAGAAACGAAAGCATATAATCCCGAAAATCGTCTGCATTCATTACGCCTCTCAAATCGTTGGCAATATCCCAAAGCGTATCGCCTAATTTTTTATGTTGGTCTTTTATTGTCATATCGTTTCTGCTTAATTTTGTTCATTAAATATTTCTGGAAAATAAAATTCATATTTCCCCAAAAACCCATTAAAAATACGTTTAAATAAATCTTTGTTGTCGCCTACCATTTCAGACGGGTCAAAAATGGAATATTTACCGTGGCTAAATAACTGTAAGGCTCTTTCAAAAAGTGCTTCATCTTCTAATCCGTGAATACACTTGTCTATTTTGTCATAGCCAAAAAAACTTGCCGTTTTTTCCAACACACTTCGCAAAGCATTGAAATGATAAGTATAGATTTTGTCTGATTCTACAACTTTTTTCAATTCGCTTATTGTAGCAATATGATGAAAAAATGGTGTGTCGCTCGTATCTTGTAAAGCGTAATTGTTAGGCTCGTTGAAGTGTAAAAAGTATCGTTTGTTTTTAACTTTTCTACCCAATTCATTAAACAACACATTGAAGAATAAACTGTGATGTGTTGAAATCACAGTTTTTATTTCGTTGTTTTCTGTGGTAAGCAAATTTGCTAAATCACAAGCAATTGCAATAGCATTGTTTTCGTCTAATGATGAAATAGGGTCGTCAATATAAATGTATTTAACCCAACTGTATGCAGGGTCTTTATCTATTGCTAACTGACAAATGGCTATGAAAAAACACCAAATAAACAGCGTTTCTTCTCCTCTTGAAATTTTGATATTTTCTACTGTTTTTTCTTCTTCGTTTTCAATTATACTTCTCGAAAATGAAACCGTTGAAGTATCATAGTCAATATTAAAATTCAAATCAACATAGTTGTGAAAAAAAGATTCGATTTTTACATCAAGGTCTAATTCCCGAAGACCTGCAAAAAATGCAGAATCTGAATTGAGTTGAATAAACCTGTTTGTATCGTTTTCCAAGTCGTTGTTCCAAGAAAATAAATCTTCCGTAAAGGCATTAAAATACAAGGTATCTCTTGAAGTTACGTTTCCGTCTTCATCAAACTGTTTTCCTGCTTGTTTAAACTCCATAGAAATCCTTGTTTTTCCCGACCCATTATGAGCAAAGAAAAGTACCAAGTCTTTCATTGGTCTATGGTCACCTGTCAAATCTTTTCGGAAATGATGAGCAATATCTGTTATACTATTAAATTTTATTATCCCGCTCATTCTTCACTATCATTATTTTCATCGTTAGCTTTTATTTCCTCTATCAACAAGGCTTGCAACTCATCTTTGGGCAATAGCAATTGATATTCGGCTACGCCTATGGGTTTGTTGATATCTTGCAGGGCAATTTCTACGTCTAAATGGTCTTTGTCGGCACAAAGTATAATGCCGATAGATTGGTTTTCGTTTTCGCCTTTTTCCAATTTGTCGAGTAAGGAAAGATACAAATTCATTTTACCTGCATACTCAGCTTTGAAACTGCCTATTTTCAGTTCGATAGCTACCAAAGAACGCAAACCACGATGAAAGAAAAGCATATCTACAAAATACTCTTTGTTGTTGTACTCCAAACGGTGTTGATTTCCAATAAAAGTAAAACCTTTGCCCAATTCCAACACAAAGGATTTTATTTTTTCAACCAAACGTTTTTCTAATTCAACTTCTTTTACTTTTTCGGTAATTCCTAAAAAGCTAAGATTGTAAGCGTCTTTAAACACTTCGTTGGCATAATCGGAATGAATAGCAGGAAGCGTTTCGTTAAAATTATGCGATTGGATTTGCTTTTGAGCGTGGCTGTAACTATCCATTTTTATGGCATTGAGCAGCCAATCTCTGCTCCAACCTTTTTCTATGGTTTGTTGTACATACCAAAGTCGTGCATTTTTATCTTTTACTTTTTCTATCAGTAAAATATTGTGCCCCCAAGGTAATTTTGCAACAAGTCGTTGCAAATTTGCCACAGCTTGTGGCGAATTTGCATTTTGTTCATTTTCAGTGGCTTGTAATTTTGCCACAGACTGTGGCAAAATTGTATCATTCTGGTATTCTTTGTAAAATGCTAACATTCTACCCAGATTACGTTCCGAAAAACCTTTTAGGTCAGAAAATTCTTGTTTCAAATCTGCTGCCAAGCGTGGAATTACCTTTGCCGACCAGCCTTCTTGTTGTTGGCGTTCAGCTATCATTTTACCCGTTTGCCAATAGAGCAATATCATTTCGGTATTTACGGCTAAAACAGCACGTAACCGAGCGTGTTGTATAGCGTTTTTTATGTCGCCCAACAATGATTGGTATTTTACTGTTTCTATTTCTTTGCTCATTTCTGTATTCTTTTTTAAAAACTGCGACACTATATCACAGTTTTTATTCAACTAATTTAGGAAACAAAACCTGCATCAATCCTTTTTTATGTTGTTTCAATAGCTCTATTTTCTCGGCTTGTGCGGTTATTACATCGTCTAAACTCGAAAGACAAGACGCGATTTTTTGTTGTTCTTCGATTGTTGACGGAACTAAAATTTCTATTTTGTAAATATTTGTTTTTGATAAACTTGGCACACCACCTGCCTCATTATGGTCTTTCCAATTTATACTTTCAAAAACATAGAAAATGTATTTTGGCAAACAGCTTTTGAAAGAATGAGTATAAAACAATGTATCTACTGTCCAAAATTTCCCATTCAAAAACATTGGTTTGTCAATTGTTCCTTTTCGTCCAATACAAACGCTTTCGCCATCATATAGATAATCATCTACTGAAAGCATATATCCTCCTGAACCATAAACAGGAATTTCACCATTGCTTAAATGTTTATAATCTCTTCCATTTCCAATTTCAAACAATTGGTCAAAACTTTTTTCCTCCCATTCCCCTTTAAACTCCTTAAACCTCAACTTCGGCACTTTCTCATTTTCTTGCGGAAACAAATTTTGCATCAAGCCTTTTTTGTGGTTTTTGAGTAGTTCCAACTTTTGATAGTGGGCTTCTATTACTTCATCTAAAGAAGAAAGACAGGAAGCGATTTTTTGTTGTTCTTGAATTGTTGGAAATGGAAGTTTTAATTTTTGGTATTCAGAAATATAATGTCGTTTATGCTCTTTCGCATTAAACTTAATTTGAGAAATAAGTTCGTAAATAAACTTCAAATCATCTTTCTTACTTGGCGTTAATATTTTTATTGCAGACGATTTAACTTTAAAAGGAAAATCAACAAACTTGCTATCAACAGTAAAATCATCAAAAATAATTGCAGGTAAGTTGTTGTAAATTCCAAACTCTTCTTTTGTATAACCCAAAACAAAACTTTTATTTGCTGTCAATACAGGAGTTCCGTCATTTTGATAATTCGTATCAGTAACGATGTAGTTATCTGGTCTTTCATAATCCAAAATGTCTTCCAATGTTTTCACTTCCCACTCTGCACTATTGGCAAATTCGGGAAAACGCGATTCGGGTATCAATTTTTTCTTACTCATTTGTCTGAACCTTGATTAGTTTGATTTTCTTGATGACTTGATTTTTTGGGGTTCTGGAAATCAAGGGAATCCTTCAATCCTTTTGAATCACGGTTCAAGACTTTATTGTTATGTACCCTTTTGAATTGTAGGGATTTTGAACCAAAATTTATCAATAAACCAATTTCCAAATTGTATGCTTCTACATAATTCATTGCTTGTGCCAAATGCACATCTTCCAAATTGATGATTGCTTTGATTTCAACCATTATTTTTTCTACTACGAAAAAATCAACACGCCTTGTACCAATATCATAGCCTTTGTATTGTAGTTGCATTTCTTGTTCACGCACAAAATTGATGTTCTGCATCTGCATTTCTATTGCTAATGCACGTTGATACACTACTTCTTGAAAACCGTTTCCAAGATGCTTGTGTACTTCCATTGCTGCACCAATTATTTTATGTGTAAGTTCTTGTTCTTTCATAATCAAATTGTCTAAACCTTGATTTTTAAGATTTACTTGATTGCTTGATTTTAATATTATACTTATTTTGTTTCATCTTCGGGGTAATCCAATAATCCTATTTAATCACGGTTCAAGACTATTCATAAGCTCCTAATCCTGAAATTTCACGCCCTTGGGCAAGTTTTTTTAATTGTGGAACTAAATCTTCCATTAGAGCTAATTCTTTTACCCTGCGTTCTTTCCAATTCAAATCTAACGGTTCTAAGAGGTCGGTCAGTTTTTCTCCGTCAAAAATCATTCGGCTCATTATTTTTTCTACAAAGGTTTTTAGGTCAGCTGTTTGCAAACCGTGTTTGAGAGCAATGTCAGCAATTTCTTTGTTATATTTTTCGTCTTTAAATGTATCAAAACCTTTGCGAAGCGTAGCCACATCTTGTCCGCTGTTCCAATCCAAACTATTAATATACTCGGTTAAATCTTCTTCCTCGTCCATTAGGTTAGAATTGGATTTTAGCAAACTGATAACCTGTGCTTTGGTCATTTTTTGCTTGGCAGGATTCTTTTGCGTGCTATCGGCAATCAAGTTCATTATATAGTCGTAATCAATCACGGCAGAAGCAAACAACACAAATTCAAAATCCAATTGCTGAATTTCGGGCGGTGCCTGGTCTCCTTTTTTCTGTTGAATTTCCCGTAATTGTTTGGCGGTTTCTATATACGAACTTCGGAACTCCTGCAAGGTTTCCGTTGGCAAAATGGCTTCAATTTTTGCTTTTTGTGTTTCGTTCAAATCGGTGTATTGGTCAAGCTGTGTTTTGAGCCGTTGTACTTCTTTAAAGTTTTCTACAAAAGAAATCCGAGCCGCATCGCCACGCAAACCATATACTTCTTGCGGTTCACAAACAAGGTTTTGCTCCTGCATAAAATCACCCAACTTGGCTACGGCTTCTTGATATTTTTCAATCATTACAGGTGCAGGGTCAACCAACCAAATTTCTCTTGCTTTGCTGTTGTCTTCTCCCGAAAACAAGGCAATAGCTTGGTTTACGGCATCTTGTTGGCTTCTGAAATCTAACACATTTCCGTAAGGTTTGGTGTCATTTAACACTCGGTTGGTTCGTGAAAACGCCTGTATCAATCCGTGGTATTTCAGATTTTTGTCCACATACAAAGTATTCAGATACTTGCTGTCAAAACCTGTAAGCAACATATCCACCACAATAGTAATGTCGATTTTATGCTCGTGCGAATAATCGGCATTGCTGTATTTTTGGTCTTTGATGCGTTTTTGCACATCTTGGTAATACAAATCAAATTCGTTGATGCTGTGATTTGTGCCAAACTGTTTGTTGTAGTCGGCAATAATTTCTATCAACGCTTTTTTCTTTTCTTCGGGGTTTTGTTGGTTATCTTCTTTTTCCTGCGTTAAATCTTCCTGTATCTGCTGAATGTCTTTATTTCCTTCGGCAGGTGGCGAAAACACACAAGCAACATTTAATGTTGTGTATTCGGGATTTTCGGCTTTTTTCTGTGTTTGTATTTCCTTAAAAAGTTGGTAGTATTCAATAGCGTTATTGATAGAAGCCGTTGCCAAAACCGCATTGAATTTTCTGTGATTTGTGGCTGCATTGTGTTTATCCAAAATGGCTTCTACTACCGCTTGTTGCGTAATCGTTTCACCCGACTTTTGATTTTTATTTCCCTTGAAATAATCAATATGGAAACGCAACACATTTCTGTCGTCAATGGCGTGTGTAATGGTGTAGGCGTGTAGCTGCTTTTCAAAAATATCCTGCGTGGTTTTGTAAGAGGCGTATTCTCCTTCTCTGATGTTGTAATTAGCATTATCATCAAAAATGGGTGTTCCTGTAAAACCAAATAATTGAGCATTCGGAAAAAACTCTTTTATAGCTTTGTGATTTTCGCCAAACTGCGAACGGTGGCATTCGTCAAAGATGAAAACCATACGTTTTTTGCTCAACGGTTCTAAACGCTCTTTGTAGTTACGTTTGTTCGTTCCGTCCAATGCCAAGCCCAATTTTTGAATGGTGGTAACAATTACTTTGTCGGCATAATCAGTAGAAAGTAAACGCTTTACCAAAGTTTCGGTATTGGTATTTTCTTCTACACTTCCTTCTTGAAATTTATTAAATTCTTCACGAGTTTGTCTGTCCAAATCTTTTCTGTCCACCACAAACAAACATTTTTCAATATCGGGATTGTCTTTCAATAAAGTTGAGGCTTTGAACGAGGTCAAAGTTTTACCGCTTCCCGTAGTATGCCAAATGTAACCGTTACCTCTGTTTTGCTGAATGCAATCTACAATCGCCTTTACTGCATAAATTTGATACGGTCGCATTACGAGCATTTTTTGCTCGCTTTCTACCAAAACCATATACTTGCTAATCATTTCGCCCAAAGTACATTTGGACAGAAATTTTTCGGCAAAGGGTTCAAGGTGTGTTATTTTCTTGTTGCTCTCGTCTGCTAATTGGTAAATAGGTAAAAACTGTTCGTCAGCATTGAATTGAAAATGCTGATTTTTATTATTGGCAAAATAGTAAGTGTTTGTTCGGTTGCTTACAATAAACAACTGCATAAAGCAAAGCAATGAATTTCCGTAACCGTTACCCGCTTCATTTTTGTAATCAACAATTTGTTGCATTGCTTTTCGTGGAGAAATATCCAATTTCTTCAATTCGATTTGCACCACAGGCAAGCCATTGATGAGCAAAATAACATCATAGCGTTGGTGGCTGTTTTCCGTATTGATACGCAGTTGTGAAATTACTTCATAATCGTTTTTACACCAATCTTTGATGTTTACCAACGTGTAATGTAAAGGCGTTCCGTCTTCACGTTGAAAATATTGTCGTTCACGCAACAATTTAGAAGCCGCAAAAACATCAGGATTGATGATTTCTTCACGTAATCGTAAAAACTCACTATCAGAAAGATGAACACGGTTGAGTTCTTCAAATTTTGTTTTGAAGTTCTGTTCCAACGTTTTTCTATCAACTATATCAGGACGATGAATATATTTCAACCCTTTTAATTGCTCGATTAAGGTTTCTTCTATTTGGTTTTCTTTGCTCATTCTTCTATCAATAAATCTTTAGCGTTAATGTCTAAAACTTTTGCAATTCGATACAAATCTTCAATGCTTGGTTGTCTTACATTTCGGGCATACTCGTTAATTGAGTTGTAACTTTTACCCAACTTCTTAGCAAGCCACGCCTGTGAAATACCTTTTTCTTTTAAAACGTCTTTAATTCGGTTCATTGAAGCCTAATAATTGTTTAGCGTGTAAAGATAGTAAAAATTCACTACGAAACAGTGTAAAAATTCACGATATTGCTGTGGGTGGGAGAGGGCAAGCTCTTTTGGTTTTTGAGCGTTGGCTTTGAGCGGTTGGAAAACCAAATGTGCTTGACCGTGCGGTTGGCTAAAATTGGTTTAAAAATGTGCTTTGGCAAAAAATAAAAAACATTCTTGTTGTTCTGTCATTTCCGCTGTTCCGTTGATTTTGGCACGGTTGGTTTTACACTTGCACCCAACGGTTCGGGTATTGCCGAAGGCGGGGATTTTTAGCAAAAAAGTTCAATAGAATTACTGCTGTTGAACCTTGCACAAATGTCCAACCGAAGCCGTTCAGCCCCGCTTTTGGCAATACCTTGTTATCGGAAGTTCTTCTATTAATCACTCTACAAACGGCTTAATATGTTGACTATGTTTCTTCAAATTCCAAGTGAACAAACCGCCACAATCGTTTAGTTTGGTGCAAGATTTACATTCGGGCAAATATTCATTTTTCCAGTCGGAAATAGATTTACGGCAATACTTCCAAAGGTTTTCGGGCAACACACAAAGTTGCGAATTGTAAATAGAAACGTTCATTCCTTGACCTGCTAAAAAATTAACTGCTTCGCCTAATTCTTCAACGTAATCGTGTGGGTCAATCCAAAGTTTTTCAATGTTGTGCGGTGTGTATCCAATGTATTCCAACCCCATAAACGTAACGTGTTCAGCAAATGGTAAATTCTTGTAAATAAATCGTGCAAGTTTTGTCAATCGTGGAATTGATTGCTTATGCAGCACAATTCTAATTTCAATTCGTTGGTTGTATCGTGCAAGATTGTGAAGTCCTAAAATTGTTTGATTAAATGCGTCTTTTGCCTGCACAATATAGTCGTGAACTTTGTAATAATCTGCATAAACAGGAATACCCAACATTAAACGTTTATAGTCAATTTGTGCAAGTCGTTCAGCAATGTTGTGCCACGCAAAAGAACGTCCGTTTGTAAGAACGTGAATTTCCGTTTCGGGCAAATTTTCTTTAAGCGTTTCCAAAGTTTGAAAAAACAGTTCTCCCATTAAAGTTGGCTCACCACCAGAAATACCTAATTCAACACAATCTTTTGGAATAAGCGGAATTAGTTTTTGATGAATGTCGTATAATCTTGGAATATCGTTTTTATCTCTTGGCGGTTGCGAACACATTAAGCAATTACTATTGCAACGTTCCGTGGCGAGCAAAGTATTATGAAATGAATTTACTCTGTAAAGTGTGTTTATATTTCCGTCATTGCCCACGGCAACAATATCGCCTTCTGTAAGGTGTTCAAAAGTCGGGATTTTTGAAACAGTTGGAAATGCAAAATCTTTTTCTGTAAAATCGTTATTGGTTAAAATGCCTTTGAAGTTTTTGTTTGGAATTTCGGGTAATTCGCTTTCAGAAATGAGAAAAGTATTTCCGTCCAACTTGTCAGTGTTGCGTGTTACACGTCCAACAAGCGGTTCACTTACATTTCTTGATATTCCTTTTGTTCTTAAAAGCATACTAACTGCGTGGTTTTACCCAACTTTCAAAAATTTCTTTAATACGTTTATCGCTATCCATTAACTCAATTAAGTAACGAATAATTTCCATATTCTTATGACAAAAGCTGCTAGTAGGGCGGTAGCCCAACATATCACCTTGTGTTGCGTGATTGTGTATCGGGTCTGCACCGCAATACGTTTGAAATGCACAATCTGAACAACCAACTAAACTTTCATTGATACCGCTTTCAACTATTTGTTGTGCTTTCTCACCGTAAAAAATTTCTTCGTATGAGTTTTCGTCAAGGTGTCCAAGTTTGAAAGTATAATCTTTCATCTCTGCCAACATTCGGCTTTCATCACTTGCGTAAACAACACCGTCATAGTTGAAAACTATGGCATTTGTGATTGAGCCTGTTGGCGAACTCAAATCAACATAACCGACAGGAAACGGTGTCAAAATTTTTTTCAAAATGATTGTTGCATAATCTTCAGAAAAATACTCACCATTGAAATTGTATTCCAAAATTCGGTCTAACGCCTTTTTATAGAAAGTGAGGAACTTGTCAGTTTCGTATTTGTTTTTGCGTTCATTTCTTACTGCAAAGCCATAAGGCGAAATTGGTCGCAAAAAAATGTTTCTAAAACCTTGTTTATAGTATTCTTCAACAATTTCAACAGGGTGTTCAAGTGAAAGTGTTGTTGTTGTCATTAAAGCTGAAACTCTATCTCTGCCTACAATTTGGCGTGAAAGTTCAAGTCCTTGAATAGTTAATTCGTAACTATTTTTGCCCGGTCGCCTGCGATTTTCGTTGTGAATGTAATTCGGTCCGTCTAAAGAAGTTGAAATTAAAATGTCATTTGCTTTGCAATACTCCAAAATTTCTTCTGTTACAACCGCAAGGTTGGTGCAAATTACATAAGTAACCGTTTTATTGTGAAGCAGTGCAAGTTCTTTTGTTCGTTCAACTGCATAAACAATATTTTCAAAAGCTAACAAGGCTTCACCGCCTTGAAATTCCATTGTTACGTGTGGATTTGGCGATTTGAGCATAAAATCTATGCCTTTGTTGATATGTTCTCTTGACATATCAAACTTTCCTTTGTCGGTTGTAACCCTTGAAACTTGGCAATAATGGCAAGTATGTTCACACCTTAACGAAACAACGAAAAGATGCAAAGCTGTAAATCCTTCAAGAAAAGATTTTTTAGTTCTGTAACGTGTTGCAAAAACGTCAATGAGTGGTGGAATAACTTCTTCCGAAATGAAAAAATTTGCAATTAAATCACCGTAAATGTCAGGATTATTTTCTTTGGAAAGCGTTTTAGTAACAATGGCGTGAGTAGTGCCGTCAGGCACTACCAAATGGTCGCCAACTTCATTTACTAAAACTTCTTTTTGATTATTTAACCGATGAAACCGAAACGGCAACAGAAAATACTGATTGGTTTCTTGCTTGTCGTAGAAATCAATCTCTTTGAATTTTCTTGTTGTTCTGTCTGGTCGTGTTTCAATCATCTATGCGTTTAAGTTTGGATTAAACCCGACAGGGTCGGAAATATTGCCTTGTGGTTCTTCGTCAAACTCACCGTTAGAAAATGCTTTGGCAACTAAAAGGTCTCTTACGTTTTGGGTTTCTTTTGCAATCGTGTCCCGAAGTTGAAAATCAATTAAGTCCCGTTCTAATTTTTGAAGATACAAGTCCAATTCGTCTTCCTTAACATTGGCGTTAGCCAATGGTTTTAATGTGATTTGGAAAAAGTTGTCAGCCAAAGAAACGTTGGTGTGAAACTTGTCGCCAAACCAATAAAGACATTTCAGAATTGCGTCTTTTGAGAACAAAGAAGTATCCGCAAAGGCAGTTACTTCACCGTCTTTGACAAAGTTGCTATGCTTCATAAGCCGTTATTTATGCAAATGATGAACTTGAATAATGGCTTCTATGAGAGCTGTGCGAACTATGACTGCTGTGTGAACTATGCGAACTGTGAGAACGGTGTTGAGCAATAAATTTGCTGTCGTCCAAATTGTTTGGGTTGAGTTTCAAAATAGGCATAGGTTTTACTTTGTTCACCTGACTAACCTGAATGGTTTTGTCGCTTGTGTTGTCAAAAGTCGGTGGAACTGTCGCCACTGCTTTTGTGCCTGTCAATGCCGTCAAAGAAGCACTGATTACCATTGCTGTTCTTTTCGCAAGGTTTGAGAATTTGTTCTTTTTGTCCATTTTTTTGTCTTTTTATATGTTAAACATTCCTGTCAAGTTTTCGGGTGCTAAGTTAATAGAATTTCCGATAACGGTTT
>JAKQEZ010000171.1 GCA_029558435.1 Bacteroidota bacterium
AAGCCCACAAGTTTCGTAATTATTTAACTGGAGCATTTCAAAACCTGCAATTGATTTGTAAAAGCCCAAGAGCAAACAAAGGATTGATTGACGGCTTGCAGAAAAAAGTAATTTTAGTTTCTGCAACTCCATTGAACAACCGACCTGACGACATTTTTTATCAAATTCAAATGTTTCAGGATGCAAGACAATCGACCTTGCCAATAACTAATTTGACATCATTTTTTGCTCCATTGATGGAGCAATACAAAACGCTAAAGCGTTTTGATGAATTAGATGTAAACAAGCTAAGAACCATTTACGGAAAAATCCGCAAGAATGTAATTGAACCGATTACCATTCGCAGAACAAGAACAGACCTTGAAAATATTCCCGAATATAAAATTGACTTGGACGAGCAAGGCATTAAATTCCCGAAAGTTGACCCACCTAAAAAAGTGGAATACCTGATGGACGAAAAACTAAATGAACTTTTTCACAAAACTGTTTTCTATCTCACTGACGAAGACAAACTGAAATACAGCCGTTACCAAGCCATTGCAGGACTGAAACAAGAAATTCAAGACAAGTATTACGAAAATGCGGAAACGGTTTCTAAATCGTTGGCATTTATAATGAAAACTCAATTGATAAAACGATTGGAAAGTAGTTTCTATGCTTTCAAAAAGTCATTGGTAAATTTTCAAACAGCGACAGACCGAATGATTGAAATGTTTGAAAACAACAAAGTGTTTATTGCTCCCGACACCAACGTAAACAAGCTACTGGACAAAGGTTGGAGCGAAGAAGATATTGAAAAAGAAATTGAACGATTAAGCGAAGAAAATCCCAAGAACCAAACTTTTAAAAGTTCCGATTTCAAAGACGGCTTTATTGAAAGTTTAAAAAAGGATTCTAAACTCATAAAGGAATTGGTAAAAGGTTGGAACGCTATTGAGAACGACCCGAAAATGGATGTTTTTATTGCTCAACTCACCAAACAATTCCTGAACAAGAAAACCAATGTAGAAGGCAAATTGGTAATATTCTCCGAATCTAAAGACACCGTTGATTATTTGGCAAAGGCTTTGGAAGATGCAGGGAGAAAAGATGTGTTGGTTATATCGGCTGCCAACAGAAAGCATATGTATGACACCATTGTAACCAACTTTGATGCGAACTGGGCTGCAGACAAACAAGTGAATGAATACAACATCATCATCACTACCGAAGTATTGGCAGAAGGTGTGAACTTACACCGTTCTAATGTCATTATTCACTACGACACGCCTTGGAACTCTACCAAACTGATGCAAAGAATTGGGCGTGTCAATCGTATCGGAACAAAAGCAAGTGCCATTTACAACTATGTGTTTTATCCTTCGGCACAAGGCGATTCGCAAATTCGATTGAACAAAACTGCCTTTATGAAAATTCAGGCTTTCCACACTGCTTTTGGCGAAGACAATCAGGTTTTTTCAACCGAAGAAATCCTGGATGAAGTAAAACTCTTTAGCGGAACTTACAAGGAAGAAGAAGACGAACGCTTGAAGTTTTTATACTTTTTACGCCATTTCAAAAAAGCCAATCGGGCTTGGTTCGACAAAATCAAAAAGCTACCTCTAAAATCAAGAGCAGGACGAAATGCAACCAACATAAAGAAACCAGAACTGCAAAACGGAACAGCCGCATTTTTAAAGACAGAAAAAAAGTTTGAGTTCTATTGGGTGGACAACAATAACCAACCCAAAGAGATTACTCCTATTGAAGCATTCAAAATATTCTCGGCAGACGAAAAAGAAAAAAAAGCTCCGTTGATTGAAACACATCACGAACACGTAAACAAAGCATTGGAGCATTTTGAAACGCTGGAACATAAAATTGTGCAATCGCAAACCGACCCCGAAGCATTGGGCGGTGTGGCACAACGAGCTAAAAAGTTTTTGTCAGACTTGGTGAAATATCCACAAGTAACCGAGAAGCAAAAAGAGAACATTCAAAAAATTGTAGTGCTGATTGACATTGGTAAATACACCAACCTGCCAACCGACATTGACCGTTTGCAAAAGAAGAAAGCAAACCTGAATA
>JAKQEZ010000174.1 GCA_029558435.1 Bacteroidota bacterium
TAACTCTGAACAATTCCGACAACTATGACGAAAAGAACAGAAGCCCGAACCGCTAACATGGGTTTGGCGAAATAGCCTGCCAACGCTAAAACCAACGCACAACGGCTACTGTCGTCAAGCCCTTTCCCGTTACAGGCAAGCGTAGGACGACACAGCAACCTAGACAATGACGACTGAAAAACGGAGATTTTGCAACCTGACAACTAAGCGGACAGTTCTTTAACAACTTGACACAAACCAACGAGGCGACACTCAAAGCCGACCCGAATGTTTTTAAAATTTTTGCCCACCCGCATTTTTAATTTTTTCAATCCACCGCACATTTAGCACATTTGGTTTTGCCCGACACACGAGCCGACCCTTCGCAAAACCAAAAGAGCTAAATTTTTGCCACCGCACTGACGGACATTCCGAAAATAATAACTACATTTGACCTGTTTTGTCAAAACACATATTGTCTAATGAACACATTTGGAGACTTAATAAGATTAGCGAGGGAAAACAAAGGACTGTTTCTAAGACAGGTTGCTGCTGAATTGGACATTGACCAAGCTATCATCAGCAAGTTTGAGAGAAACGAACGCAAGCCTACAAAGGAACAGGTTTTAAAGTTTGCTAAGTTTTACAAGTTAGACAAGGACGAACTTTTGGTTGCTTGGCTAAGTGACAGAGTTGTTGATGATTTACAAGACGAAAATTTGGCAGACAAAGCTTTGAAAGCAGCCGAAGAAAAAATTAAACAAAAGAAAAAGTAATGCTGCATACAATCATACAAGACAAAAAAAACAAATGGTTGCAGTCTGACGACTGCACCATTCGTGATTTGGTTAAATATATCCGTGACAAAGGACAACTTCGTGATACGCAAATTGAAGCGATTGAAACTTATCTGTTTTTGAAAATTGAGGGACAGAACAAACCGCTTTGGCAGTTATTTTCAGAGGACTTTTTCACCAACGGAACTGACCTTTCAAAATTGAACATCAACCAAACTGCAAGAGAATATTTAAGCGAACACAAAGACGCATTTGCACTTTATGACTTTGCGAGAACCAAAACCGACAAAGGAACTTTGCTTCCTGAATTGGAAAAACTGATTGTTGACAAGCCAACTGAAATAGATTACGATACCATCATTAAAAGCATTTTTTACAACGTAAGTTATGCCGACTATTTAATGAGTTTGCCAATGGGTGCAGGTAAAACTTTCCTGATGGCTGCTTTCATTTATTTGGACTTATATTTTGCTGACAACGAACCGAATAACAAGGCATTTGCTCATAATTTCCTGATTCTTATTCCTTCGGGCTTAAAATCTTCTATCGTTCCGAGTTTAAAAACGATTGAGAATTACGACCCGTCCTGGGTTTTGCCCGAACCATCGGCAAGTAAACTTAAAAAGCTATTGAAGTTTGATGTTTTGGACGAACAGAAATCGGCTAAGAAAAGTAACAAAGCAAGAAACCCAAACGCACAAAAAGTAAATGCTTGTTTGCCTAATCCATTCGGGCAAGTATTTGTGGTAAATGCGGAAAAAGTGATTTTAGAAAGTTTCAAATTCAATGCTCAAACCGAGTTAGAATTGGACGAGGAAGAAAAAGATACCAGCAACGACCTTAAACGATTGTTCGGACAAATGCCGAATTTATCAATCCTGATAGACGAAGTTCACCACGCTGCGACTGATGATATAAAACTAAGACAAGCCGTAAACTATTGGCACAGCAAAGGAAACATCACAACCGTGTTAGGTTTTTCGGGAACACCGTATTTGCAAAAACAGGAAACCATTAAAGCAGGCGATTACGCTTTTAAGTTTTCGCAAATAACCAACACGGTATATTATTATCCATTGGTTACAGCTATTAAAAAATTCCTGAAAACGCCAACGGTAAAAATCGGGCAAAACCTTGACCGCTTTCAAATCATTAAAAAAGGTATTGAGGACTTTGACAACTTATACAAAAACAAGGTTTACGGAAATGGAGCAATAGCCAAAATAGCCATTTATTGCAGCAACATTGAAGTATTGGAGGAAGAAGTTTATCCGTTCCTGACAGGCGAGCTAAAAATCAATCCTGCTGAAATTTTAAAATATCACGGTGGAAACAAAACCTATTCTTTGCCCAAAGAAAACGAGTTGGAATTTCGTTCATTGGATTTGCCTATTTCCAAAAAGCGATACATTCTTTTGGTGCAGGTTGGAAAAGAAGGTTGGGACTGCCCAAGTTTGACAGGTGTAATACTTTCCCAAAAAGGCGACAGTCCACAAAATATGGTGCTGCAAACTTCTTGTAGATGTTTACGCCAAGTGGACAAAGACAAAGAAGAAACCGCTTTGATTTGGCTGAATAAAGACAATGCCGAAACGCTTAACAAACAATTGAAACAAGAGCAAAACAGCAGCATTGACGAATTGAACAGCACCAAACGAAGCGGAAAACCTGATA
>JAKQEZ010000180.1 GCA_029558435.1 Bacteroidota bacterium
ACTCGGCTTTTTTTTTGCACTTATTTTTTTGACCTACATCAAATAAATACGTCAATTGAACAAAAAATTTTTCTATTTAATCATTCTCCTATAATTTTAGTGGTGAAAACAATATAACCGCTTAAAATTAATGACTTATGATGAAAAAGAGTTCTACTATTCTCAAAACACTAATTGTTCTGCTATTACTAAATTTCTTTTGTTCAACTACTTTTAGCCAATGTTCACTAGGCCCATTGAGTGGAACAATACCAGCTCCAACATCTGGTTCATGGACAAATGTAGCAGCAACATATAACCAGCATACGGTTGTTAATGGTTTGGTTGCAGGTGAAACGTATGAAATTAAAAACAATGTTGGTAATCGTATTTGTGTTTATGATGGGAGTAATAACTTAGTATTGTATTCGAATGTTGGTCATGTTTCGTTTGTAGCACCAACAGGTGTAAGTTCTATTAAAGTTGTTGTTCGTAATAATTCAGTTAACAATGGAGATTTTCAAATAAAATGTTCTTATTGCGGAACGTCTGATCCAACTGGTTCGGGTAATTGTATTGCGACAAATAATTCTAATACAACTTTAACAATTGATAACCCTGGTTGGTTAGGTCAACAATATTTTTCGGCACCTTCTTTTAATACCTATATACGGTTAAAAAATTTAGTTAAGGATGAATCGTATACAATTTTTCAAGGTCATTGTGGCACAAATGAAAGGAACTATGTTTTAGTAAGAATGGGAAACAGCCCTTCTGGGGCGGTTGTGGCTCAAGGTTATTTACCGCTTAGTTTTGTTTCTCCTGAAACTTCTGATAATTCTGGAAATAATTCGGGTGGTCCAGGCACAGGCCCTTATCAATTTTATTTACATATATTCAAAAGCCATGCATGTGATGGAACTAACTTTGAACAAATGTGTGGTCAACGTTTTTCCTTTGGTCCAACAATTCCTCTCTCAGTTATTGTCTCCAGTTTTACTGGTGAACCAACCAACAACGGAAATTTATTAGAATGGTCAACAACAACAGAAATTAACAACGATTTTTTTGAAGTAGAAGCAACCGAAGATGGAGAACACTATAGAACAGTGGGTAAACTAATCGGTTCTGGAATAGGAACGTTTAGAGAAACAAAAAGCTATTCATTATTGGATGAAAATGCAACTTTTGGAACTACCATCTATCGCCTTAAACAAGTGGATGTGGATGGAAAAGTGTCTTATCCTTCTACCATTGCAGTAAATAGAAAAGGAACAAACGATATAACAATTGCACCCAATCCATTTAAAAATGAATTAAAAATAAACTTAAATGTGGACGAACAAGGAGCCTACAACTTTAATTTTGTAGATGCCTTGGGAAAAAATTACACAATCCAAAAGGATTTATTCAAAGGATACAACCAATTGAATGTTGATTTGTCAACCACACTCCAATCGGGCTTCTACATCCTTAAAATTACCAATCTAGAGGGTGAGATTATTAATACCACCAAGATAATAAAAGATTAACCACTTAAAATAAAAATGATAAAAGGCGTTCAAAAATTGGACGCCTTTTGTGTTTTGGAGAATATGTCAATATGCAGATAGTTCGATATCACAAACAGTATTTTGTTTTGAGCGCCTTTTGTGTTTTGGATAAAATGTCAAAATGCAAATAGTTCGATATGTCGATATGCAGATAGTTCGATATCACAGACAAATTTTGTTTTGAGCTTCATTTGTGTTTTGGAGAATATGTCAATATGCAGATAGTTCGATATGTCGATATTCAAATAGTTCGATATGTCAATATTCAAATAGTTCGATATTACTAACAGTATTTTGTATTTTTGCAATTATGAAATACACCGTTATACTCATTTTAAATTTTTTAGCACTTGGATTTATTTCCAATCTGTACGCGCAAGTTCCAGCTTTTGGAGTTGATTCTCTTCTTGATGTCGGTTGTTGGAACATTGAATGGTTTGGTGATCCCGATAAAGGACCTTCCAACGAACAAGTTCAGTACAATAACGTAAAACAAGTGTTGAACAATACAGATATTGATATTTGGGGACTAACAGAAATGTCTAATCCAACTTCATACCAGCAATTGCTCAACGATTTACCACAATACGGTGGATGCCTTGCAACGTATGATCAAACTCAAAAAACTTCGGTGTTCTATAAAAAAGATATGTTCGAAGTTATTCAAAGTCATCATATTCTATCATCTTCTCAGTATAATTACGATTTTGCTGGTCGACCGCCATTTGAGGTGGTACTAAAAACAAAATCGTTTGATAATCCCGATACGATTTACGTGATTGTGGTTCATCTAAAAGCATTTGCTGATCAAGAATCGTATAACCGAAGAAAAGATGCAATCAATAGCCTTAAATCTGTTTTTCTAGATGTGCAACGAAAAGATAAAAAAACAATTGTTTTAGGAGATTGGAACGATGATGTGGATGTTTCAACCTACAACGGAATTCAAACGCCTTTTCAACAATTATTAGATGACCCTCAAAACTATTTCTTTCCAACAAAAGCCTTGAGCGATGCAGGAAAAACAACCTACGCTTCCTATTCGGGGTCATTTATCGACCATATTCTTATTACAAATCCTCTTAAAATAGATTATAAACCCGCATCGGCAAAAGTGCTCGATATGATGCCAACTTACATCAGTAGTTATACCAGCAAGACATCAGATCATTACCCAGTAATTGCATCGTTTCATTTGGATAATATCAATACGTTGGATGTTGATTCCATAGTAGAAGAAACGCTATCATTTGCTGTTTTAATGGATAACCAATCCTTGTTGGTGCAAGGAAATTGGATGGGAAATGTTGAAATAATTGGAGTTGATGGCACCAAATTGAATACTGTTGAAAAACAAACCGAACATTTACAAATTCCAATTAACGAATTACCACAAGGAATGTACATTGCCACTATGCGTCTTCAATCAGGAATCAAAACATTTAAGTTTATCCGATAAAAGAATTTTAAATAAAACAAAAGGCTTATTGAACCGTTCAATAAGCCTTTTTTTATGCTATTTTGCTTTTAAAACAATGTATGGAATCAATAGTTCTTCCAGCGAAATACCCCCATGTTGAAACGTATTGGCATAGAAGTTAACGAATTTATTGTAGTTGTTTTGATAAATGAAAAAATCAGCTTCTTTTGTAAAAATAAACTCTGAGGAAAGCGAGCCTTTTGGTAAAAAAGCTTCTTCTGGCTTTGAAATTCTAAAAACTTCTTTTTCGTTATACGATAAATTTCGTCCCGTTTTGTAACGCAAGTTGGTATTGGTGGCGCGTTCACCTATCACTTTTACCGGGTTGGTAACTTTCATAGTCCCATGGTCGGTGGTGATGACCAATCGTGCTTTTTGATCGGCAATTTTTTTCACCATATCTTGCAAAGGAGAATGCTCAAACCACGACAATGTTAATGAACGATATGCAGCTTCATTATCTGCCAATTCTTTGATAACTTCCATCTCTGTTCTGGCGTGCGACAACATGTCCACAAAATTGTAAACAATTACATTAAGCTGATTGTCCTTCAATTGGTTAAAATTATCTACCAACTTCTTACCGGCTGCCAAATTGGTAATTTTATTGTAACTCCATTTATAACTCTTGCCCAATCGTTTTAAATTGGCTTCTAAAAAAGCATCCTCGTGCATGTTTTTTCCACCCTCATCTTCTTCAGATACCCATAAATTGGGAAACTTACGTTCAATTTCCAACGGCATCAAACCGGCAAAAAATGCATTGCGAGCATAGTGCGTAGCTGTTGGCAAGATGGAATACACAATATCATCACTTTCTACCGTAAAATAAGAGGAAATAACAGGTTGCAAAATCTTCCATTGGTCATATCGCAAATTGTCGATTACCAAAACATAGGTTTTTTCTTTGTCAACTATGGGGGCAATTCTTTTATTAAATAAAGTATGAATCATTTGTGGGGCATCCGCATCACCGTGCAACCAATCAATGTAATTGCGTTCAATAAATTTGGCAAATAATGTATTGGCTTCTCTTTTCTGCATAGCCAAAATTTCCATCATACTGGCATCTTTTGTTTGCTGCAATTCCAACTCCCAGTAAACAATTTTTTTATACAATTCAGCCCATTCGTTGGCATCTAAACGTCCACCAAGTTGCATTCCCAATTGACGAAACTCTTGTTGGTAATTCGACGATGTTTTTTGAGAAACCAATTTTGTTTGCTCCAAAATCTTTTTCAAACTCAACAAAATTTGATTGGGATTAACGGGCTTGATGAGGTAATCGGCAATTTTACTACCAATCGCTTCTTCCATGATGTATTCTTCCTCACTTTTGGTTATCATCACCACCGGAACGTGTGATTTTTGCTCTTTAATTTGACTTAAAGCTTCCAACCCCGTGATGCCCGGCATGTTTTCATCTAAAAAAATAACGTCAAAATCTTCCTCGGCACTTTTTTCAACCGCATCCAATCCACTGTTTACCGCTGTTACAGCATAGCCTTTTGATTCTAAAAATAAAATGTGTGGTTTCAATAACTCAATTTCGTCGTCTGCCCAAAGAATTTTTGTTTGCATAATCTTGTTTTTTTAGAAAACGAAGGCGTAACAGTAAAATTGCTACGCCTCCAGTTTAAAATATGTTAATCTATCTTAATAAATTTCTTTTCTGTAGCCAATGTTAAAACCAAAAAACACCGGTTTATAAACCGAACTTGGAATGTTTTGATTACTTGGTAATCCAAATAATGTTAACTGCGGATTGAAATCAAAATAAATGGTTCCTTTACCTGGAAAAGTGTATTTAATCCCACCAGTAAATCCCACTGCTAATCGCATGATTGTTCCTTTTTGGCGAGCATCACTAAAATCTCCAGCATTCAATAAATATTTCGATTGGTCGTATTCACCAAATTGATATCCATGTTTAACAGAATTAACAATCAAAGCCAAATTGGTTCCTCCATAAACAGAAAATCCTTCATCAAACCCGTTGATTAAATAATAACGTGTTCCACCATCAATCATAAAATAGTTAATGGAAGAAACATTGTTCATTGGAACTGTAACCCATTGCGGATCGGTGCTTGCATCAATTGCTGTTGCAGTCAAATCACTAATGTATTCTTTTTTGTTTTGATTGAACAAATAGGTCAATCGTCCATAAAACGTTACTTGATTGTTGCGTGGAAATTCCATGTTGAAATGAAGTCCGTAAAAAGGCTTATTGTTTCCAAATTCCATCATAGTTGTAGCTCCGCCACCAACACTAAATTGAGCAGTAGCTTGACCTAAAATCAGCATAAAACTGAATAAAAAGGTATATTTTATAAATCTAACCATCTTGGTTTGCTTTTAATTATCTTATCAAAAATAATACATTTTTCATTATGAGCACCTTTTAAATAACCCGAACTCATTAAAAATTCGTTAACAATTTCGCCGCCAACAAACTTAAAATGCTTTTTAAACTCTTTCAACCATTCTTCTTTGGTTGTGAATTCTTGCATATCAAGCCAGTTTTTAAAAGATCCATATTGTTTCTGTAACGCAAGAATTGCTCCTGCATTGTATATGACGGCATCTATTTTCAATCGGTTGCGTATAATGCCCGCATCATTCAATAAACGTTCACGTTCTTTATCCTGATAATTAGCTATTTTTTGAATATCAAACTCTTCAAAAGCCTTTCGGAACGCTTGTTCTTTTTTCAACATGGTGTCCCACGACAAACCCGCTTGATTGATCTCTAAAATCAACCGACCAAACAATTCATTATCACTCTCAATTGGAAAACCATACTTCGTATCGTGGTAAATACGATGCAAATTATCCAAGGGTAAATTTTCACAATAACTGCAATACGACATCGTTCAATGGATATAAAAATAGGCCACAATTTCTTGCAGCCTATTTTGGTTTTTTATTTTATTTAACTAAGCTTTTTGCTTTGTTTTCCCTTTGTCTTTAATGGTAATTAAACCATCTTTTGTTTCGTTTAAATCCATTTTCAATGTATCACCTTCTTTTAATTCAGAATTGATGATTTCTTCTGCCAACGGATCTTCAACAAATTTTTGGATGGCACGTTTCAACGGACGAGCACCAAATTTTTCATCGTATCCTTTTTCTACAATGAAATCTTTTGCGGCTTCGGTCAACTCAATGTGGTAACCTAAATTATCCAAACGTTGATACAATTTCTTCAATTCCAAATCAATGATTTTGAAAATATCTTCACGTTTTAATGAGTTGAACATGATAATATCGTCAATACGATTCAAAAACTCAGGAGAAAACGCCTTGCGCAATGCATTTTGGATTACCGTTTGTGCATTTTCATCTCTGGATTCAGCTTGAGCCTTGGTTCCAAAACCAACACCCGTACCAAAATCAGCCAATTGACGTGCTCCAATATTTGAAGTCATAATCAAAATGGTGTTTTTGAAATCAATTTTACGACCCAATCCATCTGTCATGTGTCCATCATCCAATGCTTGCAACAACAAGTTGAATACATCTGGATGTGCTTTTTCAATTTCATCTAACAACACAATGGAATATGGTTTTCTGCGCACTTTTTCGGTCAATTGCCCGCCTTCTTCATAACCAACATATCCCGGAGGCGCTCCAACCAAACGTGAAATTGAGAATTTCTCCATGTATTCACTCATGTCAATGCGAATCAAGGCCTCTGTTGAATCAAATAAATATTTTGCAAGCACTTTAGCCAGCTGTGTTTTTCCTACACCCGTTGGACCTAAGAAGAAGAATGAACCAATTGGTTTGTTAGGATCTTTCAATCCTGCTCTGTTGCGTTGAATTGCTTTCACAACCTTAGCAACTGCATCGTCTTGGCCAATCACGCTTCCTTTTAGTTCCAAAGCCATGTTAGCCAATTTCTTGGTTTCTGATTCTGAAATACGTGTAACAGGAACACCTGACATCATTGAAACAACTTCTGCAACATGGTCTTCTGTAATCGTTACACGGTTGTTTTTCGATTCAGCTTCCCATTTTTGTTTAGCAGTTTCCAATTGGTCTTGCAACTTACGTTCTGTATCGCGCAACTCAGCAGCTTTTTCGTATTGTTGCGATTTAATTACTGCATTTTTCTCGTCTTTTAAATTCTCAATTTGTTGTTCAATGTCCAAAATCTCTTGCGGCACATTGATATTGGTAATATGAACACGAGACCCAACTTCGTCCAATGCATCAATTGCTTTGTCGGGTAAGAAACGATCGGTAATGTAACGTTCTGTCAACTTGGCACATGCAACAATTGCTTCTGGCGTATATGAAACCAAATGGTGCTCTTCATAACGCTCCTTGATGTTGTTCAATATCTGAATAGTTTCATCAACCGATGTAGGTTCAATGATTACTTTTTGAAAACGACGCTCCAAAGCTCCATCTTTCTCAATATACTGACGGTATTCATCTAATGTTGTTGCACCAATTACTTGCATTTCTCCACGAGCCAATGCTGGTTTGAACATGTTAGAAGCATCCAAAGATCCCGAAGCACCTCCAGCACCAATGATGGTGTGAATCTCGTCAATAAACAAAATCACATCCGGATTGCGCTCTATTTCTTGCATCACCGCCTTCATGCGTTCCTCAAACTGACCACGGTATTTGGTTCCAGCCACCAACGATGTTAAATCCAACGAAATCACACGTTTGTTAAACAATACACGCGATACTTTTCGTTGCACAATGCGCAAAGCCAATCCTTCAGCAATTGCACTTTTACCAACACCAGGCTCACCGATCAAAATAGGATTGTTTTTCTTTCTGCGCGAAAGAATTTGACTCACACGCTCAATTTCATTCTCACGTCCAACAATCGGGTCCAAACGTCCAGATTCAGCCATACGTGTTAAATCACGACCAAAATTATCCAAAACAGGAGTTTTTGATTTAGGATCCGTTGGTTTGCGTTGAGCGCCAAAATCTTGGTCTTCTTCTTCGCCACCTGCACCAGGAAATTCAGCACGAGGCATAGATGAAGTAGAAAACGGGGTGTCTGGATTTTGTGATGACATATTTAACTCATCTTTTACATTTTCGTATAAAATCCCATATTTGTTTAAAACACGGCAACTTACGCTTTCTTCATCTTTTAAAATAGAAAGCAATAAATGCTCCGTTCCTATCATTGAACTTTTAAAAACTTTTGATTCTAAATACGTTCTCTTTAATACCTTTTCTGCTTGTTTGGTTAAAGGAATTTGTCCGGAATTGGTATATGCCTTTGAACTTGATTTTAATAGTGTAACTTCAACTTCATTGCGAATCTGACGTAGATCCACATGAAATTCAGTCATTATTTTTATTGCTGTCCCATCTCCTTCACGAATTAAGCCGAGCAACAAATGTTCAACGCCAATAAAATCGTTTCCAAGACGCAAAGCCTCCTCGCGACTATATCCGATAACATCTTTAACTCTAGGTGAAAATTTTGCCTCCATAGTTTGTGTTGTTTTGTGCGTATAAATTTCAGTATTTATCCGCTATTACAAAGCTAAAAAATATAAATTGTTAATAACTTGGCCAAAAAGAACATTTTCCACAGATTTTTGTTAGTAATTATGTTAGTAATTAACCTTTTTTCTACTTTTTTATATCTGTAAAATGACTAATTTCGACACTTATTATTTTGCATGCAAATTGCGTGCTGCAATTAAAAAAATGACAAGATGGCAGACGGAGAAAGAATAGTCAAAATTAACATTGAAAACATGATGAAATCCGCCTACATTGATTATTCAATGTCGGTGATTGTGTCGCGTGCATTACCAGATGTTCGAGATGGTTTTAAACCTGTTCACAGAAGGGTTTTATATGGAATGCAAGAATTAGGAGTTTATTCAAATAGACCGCATAAAAAATCAGCAAGGATTGTTGGGGAAGTGATGGGTAAGTATCACCCGCATGGGGATGCTTCGGTTTACGATACAATGGTGCGTATGGCACAACACTGGTCGTTGCGTTATCCACTTGTTGATGGTCAAGGTAACTTTGGATCTGTTGATGGTGATAGTCCAGCAGCAATGCGTTATACAGAGGCAAGATTGGATAAAATTGCCGAAGATATGTTGGATGATTTGGAAAAAGAAACGGTAGATTTTGCTCCAAACTTCGACGAAAGTTTGTCGGAGCCTACAGTTTTGCCTACAAAAATTCCTAACTTATTGGTAAACGGTGCTTCAGGTATTGCAGTTGGTATGGCAACCAATATGGCGCCTCACAATTTAAGTGAAGTTGTTGATGGAACAATTGCCTATATTGATAACAACGATATTACAGGCGAAGAATTGTTGCAATACATCAAAGCTCCCGATTTCCCAACAGGTGGTATCATCTATGGTTATGAAGGTGTAAAAGATGCTTTGTTGACAGGTAAAGGGCGTATTGTAATGCGTGCAAAAGCTGAAATTGAATCAACAGGAAGCCACGAACAAATTATTGTAACAGAAATTCCATACCAAGTAAATAAAGCTGAAATGATTAAACGTACAGCTGATTTGGTTAACGATAAAAAAATTGAAGGAATTTCAGATATTCGCGATGAGTCGGATAGAAACGGGATGCGTATTGTGTATGAATTAAAACGCGATGCAATTCCAAACGTAGTGTTGAACAAATTGTTTAAATACACTGCGCTTCAAACATCTTTTTCGGTAAATAATATTTGCTTGGTGGATGGTCGCCCACAATTATTAAATACCAAAGAAATGTTGATGCATTTCGTTGATTTCCGTCACGATGTTATTTATCGTCGTACGCAATATGATTTGAGAAAAGCGGAGGAACGCGCTCATATTTTAGAAGGTTTAATCATTGCTTCGGATAACATTGATGAAGTAATTAAAATTATTCGTGGTGCCGAAAGTCCACAAGCAGCTATTGACCAATTGATGGCACGTTTTAGCTTGTCTGAAATTCAAGCAAAAGCTATTGTTGACATGCGTTTGCGTCAGTTGACTGGTCTTGAGCAAGATAAATTGCGTGCTGAATATGCTGACTTAATGAAATTGATTGAAGATTTGAAAGATATCTTGGCAAACAAAAGCCGTATCATGCAAATCATCAAAGATGAATTGACTTATGTAAAAGAGAAATACGGCGACGACAGACGCTCTGAAATTGAATATGCTGCAAGCGAAATGCGTATTGAAGATTTAATTCCAGATGAAGAAGTAGTGGTTACCATTTCTCACGCAGGATATATTAAACGTACAAGTCTTTCGGAATATAAAGTTCAGAACAGAGGTGGTATGGGGTCGAAAGGATCTGCAACACGCGATAAAGACTTCTTAGAAGAATTATTTGTTGCAACCAACCACAATTACTTATTGGTATTTACCGAAAAAGGAAAATGTTTCTGGATGCGTGTATTCGAAATTCCAGAAGGCAACAAAACTTCCAAAGGTAGAGCCGTACAAAACTTAATTAACATCGAACAAGATGATAAAATTAAGGCGTATGTAAAAGTGCAAGATTTAACCGATAGTGAATACGTGGATAATAACTTCATTATCATGTGTACTAAAAATGGTGTGATTAAGAAAACATCGTTGGAAGCATATTCACGTCCTAGAGCTAACGGTATCAATGCCATTACAGTAAGAGATGGAGATGAATTGTTGGAAGCTAAATTGACCAATGGAACTAACGAGATTGTTTTGGCAACTCGCGAGGGTAGAGCAATTCGCTTTAACGAACAAACAGTGCGTCCGATGGGTAGAAATGCTTCAGGTGTGCGTGGTGTAACGTTGACTAGCAAAACTGATGCTGTTATTGGTATGATTTGCGTTGAAGATGTCTATTCAACAGTAATGGTTGTTTCTGAAAAAGGATACGGAAAACGTACGTTCTTAAATGATCCAGAAGACCAAGAACCAATTTACCGCATTACCAACCGTGGTGGTAAAGGGGTGAAAACATTAAATATTACCGATAAAACTGGTGCATTATTGTCTATCAAAAATGTAACGGATGAAGAAGATTTAATGATTATCACAAAAGCGGGAACTACTATCCGTATGCACATTGATTCTATCCGTACGATGGGTAGAGCGGCACAAGGAGTTCGATTAATCAACTTAAAAGGAAATGCTGAAATTGCTGCTGTTGCTCGTGTGCCAAGAAGTGATGAAGAAGATGAAGAAGGAGAATTTGATGAAACAAACACGCCTTTGAATGATGCTCCTGAAGAAAATGGCACAACAATTGAAGATGGAAATGAAGAATAATTAATTGCATAAAAATGAAAACAAATAAAATTACAGTTTTAGCAGGATGTTTGATGGTTTCGGCATTGAGTTTTGGTCAAAAAACCAATGTTACAAGTGCTGCTGTTGAATACAAACAAAAATTTCAACCATCGTTGATGATGGGAAAAGTGGATGATGCAAAACAAGCCTTGTTGAACGCTAAAAAATACATTGATTTAGCTGCCGAACACCCAGATACAAAAGCAGACCCGAAAACGTTGTATTATAAAGGTGAAATTTATGGTGGTGCTGTTCAGTTAGCATCTATGACTGCTGATACCAACTTTATGATTAACAATTTTGGTAAAGATGCAATGGAGGTTTCTATTAAATCATTGCAAGAAAGTTATAAAATGAGTAGCAAATTCCGCCCAGATATCGACCAATCGGTTAATATGCAAGTTGGAATGTTATCGCCAATGGCTAGTAAATTCTACGAAGAAGGAAAATACAAAGAGGCTGGTGCTGCTTTTTATTTCATCTATAAAGTAACAACAGCTAAAAATGAGTTTGATACAACTAACTTGTACAATGCAGCTGTATGTTTAGAAAAAGCAGATATGATTAAAGAAGCAGCTGAAACTTATTCTGAATTAGCTGAAATTGGCTACAAAAAAGGAGAAGGTTATGCATTTGCTGCTAACATGTATACCAAATTAAAAGATTACGATAAAGCAAAAGAAATTCTTTTAAAAGGAAAAGCTAAATATGGTAACGATAAAGCAATCTTGTTAGAATTGGTTCGTGTGGATATGGCAAAAGGCGATAATGCAGCTGCAGAAAAATCATTATCAGATGCAATTGCTGCCGATCCTAAAAACAAACAATTGTATTACATCATCGGAACAATTTATACAGAATTGGGTGAAAACGAAAAAGCTGAAAAAGCATTGTTGAGTGCGTTGGAAATTGACCCTAACTATTTGGATGCACAATACAACTTGGGCGCACACTACGTAACTTGGGCAACTCAATTGAGAGATAAAGCAAATACATTGAACGAAAACGATTTCAATTATGATATGTTGTTGTCTCAAAGTAGAGATTTGTACAAAAAAGCAATTGCTCCACTTGAAAAATACATTGTGTCTCAGCCAAAAGACGCAAACGTATTATTGATTTTATTCCAAATTAACCAAAACTTAGGAAA
Source organism: Bacteroidota bacterium (assembly GCA_029558435.1). Next base: position 12,448 of record JAKQEZ010000180.1, read on the forward strand.
TTCGGATAAAGCAAAAGAATACAAAGCGCGTTACGATGCGGCAAAATAATTTGTTGAAATTTTAACAATTAGAAAGGGAAGTTTTTTTTTGAACTTCCCTTTTTTATTGAATAGAACTCTTACTTTTGAACTCGTTAAACTTATTTTTTACACAATGATAACAGAAGAAAAAATCAAAGCATCGGAAACGCGAATTTTTAAAGCGGTTTTCCCCAACACTACCAATCATTACGATACACTTTTTGGAGGTACAGCTATGCAACTAATGGATGAGGTAGCATTTATCACTGCAACACGTTTTAGTAGACAACGCATGGTAACGGTAAGCAGTGATAGAATCGATTTTAAAAAACCTATTCCAGCTGGAACCATCATTGAATTGGTAGGAAAAGTGACCTATCTTGGAAGCACAAGCCTTAAAATTCGCGTGGAAATTTATATCGAACAAATGTATGAAGAACACCGTGAAAAAGCCATTAGTGGAGAGTTTACATTTGTTGCCATTGATGAAAGTAAAAAACCTGTAAAAATTCAATAAGTAGAAGCTGCATTTGTAATTGTTTATTAGCAATACAATTTGTATCTTCGCAATCAAATTTTTTTAATGATGAAGCAAATTACTTTAAACGATATTCACGTAGCTCTTGGAGCTAAGATGGTTGATTTTGCAGGGTTTTACATGCCTGTTCAATACGAAGGTGTTAATGTTGAACACGAAACTGTACGCAATGGCGTAGGGGTGTTTGATGTGTCACACATGGGAGAGTTTTTAATTTCAGGAAAAAATGCATTGGCATTGATTCAAAAAGTAGTTTCTAACGATGCATCAACATTAACAGATGGTAGAGCTCAATATGCATATTTACCTAACGAAAATGGAGGGATTGTAGATGATTTGATTATTTACCGTTTCAACGAAGAAAAATATTTGTTGGTTGTAAATGCTTCAAACATTGATAAGGATTGGAATTGGATTTCTAAATTCAACCAAGAAATTGGTGCAGAAATGAGAAACCTTTCGGATGATTATTCTTTGTTAGCCATCCAAGGACCAAAAGCTGCAGAAGCTATGCAATCATTAACTTCAGTAAATTTGTCAGCTATTCCATATTACCATTTTGAAGTTGGATATTTTGCTGGTTTTGAAGATATTATCATCTCTGCAACAGGATATACTGGAAGTGGAGGTTTTGAAATCTATTGTAAAAACGATCAAGTTAAACAAATTTGGGATAAAGTTTTTGAAGCGGGAGCATCGTTTGGCATTAAACCAATTGGATTGGCAGCACGCGATACGTTGCGTTTGGAAATGGGATTCTGCTTGTATGGAAACGATATTGACGATACCACTTCGCCTTATGAAGCTGGATTGGGATGGGTAACAAAATTTACAAAAGATTTTGTGAATGCCGATTTCTTAAAAGCTCAAAAAGAAAATGGGGTTAGCCGTAAATTGGTTGCTTTTGAATTGATTGATAGAGGAATTCCACGCCATGATTATGAAATAACTGATGGCAAAGGAACTGCAATTGGTAAAGTAACTTCTGGAACAATGTCGCCAAGCCTTAAATTGGGTATTGGATTGGGCTATGTGCCAACAGCAAATGCTGCATTAGATTCTGAAATTTTTATCAAAGTAAGAGATAAAGAATTGAAAGCTAAAGTAGTAAAAGCACCATTTTATAAAAAATAAGCAACAGGTTTAATTGAATTTATTGGAAGGTTTTTTTATTTTTGTGTAAATGATGCAGATGGAACAAATTATAGGAGATTTATTGATTCGCCATAATTGCGTGATCATTCCCGAATTTGGTGGGTTTGTTACGCAACGTACTGCTGCAAAAATTGATACCAATTTAGGGGTTATTACACCGCCTTCCAAATCGCTTTTGTTCAATCGCCAGTTAATCAACAACGATGGTTTGCTGATTGCCGAATTGGCGCAACAAACACGTGTTTCTTATGATGAAGCCCGTTTGATGGTGCAACAATTGGTAAAATCGTGGAACGAAACATTGAGTTCGGGGCAACGCATCACCATTGATAAAGTTGGCTTTTTATTTTTTGATCAAGAGCGCAATATTTGCTTTGAACAAGATCGCTATTTTAATTTGCTATTATCGTCGTATGGACTTGGGAACGTTCATTTCTTGACTGAAACCGACGTGGCAATAGCACAACATAAAGCTATTCAACAAGAAAAATTAGAAGTTGCTGCTCCAATTGAGGCGGTAGCAACTTCTATTGTTCAACCTGTTCATGGTCAACCGCAACCAATAGTGGAGCAACAACCAACAGTTGAACCAGTAGTTGAACCTGCGCAACCAACAATTCAGGTTGTTCGCAAAAAATCCAATGTTTGGAAATATGCAGCCGCAGCGTGTTTGATACCTGTTTTATTTTATTCTTTTTGGATTCCGATGAAAACCAATGTGTTGGAGTCGAAGATTATTTCGTTGCAAGATTTTAATCCATTTCATAAACACAAAGCAGGAGAATATCAACCTCAAAAAACTAAAATTCAGATAAATCAAATTGATGAGCCAACGCTGGAGGAACAAATGAACGAGATTGAATCCAACGAATCAACCTATTCACTTAAATTTTCAGACGATACTTATGTGTTGGTGGATACAAACAAACCTGCTCAAGAAGAAAATGCGGTTGCAACAGAAAATAAGACTGTTGTTTCCAATAATTTGAACACAACAACTGCTGTTTCATCAGCATCCATGCATGTAATTGTAGGTTGTTTTTCGGATGCTACAAATGCCCAAACGTTGGTAAAAGAATTGCAACAAAAAGGTTTTCAAGCCTCTATTAAAGATGTTGTAAATGGTCTATCACGCGTTTCGATTGGAGGAACGAATACACAAGAAGAATTGAACCAATTGATGGCAAAAGCCAAATCGGCGGGCTTTAACGGTTGGGTTCTCAAATAATTTTCCTTTATGAAATATCGTTTGTTAACGGATGATGAACTTTCACATTTTGAAGGTGATTTAAAAGCATTTTTAATTGTCAACGGAATTGATGGTCCGGAGTGGGAAAAAATCAACAAAGAAACTCCAGAAAAAGCATTGGGCTTGATTGAGATATTTTCTGACAATGTGTTGGAAATAGTTTACAGTAAAATTCATTATGCTGAATTTAGAGCACCAAAATCGTTGATGGTGTTTAAAATCAATGAAAATTCAACCGACTTAATTTCGTTGCAATTGCCTGAAAATTCTACCGCCAATTTTTCAACGGTTGAAAGCATTCATGCGGCATTGACACAACATGCAGGTGAAATTCAGTTTTTTCGTCAGTCAAGAAAGCACACCAAAACACGCGAATTTGAAGTACATGCATTAATTGACCAAGGTTGTGTACCCTCAGATGAAGAGTTTTGGTTATCTTTGGACACTATAACGTCCAATTAAATAAAAAATGTCGGATTTATTACATGCATTGGAAGAACGCTTTGGCGCACATCGAGTTGTTGCCATTCCTACAGCTCCCAACGAATTGCCTTTGATTGCCATCGATATTGAGTCCCGCTCGCAAGTAACGGTAATTACAACCAATGGTTTGGCGGATTATAAAATGCCTATTCCAGAAAAGTTGGCTGGACGCGAATACAACGAATTGTGTTTTTGTTTGCCAAGTTATTGGGAATGGGAAAATGTGGATAACCCATCGATGAATTGGATTTTTCCTTGGATTCAAAAAATGGCTCAATATGTTGTGGAGAAAAATACGTGGTTTGGTCCCGGACACACCATTCCAAACGGTAAAGAAGCATTGCCATTATCGCCCACCATGCAACAAAATTATTTCCTCATTTCCGACCCAATTTTATTGGAGCAAGAATTAGCACCAATTACCGTTGGAGAAAAAAACATTCATTTTCTGACCATCATTCCAATTTTTGAAGACGAAATGGACATGAAAGCAGAAAAGGGAAGCGCTAAATTCTTTAAAAAATTTATGGAAAAAGGCGGTACCGAAATTTTGGACGATTACCGCAGATCGACATTAAAAAGTAAGTGGAGAATGTTTTAGTAACAACACATTTTAAATTCCGTCCATTTATTTATCCAACGCTTGATTTCCTTTTTGGATTAAATTGGTGTTTTTATGGATTTGAAATATTAACCAGCTAGGCAATAAAGGTAAAAACCAAACCGTAAGTTTATTGATAATTCCAGGAATGCACTCTGCTTTGTTTTTAAACAATGCGTTGATTGCTTTATTGGAAACAAATTCGGAAGTTTGCATAATGCCAGTTCGCTTAGCTAACTTTAAATTTACTTTATTTGGGTCATACAAACCTGTTTCGGTTGCGCCTGGCAGAAGACAAGTAACATGCACGTTGTAAATTTTCATTTCACTTCTAAAAGCCCTTGTAAAATAACGCATAAAGGTTTTTGTTGGTCCATAAAGTGAAATTCCTGGATAGGGCATTACCGAAGAAATGGATGAGACATTTAAGATATATCCTTTTTTCATTTTTTTCATTTCTTCACCAAACAATCGACAAAGTAGGGTAGGCGTACACATGTGTAATTGGAGAATTGTGTTCACCTTTGTTTTGTCGGTAGCAGTAACTTCTGAAAATACCAACATCCCAGCGTTGTTCACCAATACTTCAATAGATATTTGTTGTTGCTCACAGTAGTTAAAAATTTCTTGCGCAGCAGCTGTATTTGCTAAGTCTAAACAAAGTGTTTTACATTCCACTTGGTGCGTTTGCGAAATTTCAAACCCCACTTTTTGCAATTCTTCATTTTGATTGCTAACAAGAAGCAAATTGTACTTTTTTAAAGCAAGTGTGTTTGCAATTTTAAGTCCAATTCCAGAAGAAGCACCAGTAACGAGTGCATAAGTAGTTTTTTTCATAATTCAAAAATAGTATAAAATTGCTGAAATAAAAGGATATAAAAAAAGTCAATCAAAACTGACTGACTTTTTTGTGACCCCGTCAGGATTCTAACATTAGTTGATTTTGAGCCGTTTAGGTGCGTTTAAGCAGCACCCCTCACGCTTTTGACAGACATTTCGGGTAATTGTTGGATGTATTTTCCTATTACTTTTTGTCCGGCTAAGTCAAAAGCGAGTTTAAAATTTGCCTGCGGAATTTGAACTCTAATTATTGATTCCAACAATTTTAATTGATTGCGCAAAAAGGAGTTTTCCTCCTTTAGTTGACTTACCAATGCTTCTTTCCACGGATTTTCATCTGCCGTTTTTTCAACATTCTTTTCAAAAGTCATTTCTCCAGCTCCATTGATTAACCATTCACGGTTGACGTGAAATTTGTTTATAATGTCGGACAATGTTTTTTGTCTAGGAATAGATTTCCCTGTTTCCAACCTCCATATTGTCGCTTGAGTTGCATTAATCATGTTTGCAAAATCAATTTGAGTTAATCCTAAGTAATTTCTTAACTCTACAATCCTTTGATTTACTGTGTTTTCCATAGTTATTAATACTTAATTGTTAATAAATAATACTTCTTTATTACTTCATAATTACATTATTGATACTACATTTGCCATATCATTTTTTTATTATTGCTATTTTAATAATACTTAAATGATATGATAAAATTAATAATATTTATTTAATAATTAAAACTATGGCAGAAGAAAAAATTGATTACACCAAAATTTCGGCTTCATCATTGGTGAAGAAACGCTTTAGAAATGAGCGCAAAAAGGGAAATTTAACGTTTCAAGAATTTGTTACAAGCGTTTGCAAAGAAAACAGCCAGTACAACAGCATAAAAGGGTTTGATAGGCTTAAAAAAACGTGGTTTGGGCAAGTTGCAGACCTTTATTTATTAGAGCAAATTCAAAAACTAAATTCCAATGTACAAGTATAACCTACACACATTACTCCGTAAACTATCGGTTGAAGATTACGAAGTGGCAATGAAATGGTTGCCAAAAATGCTCCACGTTGCGCCAAAAACTTTTCGCTCGTGGATCTACATAAAAAAAGGGAGCAAACAAGAAATAACAAGCAATCACTTATTTAAACTAGCTTCTTTTTTTGAATGTTCAATTGAAGATTTGTTCAATAGAGATAAAAGTGTCTGTTTAACCTTTAAAAAACTATTTGAAAATGAACGTTAAAATAATCTTCCAGTTTTTTGAGAAAAATCAAACGCATAATTGGCAATACATAGACCAAACAAGAGATAAGAAAATACATTTTTTTATTGATGACAAAACAGCAAGAAAAGAAATTGAATTGCACGATTTAAAAATAGTTTTCAGAAGTTTTGACGGCAATGTTTTAAAACTTGTATATGCTTAAATTATGATAGTTACAGCAGTTACTCCAACAGATAAAAAAACGTTTTTAATCACTTTTATTGATAGAAACATTTTGCAAACAGTAGAAACAAAACATTTTGATTCTAGCGTTTATTTTAATCTGAAAAAGCAAACTAAACGTTTTTGGAACAACTACTTAAAAACAGGGGTTTGGATAACCATTAACAAGAAAATTTTGAAAAAATGAAACTAATTGAGGAATACAAGCAATACCAGCAGTTATACAATAAAGGGTTTAGATTTAACCCCGAAGAAAAAACGTTTTTCTACTGCAAAAAAGACTTTGTTTGCCCCGAGGGATACGAAGATTGGCACTTCGTTTTTTTTGATAAAAACGAATATTTAAACCAAAGGTTATCAGAACTAGGTATTTCTGAATCTGAAAACAAGGTTAAAATAAAAGACAAAACAGGCAATTTCTTTGAATCACCTATTTTTTTAGCAAACGATTTTGGAGATATTGAGATTATTCAATACTCACTACACCGTGAAAGCCATTTGATAGAAAAAGGTTCAACAAGTGCTGGAACTCGTTTTGATTATTGCGTGCAAAAAAGGCTTAATCCAAAATATACGCATATAACCGAGGGAAAATATGACTTTTCGGAAGCAAAAGTAAAACCGTTTTGGCACCCCGATTTGTTGCAAATGTTTGAAAATGCTGATATATGCGAACAGCTGGTAATAACCGAGGGGCAATTTAAGGCGTTTAAAGCAACAAAAGACGGTATTCCAACCGTAGGTTTAACATCAATTTCTCATTTTAGAGATAATGAAACAAAAAATCTGCATACCGAAATTTTGGAGTTTATTAAAAAATGCAAGGTTAAAAAAGTGGTTGTGTTATGGGATGGGGACTGTACTGATATTTCATTAAAAGCATTAGAAAAAGAAGAAGATTTAACAACAAGACCCAACCAATTTTATAATTATGCAACGGCAATTGAAGTGCATTTAAGAGAATTTTTTCCAGCCAAAGGAAAAGAAGCCCTTGAAGTGTTTTTTGCAACTATTAAAACAAACGAAATTTCAGAACACCCAAA
>JAKQEZ010000185.1 GCA_029558435.1 Bacteroidota bacterium
GGAAAGTTTCATTGCACCTGAATTGTCTTCATTTGTCCTAAATTTGTCTTCATTTTTTCAACCATTCAATGCCGCAATAACTTCTTCTGTCGCCCGTAGAGCCGGATTGTGTGGTTATTTTTTGTATTCAGCGATTCTAACGCGAGTCGTGACCGGAAAAACGAGACGGGCGCGGGTGTTGCGTAAGCAAGACCCGTGATCCGGCCGGTTTTTCCGGGTCGACGCAAATGTTAGACGATGAATTTTTCATTTTTTAAAAATCGTTCGAGCAAGACATCATCTACATTTTTTCTGGAATCAAATACAGCTAAGATATATACATTTTCAAACGAAACTCTGTACATAATTCTCCAGGGTGTAACAACCAATTCTCGAAACAAAAGAAAACCCTGTCCTTCAAATTCTGGAACTATTCTGCCTCGAAAAGGTAAATAGTCGAGCTGAGAAACTTCTGTTTTTATCTTTTTTAAAATCTGTCCAGCATTTTTGGGGTTTTCGGAAGCAATATAGGAAATCAATCTCTCAAGATCAAGTGCTGCTTGTTCAGACCAATTTATTTTAAACCTTTTTTTCATGGTTCTTCAGCTTCTTTTCAATGCTCCTAAATACTGATTCATTATCAATAATTTTGCCCTGGCGAACTTCCTCTTCACTCATTGAAACCAACTTTAAAAGAGAAAGCGCCTTACACATAGATTCATAACTTTCTGGATCTTGTAAAACAGCCTTGGCTTCTCCGTTTTGAGTGATAATTATTGGTCTATGAGTTTCGTTGATGTATTTCAACAATTCAGCGGCATTTGCCTTGAGATAGGTAATGGGTTTTATGTCCGATAAATTTGACATTTTTCACCTCCGGTCTTTTTAAGATACCATAAAAGAACCGGCAAGGTGTTTGTTATTTTTTTATCTTCGTCTAACGGTTGCCGTGACCGGAAAAACGAGACGGGCGCGGGTGTTGCGCAAGCAAGACCCGTGATCCGGCCGGTTTTTCCGCCTCGACGCAAATGTTAGAATTGGCTGCTTTGATCGAATTTTTTTGCATTTTTATTGTCTTCATTTTGTCTTAAATCT
>JAKQEZ010000186.1 GCA_029558435.1 Bacteroidota bacterium
TACATTATCATGGGGATAACCGAAAGGATGGTTATAGTCAATACATCGCGGTTCTTTATATGCGAAAGCTCATGCCCCAATACCGCCCTTAATTCGTCATCCCCCAGAAGGCTCAAAATCCCCTGGGTAACGCAAACCCTGCCATCCCTTATCCCTCTTCCGAAAGCAAAAGCATTAGGTATACCTATCTGGGCTATGCCAATTTTAGGCATCGGAATATTAGCCCGGTTGCTTAAACTCTCAACCATCTGAAATAAACGGAGGTTATCCTGCCTCTTTATATATTTGACCCTCATACTCCACTCGACGATCTTAGGCCCCAGCATATACTGAATAAAAATTATGACCAAAGATAAAATGAGATAAAAAGAAAAGCGCAAGTTGCCGAAACTAATAAACTTCTAAAGGATAAATTCACAAATGAGCAGAATTTAGTCAAGATTTTGCAGCGTGAAACCAAATCTATTGCAGACCTGGACAAACAAAATAAGGATTTACAACGGATTCAACAAAAATTAAATATTACAACAAAAGAGGGTCAGGATGCTAATGCGAAAATTAACGCTCAAATTGAAAAAAATAAACAAACCACAAAAGAATATACAAATATCTTAGACGCACAAAAGAGAAATATCGGAAACTACCCAAAAGACATGGGAGCAGCTGGGTCTTCTGTATCTAAATTTGGGGCAAGTATGGTGGCTGCTTATGCTGCAATTGCGATAGCTGCTAAACAAGTTATGGCGGCGGTTAAGGAAAGTATTGATTTATTTTTAGAGCAGGAAAAACAATCGTTTAGGGTAAAGCAGGCGTTTGGCGATTATGCCACAACCATAAACAAAGCAGCAGATGCGAATCAATTACTTACAAGCGTAGGAAATGAACAATATCAAAAATTAGCAGTACTTGCAAATGCTTATGGGATTGCAAACAATCAGGTCAATGATAGTGTTAAAAATTCGATAGGACTTGCAACGAAATTCGAGGCAGCAGGACTAGGACAAGAGATAGCGTTAAAAATGCTTGCTCAGGCGCAAAATGGAAACTATAAAGCACTCGTAAGATATATACCAGAACTAAAAAATGCAGCAAACGAACAAGAGGCACTTAATATTATAAATAACCTTGCTGCGGAGGGTTACGCCGTTGCGAGCAAGTACGCCGACACTTATGGGGGCAAAATGACACAAATTAAAAATGCTGCGGGAGACTTAAAAGAAACTATCGGTAAGGGCATTTTAACGGGACTTTTTGACGTTGAAGATGGAAATAAAGCGGTTGGAACTGTTAATAAAATCAACGAGGCGATTGAAAAAACTGGCATTATTTCAAAGTATCTTAGAATGATGCGAGAGCAAGCCAAAATGATGTTCGAGCCGTTTTTAAACTTGTTTAAGATATTTGGTTCTGGTGGCTCTGCTATTGATGGGCTTGCAATGGCTGTGAATGTTTGGTTTAAGATTATGCAAGCTATTCAAACTCCAGTTAAATTATTGTGGTCATTTCTTTCGGCACTCACTGGCGTTGTTTTAGACGTTACAAACGCATTCAAAGGCAAAGGCGAAATTAAATCTTTTCAGGATGGGTTAAATATTATCAATAAGGCAATCGTAACACTACTTTCTCCTATTTCTGACCTTGTTGGAATGTCTGATGAAGTGAGTAAATTTTTCGGAGTACAGCGTGAGCAAATTTCGCTAACTGCGGACGAATATAAAAAGCTGAACGCTTTGCTTTTTGACCATAAGTCTATTATTGAGGATGTTAAAAAAACTATTGCTACAAATGAGGAAATGAAGCAAATGACCGAGGATCTAGAAGAGCAAGAAAAAGCTATTGATGAGGCAAATAAACGCTATACGGACTATATTGCGAATATTAAGAAAATTAACGAAGATGCAAGATTAAGCATCGAACTTGGCGAAAGTCGGATCGATGTTCGCAAAAAAGAAATCGAGGCGATTTATTCAGCAACAAAAGCCTATTTCGAGCTAAACGGATATACAGCAGACGAAATCAAAAAGCTCAAAGAATTAAGAGCTGAAATCGACAAACTAAATGCGGAAATTGCAAATACGCCAAAACTACTCAAAAAACAAGATGTTGAGGCTGTTAAAAGTGCAGCCAAAATCACAGGCGAAATTTCAATGAATATGAGAAATGTTACTCCAGCGGTCAATGATGCAGCTGCAGGACTTGACAAAATGGATTTAATCACAGCTAAATTAAGAAATGCTTTTAATGACTTTTTTGGAACTGAACCGATTGAGGACTGGCGAGACACTTTCAAAGAAAGCATAACAACTGTTTTTAACGAATCTTTCGAGTTGTATAATCAAATTATTGACATGCAAGGCGAGCAACTAGATCAAGAATTAAACGCACTAGATACTTTGTACGATAAACAAATGGAAGGACTGGAATCGGTTTATGATAGACGTAAAAAACTACTTGAAGCGACTATTGATGATGAGACCGAACTAGCAGCAGCACTTGCCAGGATTGAAGAAGAAAAAGCAGCAGTTCAAGGTAAATTTCAGGACGAAAAATTTAAAAAGGAGCAAGAAATCGCAAAAAAACAGGCTATTTTGGCAAAGGAAAAAGCAGCTATGGATGTGGCGGCCGGTTCTGCATCTGCACTGGTTGAGGCTATTAAGTTAATCGGAATTGCAACAACAACGGCAGCGCCTGGAGACCCTTATTCACTTGTTGCAAGAATTGCAGCAGCGTTGGCAGCAGCTTTGACGGTTGTTGGGGCAGTTACGGCTGGAATTTCAAAGGTTAAAGCAATTGAGATACCTGAATTTTTCACTGGAGGCGAGGCACAAGAGGGTCAATTAATTAGTGTTGCGGAACGTGGAAAAGAAATGGCAGTTGGTGAAAGTGGGCAAACGTATATGTTTGACAAGCGTTCTGTTATTATTGCACCTGAAAATATGCGTATTTTTTCAAATAAAGAAACTAACAAAATTATGGAAAAACAGACGATAAATAACGTTTACGAGAAATCTAACAATGTCAATTTGACAATTGCAATTGACAATGAACGTCATAAGAAATATTTTAAACTTAATTAAAAAATACTAAAATTATGTTAAATATTAGAGCGACACTTACTAATTTACGCACAAATCAGACCTATGCGGTAAATCATATACCTGTCGAATTGGCAAAATTGCAAATTAAAGGCAAGTTTGATATTAAATTTCCTTTCGGATTTAATCGTGGTATTTCAGCCGAGAAAGTGAGGTTTGTAAAAGCTGAAAGACAGCTACTTTTAGCTGATTATGAAACTTGGGGGGCTTCGGCAAATTGGGAGCTATCTGTTTTTTACGGTAATTTAACACAACCTTTGACTGTAACTTTAGATTTTACGGATATCTCATGGGATAGTGTTAGCTTTGAAATCGGCTTTAAAATTACTCCGCTCTTAGACCGTGTCCGCAACTTTGAGAAAACAAACGAATTTATTGCTTTTACGCCTCAAAATTTTACGCTTAAAACGATTACTCCACAAGATTTTCAAGCTAATTTCAAGATAAACGGATTATCAACTTCGACAATTACGATTGCAGGATTGCAGGGAGCGGGCTTAATTGATGCCGATGGACTGGAATACAATTGTCCTATTCCTGACAAGAATGATGCTATTGCCGTTTATCGAGTTACGCAAAAAACAGCAGCCCAAACTGCGTCATATTTTAATTTAAACATAAAATTTCAAAATTTAAATATCCGAATGTGGGTCATCAACGGTACTATATACCTAAAATTAAGAACTGATTACCTATTCTATTACACTGACGGCACTAGCCAATATTACAACATTCTTAATAGCACTTGTTCTAGTGCAACTTATGACACAACGACAAGCGTGCAGAATGTTGGCACTTTCCTGAAAAATGGAGAATTAAGCACTTTGCCAAGCGACCCCACGAAAACTCTTGCAGATGTATTTGTAGTAACATATCTGGAGGTTGATGCTCCTGATTTAATTTTACTGAACGCAATAAGGATAAAATGCGACCACATTTTTATAAGTCATAATTTTATACAAATAGACGAAATTGTTAAAGGTGTTAGAATGTCGGATTATTTGAACAAAGTTAATCAACTTTCAGGAATCAATCCGATTTTTGACAGTTCTTTGTTGTTTTTGTTTGATGACATTATTATTTCATCAACAAATTTCATGGGAAGTTTCAACACGAATTTACAAGGAAAATTGATGGATATCCTGGAGGCACTTTCAATTGTTGCGGGATTTTCATTTGTTGAAATTGATGGAAAATATTTTATAAATACAATTAATCAAATTCAATATTTTGCTGATATTATAGAATTAACCAATTTTTCAGACGTGAATTGCGAGCCGATTGAACAGATTATTGATTTTGAAATTGGAGACGACACGCAAATCGAATTTCAGGTTTTACCCAGACTTTTTGAAAAACGAAAATATTATTTGAATGTAGAAACGTCCGCAACGCTTGACACAATGGTAATTAAGCCAAAAATCATCACTTCTGGAGAGCTAATCACGAACAAATTGATTAGCAATAAATTTGACGACAATTTGCTATTCCTGAAAATTGAAGATACGAATTACGGGAGTTTTGGAACTGTTTTAAATCA
>JAKQEZ010000189.1 GCA_029558435.1 Bacteroidota bacterium
AGGGCCATATGCTAAACCTGAAGTTTGATTAGGTAAAAGGTCGAAATCTGTAAATGTATGTAACTGAGCCATATTTTTAACTTCATTTAGTTTTAAAACAACCCATCAAACATAGTTTCTTAAATCCACTTAACCAAACCCTAAAGCAAAATTTGTGGAAATATATTTCCATTATCTTTTGTTTATTGGGATACTGTTGTTTTATTGTTTATATTTTGGATATTAATTTAACTCATTTGATTTTTTTGTTGCAATTGTTTTCCTTAATGTTTGTCTTTTAAAATGCACCATAACGTTTTGCGGCTTGGCGAAGGTGGCGATTATCACCACAAATGTTGATACGAAGCACTACTGTTTGTTTAACTGTCTCGTCCTAAAAAAAGTTTACAGTTTGTGTTGCTAAATCCTGATACAAGTTTACAATAATATTTACATCCTGTCATGGGTTTACAAAATTAGTTTTTTGATAGGATTTCCAAAGTCTATTAAACTTTCGTGTATGGGTTTTAAAAACATGGTTTGGGGTTTGATTTTCTAAACTCAAATGAGGTCTTTTTTGGTTGTAAAGTTGAATAGTTTGAGCCAAAATAGCTTTAGCTTGAGCCATGTTTTTAGGGTTGTATTGGTAAAGGTATTCTTCTTTTAAAATTCCATTTACTCTTTCAGCGTAGGCATTGTCTGTGGGTTCGCCTGACTCGGTCATGCTTATTTTGATGTTGTTTTCTAGGAGCTTGGCTACATATTCGGCAGAGCAGTATTGAGAGCCTCTGTCTGAGTGATGGATGATGTGGGCGGTTTGATGGGGTTTGTAGCAGATAGCCATATTTAAGGCTTCCAGACTTGATTGAGCTTTTAGGTTATTATCCAGGCTGTATCCGATGATTTTACGTGAACGCACATCGGTTATCAAACTAATGTAAAAGGTGTGGTTGCCGGATTTCCAATAAGTGATGTCACTAACCCAAAGGTGGTTTATGGTGTCTGCCTCATAGTTTTTTACAAGGTTGGGCCACTTGCGCATCCAGTGTTTAGAAAAGGTTGTTTGTACCTGTCTTTTTCGTTTTTTAACAAGCATTTTGTGATGCCCCAGAAGGTCAAACAGAGCATCTCTGCCTAATGTAATTTGATGTTCATGGAGGAAAGGGTACAGCAAAACCATGAGTTTTCTGGTACCCAATCGTGGATGTTCTTCCCGAATCATTTTGACTTGTTGTAGAATCATTTCGTTGTGGAAACTTTTATGTTCTTTTGTTCTAAAATGCTGATAGAACGATTGCCTGGAAACACCAAATAACCGACAATAATCGCTTAGGCTATGTTGCGAATAGGTCATTTTCATCTCAAGGATTACTTGGTGTCTGACTTTTTTAAGATAGGGATATTCATTTCATTTTCAGCCTTTTCTATCACTCTGGCATACATTTCTGCACGCAGTTTTTCTTGTGTTAGTTTGGCTTCCAGGTCTCTGATTTTTTTCTGAAGCGCTTTGTTTTCAAGCTCCAATTTGCCCGGGTCTTTCTTTTTTAAATGATGTTCTTTCACGAAGCCAAGGTAAGGCGTTTTTGCAAAAGGATCTACAATTCCAAATTTTCGCATCCAACGGGTAATGGCACTGTCTGCTTTAATACCGTACTTTTTTTGAATTGATTCTTTGGAAGCGTTACCATCCAAATACTCTGCAATAACTTTTCTTTTGAATTCGTCATCGTGAAAAGTAAGCGTTCTTTTTTGCTTTTTAAACAACTGATTTTCTGTTTTTTTGTCTGTCATAGTTTACTTTTTTAAAGGTTAAAATGTGTAAACTTATTTCAGGACAAGACACTTTTAATGATTATCAGTATGTGGAAAGTATTTGAAAAGGCGGGCAAACCAGGCTGGGCTGCCATTGTACCTATTTACAATCTGGTAATTTTATTAGAAATTGTAAGAAAACCTATTTGGTGGATTATTCTTCTTTTAATTCCATTTGTTAACTTGATTGTAATCATCATTCTTTACATTGAATTGGCAA
>JAKQEZ010000193.1 GCA_029558435.1 Bacteroidota bacterium
TACACTCTCCTGATATAATTATGTTTTGAATACTTGCTTCATTACTAAACAAATTCATATAGTCAGGACAATCATTGCAATCATTAATTTTTTTGTAGAAATCATCCATATATTTTGATTCCAATTCAAATCCAAAGTTTAGTTTATCAGATTCTAGTTGAAATCCCATTTCACTTTCATAGTAGGAAATTATATCCTTATTATTCTTAATTTTTGAAATCTTATCACCAACCTTGTAACCATTGACAGTTGAATATTTAGTTGAATTGGTAGATATTCTCCAAATCTTAGTTGAATCTAACCATGAGGCTTCTATTAATATCCATTCATTTGCAGCTAATAAAATTTTTTGTCCTTTCCAGGTTACTCCTTCATCTCCCTCAAATTCTATAGCAATTGAATTTGGATATTTTTTAATAATATCAGATATCTTATCGCATAATTTTATATCCCCAACGCGAGAAGAATCAATAATGAAATCATTTTCTTGTTGGTTAAATGAACAAGATATGAATCCTAATGAAATAACAATAAAATAAAGGTTAAAAGCTTTTTTCATGGGTTTTTATTAATTAACGGTTTGCGTGTATGTGCAGTAGCGGATTAGAAGCACTTACCTGTCCGTTTAGCACAAAGTTTTTTAGAAGCACAGACCTACGATTTACCACTTCACCCGCTATTGCCACATACACGCTGTTATGCCCTGGCGTTCTTGTCGTCCGTGTCTTGCAACCCTTGTCAATATTGAGTTTTGCAACCAACTGTCCGAATGTTTTTCTGTCGGGTTGTGTGTTGGCGTTTTTAAAATTTTTAGAAGGGAAGGAGATTTTAAAAAATAATTTTTCTCGGGTGGGAGAGGTGGAAGCTCTTACCACAGCTTTGGCTTGTGGGTCGGCTTTGAGAGGCTGTGGTATGTGCTTACACCTGTGCATTGGCTTATTCCATTAGTTCGTTAATCTTATTTTGCCATTCGTCCTCAAACACTACTTGAAACTGAAAGTCGTGGTCGGGAAATTCGTCAAACAATTCTTTCCACGCTTTTTTTGCTCCTAATTCGTTGCACAATGCAAACACGTCTTGTTTATATTTTGTGTCCTCGTTTTTTAAATGAATACCTTTTGTTTCCAAAACATAAACCGTTCCGTAGTCGTCCTTGCTTTCTTGCTTGTCTGCGAGGAGAAAGTCGGGATAAATCTTGTTAGGTTTCCAACCTTGAATATGATAATCTTGTCGGCTCATATTGCGATACCACCACAATAGTTTCTCTTGTTCATCAAGGTAAATGGCAACCGATTTTTCAAGGTCGTTTATATTTTCTTCGGGAACGTAGTCAAACAAGGATTTCTGAATTGGCGTGTTGTCGTTACGGACTAACTGTTTGTTGCTTTTCACTTTTATTCTTGATGGCAACACAAATCCATCTTTGTTTTCAATCAAGAAAAAACAAAGTTTTTTGTCGGTAATCATTTTTCTGAAAACTTGTTCTGATAAGCGGTTACGCTCTTTGTCTAAAACCTTTTTTAGTTCTTCTATGATGAAAACAAAATTGGTTGCAACCGTTTCACGGTCATATTTCGTTTGTAATAAATCAATCGCTTTTTTGCCAATCTGGAAACAATACCAAGGGTTAGGAACTATTTCAGTTATCTGTCTTGTCAGAAAAACTTCGTCTATTTCTAATGTTCCTGTTTTTTCTGCTCTGCCTGTTTCTCTTAGCAATTCTTGTTCTTCATTGCTCAAACCCAAAACAATTTCTTGTTCTTTGCTCAACTTGTTTTGTAACGAAAGATTTTGAATTTCATCAATGTTGATGTCTTCCCAATTAATTTCACTTAAAATATCAACTTCAAAATTCAGATTTCTCCAACTTTCTGTTTCTTGTACAACGAATTTTGGCAAATATATTTTCCCCTCAAATTTTTTAAATCCCGAACGATAGTGCATTTCACGCTCTTTCAAACCGCCTGTGTCTGTTCCTGCCTCATCGCTTACAATTCTTCCTGCAATGTCGCCCAATCCTTCATCTTCCAATCCTTTCTTGATGTCGCTTACCAACGATTTTGCATTTTGACGGAACGTAAAAACGTAACACTCGTCCAAATCCTGCACTTTGGTTTTTCGTGCGAATGGCTGTCTTAAAATACGACCAACTAATTGCGTTATTCCTGTTGCTGAACTTGGATTTGTAAGCACGGTAAGCACATAAGCAAACGAACAATCC
>JAKQEZ010000198.1 GCA_029558435.1 Bacteroidota bacterium
GTTGTGCGCCCTGTGCATATAACAGTTAAAAAACCACCTGTTTTGCCTCAACTCACAACTTTAAAAGCGGTGTGTGGCATAGCTTCGGGTAGCATCAATGTTCAACAACCACAAGAATCGGGTGTGCTGTATCTTATTTCAGAAAACGGAGATACCTTGGCAAAACCACTCAACAAAGGGCAAAACACAACACAAGGTGGGCTTTTTGGTGGCAACTATACTGTTTATTTTCAAGATAGTTTGGGTTGCAGAAGTGATGATAGTTCTTTTGTAATTCCAACTAGCAACAACACCGTAGCAGGTTTTACGGTGAGTCCGCAATCGGGTGGTGCGCCCTTGGAAGTAGCAATCAACAACACTTCGGTGCAAGCTCAAAACTACAATTGGTATGTAAACGGCTCTTTGCAAAACAACCCGTTTACTGGCTTTGTGGCAGACACTTCGGGCTCTTATCAAATAATGCTAGTGGCTTGGCAAAATGATGTATCGTGCGCAGATACGGCTTATGCAACTGTAAATGTTTACGATAGTTTAATTGTACACGTGCCCAACGTGTTCACACCCAACGGAGACGGCATCAATGATTTTTTCAGCATCACCACCAATTTAGAAGTCAACGCCAACTTAGAAATACTCAACCGTTGGGGCGAGGTGGTTTATCGTTTTGAGGGAAATTTGCAAGCAGGAGAAAATAAGCTGTGGAACTCGCCCGCAACAGATGGCGTTTATTTTTATAAATTGACGATGAAAGAATTGACAATGGACAATTTACAAATGGACAATTATTCGTTGAAAAAAGAAGGTTTTGTGACGGTGGTAAGGTAGGTTTAATTGGGATCTGATTGATTATTTTTTGACTCTAGGTGTCACCTCCCTTAATCCCTTTCCGCTACTCGGAACAGGCTCTCTAGGAGGGAAACTCGAATCCTTTAAAAAATTACAATTGCGTTTTTTTAACAAAAGAAGGTTTTATAACGGTGGTAAGGTAGGATTTGCCGTGCAATCGTTTGTCTAATTTTCATTTCGTTGCTCGAAAAAAAACGCTCAAAGAAAGAGATACATTTATGGTAAAAAATCCATAACTCAACTCCTCTGATTCGCTTTAAAAATTAATCGTATATTTGAACAAAATGTTGCTACACAAAGTGTAAGTAGAAAGTTTTAACGATGAATAAATTTGCATTTGTTTCTGGTAGTTCGGATAGAATAGGAAAAGCCATTGCATTGGAATTGGCTCAAATGGGATATCACCTTGTGTTGCATTACAACCAATCGCAAGCAAAAGTGGAAGAAGTTAAGCTTGCCGTTGAAGCGCTTGGTAAAAAAGCAATAACGGTGCAAATAGATTTTACCCAACACTATGATTTTGATGCTTTGTTTGAACAATATAAAGCACAAAACCTAGCAATTGAAGTGGTGGTAAATTGCGCCTCTGATTTTATCCCATCCAGTTTTCAAGACAAACACGCCAACTTGCTGCAAAAAGAACTCAGCATTAACTTTGAAAAAGCCTATTTGCTCACCAAAGCATTTGCACGCACGTATGAAAAAGG
>JAKQEZ010000202.1 GCA_029558435.1 Bacteroidota bacterium
ATTCGACTTTCTTGTCAATTGTTAGTTTCGGCATATCTGGACGGGGCAATAGTTTCGGTTTTAGAAGAAAATTGAAGCATTTTTCAAAATCCAGATAAAACAATCTAACTGAACGCATTAAAAACTTTAAAATAATTTGCATAGTAAGGATTCCTTACTATATTTGCAGCGGCAATAATGCCAACCATAATAAAATAATTAAACAAATGGCAAAATCAATTTTCTATCACGCAGGATGTCCAGTATGCGTGAGTGCAGAGCACGACATCATCAACCTTATGGGTCAAGACAATGTAGAAGTAGTTCACTTCGGTAATGACAAATCAAGAATTGCGGAAGCGGAAAAAGCAGGTGTAAAATCTGTTCCAGCTTTGCTAACACCAAACGGCAATGTATTACACATCAATTTTGGTGCGTCTATGGCTGACGTAAAAGGCTAAAAAAATTGCCCTGCATTGTTAGGATTCCTATCTTTGCAGGGCATTTTCTATGAACAATCACTAACAAATGAGAATCATAAGTAGTATAGCAATAATATTGTTTGCATTTACTGCAAACGCACAAAACAATAATACAATAAAAATGAAAGTAGCAGTTTGGGACACCTATGTAACAAAAAAAGATGGTAGCATAATGCACTTCGACATTATCGCACCCGAAGAAATTAAAGACACAACCGTAATTTACGGTTATGGTAGAGAATATTTAAAAACCAAAGGACAAGAAGGTCAACCCTTAACATCAAAAGAATGTCGATTCTGCCACATCGAAACAGTGCGGCCCCAATGGGAAGTGGAAATCAAACAAAAAGGGTATTTCATTATTGAGATGGAAAATTGTAAATAAATGAAACATTCCTCTTTTAACTTAAACGAGCAAAACCAAAAAATTGAAAGTCGCATTGTTGTGGCTTTGGAACGAATTTCTGAAGCATTCAGAGTATTACTTTGGAATGAAAGCAAAGAAAACTCATTAAGTCCGATACAAATTCAAATTTTAATTTTCATTTATTTCCACTCGCTGGAAAAGTGTAAAGTAGGATATTTGGCTGATGAGTTCAATATGACAAAAGCTACAATAAGCGATAGCGTAAAAATTTTGCTTTCAAAAGAATTAGTAACCAAGGAGACTGACCCCATTGATACTAGGAGTTTTTCGCTATCACTCACAAATGAAGGAAAGAAAATAGCAAAGAAGGCATCATTATTTGCTTCATCATTAGAACAACCCATTGAAAAACTGACACAGGAACAAAAAACAATAATGCTTAATGGATTGCTGAAATTGATTTATGACCTAAACAAATCAGGCATCATCACTATTCAAAGAATGTGTTTTTCTTGCTCTAACTATCAACTTGAAAAAGGTGTTCACTACTGCAAACTTTTGAAAAGTCAACTTGCCGAAAACGAATTGAGAATAGATTGTCCGGAACACAAATTGCAGCTATGAGTTTAATTGTTGAAAATTTAGCCAATATTAAACTACGAATAAAAAATGCAGCCGAATTTTCAGGCAGAAACTTCAATGATATTAAACTTCTATTAGCAACTAAAACTGTTTCGGCTCAAAATATTATTACTGCAATTGAATCAGGAGAAACACTGATTGGAGAGAATAAAATACAAGAGCTGAAAGGCAAATATGAAGAACTGAAAAACACACCACACCAAACCAATTTCATAGGACATCTTCAAACTAATAAAATCAAAGAAGTTATTAAATATGCTGACTGCATACAATCGGTTGACAGGTTGGAATTAGCTGAAAAATTGCAAAAGAGATTAGAATTTGAAAATAGAACCTTAGATATTTTTATCCAAGTTAACACCTCTTATGAAGCAAGTAAGTATGGTATTTCACCCGAAAATGCTTTGACCTTTGCTCAACAAGTTAAACAACTTGACAGACTAAATATTAAAGGTTTAATGACCATCGGACTTTTTTCTGCGGAAACAGAAAAAGTTCGCAAGTGCTTTCAATTACTAAAGAACATTCAGATACGAATGTTAGAAAAAGACTTACCTGTTTACGATTTATCAATGGGAATGAGTAACGATTTAGAAACAGCCATTGAAGAAGGCTCAACGATTATTCGTGTTGGAACTGCAATATTTGGCAGACGACCTTATCCAGACAGCTATTATTGGAATGACAACAAAGAAGCCAACCCACAGTTGTAAGCACATTTGCAATTCACACAAGCCAATGCTCAATCCAAAAATTGCAAAAGAGCTTCCACCTTTCCCGACCGAAAAATTATTTTTTAAAATTTCCTTCCTTTTAAAATTTTTAAACCCGCCAACCCTCAGCCGACACAAAAGCAGTAAACGGCCAGCAAAACACTTATCAGACCTTATTTCCAAGACACTGAAGACAGAACGCCAGCTGGTAACAGCGGTTTGGCGTAATGGCGGGTGACGTGCTTCGTATGACAGTTTTTCGTAAATTTGAACTGTGTGCTTCGTATCAACATTAGTGGTGTAAATCCGCCACTACGCCAAGCCGCAAAACGTTATAAGCAAGCCTAAAAGATGACCGTGCAACCGTAAGACGGACACCAAAACGACCAGACTTTTGACTACCAAACAAACTTTCGGACGACCTTAACTCGGTTGACTATTTCGCAGTAACTCGACACAGACCCAATTCAGTTTGCCGACACTCAATCCAACGCAAGGTTTTAAAAATTTTCCCACCGCACATTTTAAAAAATAATTTTAGCCTGCCCACATTGGCACATTTGGGGTTTGCCCCCTCACACAACCCGATACACAGGCAAACCCCAAAAGAGCCAATTACCCACCGCACCAAGATGATTTTCGTCACATTTTCAAGTTTTCTCAAAAAAACTTGCAGGTATAAATAAAATAGACCTATCTTTGTGAGCGAATATTCACTTACTTAAAATTATATACAAGATGAACGGTAAAAACAACATTGCAATAGGCTTCCTAACAATGGGGCTTTTTATGGCTTACGGCTTTCTATTAATCTACCTGCGTGACTTCGCTCCGGGTAAAGAAGAATGGGTAAACTCATACAGTATCGGCAAGCATTTTGAAAGCAGACTGGCTCACGTTCACGGGAACTTGTTCGCCTTTCTAAACATACTAATTGGTTATCTACTTCTACATTTCAGAGACAAGCTCCAAAACGTGAAAGCCATTTCTTGGTTGGCACTTACTGGATTGTTAATGCCAATTGGAATATTAACCGAGGTCTACTTTGGAGTGCCTCCTGTTTTAGTGTTAATTGGGGCAATTGCAATGACCGCATCTGTAATTTGGTTAGGAGTTGCGTTTTTAAAGATGAAATCTATAACAGAATAAAATATATCAAATGACAACAGAAACAATTTCTGACAGACAACTTGAAATTATTGAAGCGGCAGGAAAAATATTGACTGCTTCGGGAATAAGTGGGCTAACAATTAAGAACTTGGCTAAGGAAATGAATTTTTCTGAAAGTGCTATTTACAGGCATTTTACAAGCAAGGAAGAAATCATTATTGCCTTACTTGAATATCTTGCTAAGAGTATGGATGAACGCTATACAAATGCAATTTCTTTAGAACAATCACCCGAAGAAAAATTCACAACGCTGTTTCAAAATCAATTTTCATTTTTTAAAAAGCATCCGCATTTTGTAGTAGCAGTTTTCTCTGACGGACTGATGGAGGAAAGTGAACGCATAAACGAAACTATACTGAAAATAATGGCTGTGAAAATGAAACACTTGATGCCGATTATTTTGGAAGGGCAACAAAAGAAAGTTTTTACTAATGCAATAACATCCGATGAGTTAATTCATATCGTGATGGGAACTTTCCGATTGCAAATGTTTAAATGGAGAGTTGCTAATTTTCAATTTGACATAAACAGAAACGGTGATAATATGATACAGGCTGTTTTAACTCTAATAAAATCCAAATGAAAAAGTATGTCCTCTATACATCAGCAGTAATTCTAACAGCCTTTGGCTTGCTTACTCTTTTTCTAAGCACATCAGTAATTTTTGATTTGTTTGGCATCAGAGCCAAGGAAGGCAATTATGTTCTGTTTGTGGTTTGGTCAAATTTCATCAGTAGCATTCTTTATTTGCTTGCTGCTTATGGGTTTGCTAAGAGCAAAAAATGGACAGTTACTCTATTAGGAATTTCAACACTCATACTGATAGCTGCATTTATCGGACTGCAAATTCACATCAATTCTGGTGGTATTTATGAAACAAAAACTATTGGTGCAATGATTTTCAGAATTGCGGTAACGCTTGTATTTGCAATCATTGCATTTTTCACTATCAATAAACAATTAAATAAAAATCATAATGAATAAAGTAATCTTAACACTATCGGTATTTAGCCTTTTGCTATTTGGCTGTGGCAATTCCACAAACGAAAAATCAAATAATCAAACAGAAGTTGCCGAACATAATGATCATCATCACGATGATGAAAGTGATGCCATCGAACTTAACAATGGTGAAAAATGGCAAGTGGATGCCAATATGATAACTCATATTCGTAATATGGAAAATGATGTTGTTTCCTTTGCTAAAGTCGAGCAAAAAGATTACAAATCATTATCTGAAAAACTACAATCA
>JAKQEZ010000211.1 GCA_029558435.1 Bacteroidota bacterium
CTACAGAAGAAGATCCAATTATTGAAGAAATAGAGGATGAGGTTGCAGTATTTGAACCTGTTGAGCAAGCACCAGTAGTTGAAGAACAACCAAATATTCCAACTCCTATTGTTAACACCCCAATTGAGGCACCAGTTACTGCCCCATCTATGTCGTCTGATTTTGTTTCATTAACACAAACCATCAATAATAAGGTAAAAAATCATATTGGATTTATGCCTTTAGATTCGTTAGTTGGTTCTTTTGGGTTAAACGAGCGTTTGTTGTTTATTAACGAATTGTTTGATGGCTCAAGCGAAGCTTTTTCGGATGCAATTAAACATTTGGATGCTCGCCATAGCTTATCAGAAGCAGCACACTATTTAAACGAATTGGGAAGTCAATATGCTTGGGAAACAGATAATGAAACAGTTGAAGAGTTCATCCAAAAATTGTGTCGCCGTTTTGAATAAAAGAAACTTTATAGCTATTGTTGTTGCTTTTTTTTGTTGGCAACTATCGTTTTCTCAAGTAGATGATGTAAAACGAATAGTAAAACAATTGTGCTCACCCGAATTTCACGGTCGCGGATATGTAAATGGTGGCGATTCTATTGCTGCTGAATTTATTGCCCGTGAATTTCAAACTATTGGCTTAAAACCTGTTGGGAAATCGTATTATCAAGCATTTCATTTTCCAGTAAACTCGTTTCCAAAAAACGCTCAGTTTACTTTGGCAAAAAAAGACGGTTCAACCGAAGAATTAGAGGTTGGAAGAACAATCATCGCCAAAGAAAATGCGCCATCGTATCGTGGAACGCTCCATTATCGTATTGTTCCAACCCATTTATTGTTTCAAAAAGACAGTTTGCAAGCCATTATTCAAACGGCCATGCAAGGAAAAACATACAATGCCATTGCGTTGGATTTTAGAACAACGGCAGCAGATACATTAAAATTAATTCGCGGAGCGGAAGAACAATTTGCAGCATACGTGCCTGTTATATTACTTACGGATAAAAAATTTACATGGTCGGTAGCTTCAACTGCAACGAATTTTCCAATTTTAGAGCTGCAAGCATCAAAAGCAGATGGTTCTCCCATTCGTGTTGAATTGGATGCCGTTTTGAAACAACACCATGCGCGTAATGTGGTTGGGTTTTTGCCCGCTAAGAAAAAAACTAAAAAAACAATTGTTTTTACAGCGCATTATGATCATTTGGGGCGTTTAGGACAAAACACTTATTTTCCGGGTGCTAATGACAATGCCAGCGGAACAGCCATGTTGATTGCTTTGGCGCGTTATTTTAAAAACAACCCGATTGATTACAACATTGAATTCATTGCGTTTGCAGGCGAAGAAATTGGATTGTTGGGTTCAAAACATTATGTTGAGCATCCATTACTACCGCTTAAAAACATTCGCTTTTTGGTAAATTTAGACATCTTTGGCAG
>JAKQEZ010000212.1 GCA_029558435.1 Bacteroidota bacterium
CTGCCAAAGATGTCTAAATTTACCAAAAAGCGAATGTTTTTAAGCGGTAGTAATGGATGCTCAACATAATGTTTTGAACCCAACAATCCAATTTCTTCGCCTGCAAACGCAATGAATTCAATGTTGTAATCAATCGGGTTGCTTTTAAAATAACGCGCCAAAGCAATCAACATGGCTGTTCCGCTGGCATTGTCATTAGCACCTGGGAAATAAGTGTTTTGTCCCAAACGCCCCAAATGATCATAATGCGCTGTAAAAACAATTGTTTTTTTAGTTTTTTTCTTAGCGGGCAAAAACCCAACCACATTACGCGCATGGTGTTGTTTTAAAACGGCATCCAATTCAACACGAATAGGGGAGCCATCTGCTTTTGTTGCTTGTAGCTCTAAAATTGGAAAATTAGTTGCAGTTGAAGCTACCGACCAAGTAAATTTTTTATCCGTTAGCAATATAACAGGCACGTAGGTAGCAAATTGTTCTTCCGCTCCGCGAATTAATTTTAATGTGTCTGCTGCCGTAGTTCTAAAATCCAACGCAATGGCATTGTATGTTTTTCCTTGCATGGCCGTTTGAATGATGGCTTGCAAACTGTCTTTTTGAAACAATAAATGTATTGGAACAGCTCGATAATGGAGCGTTCCACGATACGATGGTGAATTTTCTTTAGCAATGATTGTTCTTCCAACCTCTAATTCTTCGGTTGAACCGTCTTTTTTTACCAAAGTAAACTGAGCGTTTTTTGGGAACGAGTTTACTGGAAAATGAAACGCTTGAAAATACGATTTCCCAACAGGTTTTAATCCAATTGTTTGAAATTCACGAGCAATAAATTCAGCAGCAATAGAATCACCACCATTTACATATCCGCGACCATGAAATTCGGGTGAGCATAATTGTTTAACTATTCGTTTTACATCATCTACTTGAGAAAACGATAGTTGCCAACACAAAAATGCTACAAAAACAGCTAAAAAGTTTCTTCTATTCAAAACGGCGACACAATTTTTGGATAAATTCTTCTAAGGTTTCATTATCTGTTTCCCAAGCATATTGACTTCCTAATTCGTTTAAATAGTGTGCTGCTTCTGATAAGCTATGGCGAGCATCCAAATGTTTAATTGCATCCGAAAAAGCTTCACTTGAGCCGTCAAACAATTCGTTAATAAACAACAAACGCTCGTTTAACCCAAATGAACCAACTAACGAATCTAAAGGCATAAATCCAATTTGATTTTTTACCTTATTATTGATGGTTTGTGTTAATGCAACAAAATCTGACGATATGGATGAGGCAGTAACTGGCGCTTCAATTGGTGTGTTAACAATAGGAGTTGGAATATTTGGTTGTTCTTCAACTACTGGTGCTTGCTCAATAGGTTCAAATACTGCAACCTCATCCTCTATTTCTTCAATAATTGGATCTTCTTCTGTAGAAAAACTAATTTCTTCTTCCACTGTTGATGGTGCATCAAAAATATCAAAATCTAACGCGGCAGCTTTTGGAGTTTCATCAATAATTGGAGCAGGCTCTTCAAACGTGTTCGTTACAATTATTTCTGGCTCTTGAGCAGCCACCATTGGTGCAACTTCTACTTTTACAGAAGGTGTAACAGCAACAGATGTTTTAGCTTCAAAAGCTTTGTATCGCAAGGCAATGGTGCGTTCGTAAAGTTCTCTCACAACATCCAAATGGGCTTCAATTCCTTGCAAATCCATTTGTGCTGTTTCCATTTTAGAGATGTTCTCACTAATTTTTTCTACAAGTTCTTTTTGAGAAAGATATTTTGCCATGACTTTTATATTTTGATTGTGTTTTTTTTCAAAATTAACGAGATATTCTTCCAACAAATTGCAGACCATAAAAATATTTTGAGGAAGAATTGTTAATAACTACAATATATCTTGTTTTATACCGTTTCATGAAAAGTTAAAAAAAACGACTTGGTATGCAAATTGTTAAAAAACCACGTTGTTTTACAATATTAATAAATTTTATAAAATGAAAAAAGTAGTAATTGTTGCATTGTTATCATTCTTGTTAATCAATGCGGAAAGTGTAAATGCGCAAGCATTTGGGGGGAAAGGAAGCAAACAAATTTCTATTAGTTTAGGTATGGCCAACCATAATACATGGTTCTCATACAACAATCATGGTGTATCAGGGAGGTTCTCTCCATTATCTGGTGTTGTATCAGTTCAAGGTGAGTTTGGTATCCATAAATATGTAGGAATTGGTTTTGATGCCGGTTTTAATTTTTCCAATAGTTTGTGGGGATTTTATGGGGCTAAATATGGACCTTATTATCATGATTATGATGATGATTGGGATGGTTATTATGGATGGGGAAGTGCCTACCGTGGATTTGGTATTCCAATTAGCTTTATTGCCAACTTCCATTTTTTACAGTTAATTGCCGATAAAACAGGAAAATCATTTGCCGAAAAATTAGATGTATATGGTGGTTTATCTCTTGGGTCAGGACCATTTTTTGCCATTTTGAAAAACGGATATAAAAATTATAATGGCAACGATATAGGAGCTATGTTGATTGTTGGACCACATGTTGGAATTCGCTACTATCCTAAAGGAAACGTAGGAATTCATGCAGAAGTTGGTTATGGCAAATCAATTATTAATGGAGGTGTAACTTTTAAAATGTAAACACCCTTTTTTTCGACGAAAGAAAGTGATCATTGCAAAGTGGTCACTTTTTTTGTTGATAAAAGTTTTGATTTTTAGTTGACAATTTCATCGGAATCGCACTATTTTTATCCCATGTTTTTAGAGCAATTTCCAGGTAATCAAAAAAAGAACGGATGGATAGAGGTCATCTGTGGTTCCATGTTTTCAGGTAAAACAGAAGAATTAATTCGCCGTTTGCGCAGAGCCGAGTTTGCCAATCAACAATTGTTGTTGTTTAAACCAAAAATTGACAATCGTTACCATAATAAAAAAGTGGTTAGCCACAAAGGAAGTGATTTTGATGCCGAGATTGTAGAACACTCCAGTGAAATTTTAAACCATTGGAATGGAGAATTGGTGGTTGCCATTGACGAAGCTCAATTTTTTGATAATCAATTGATTCAAGTGGTGAATGAATTGGCAGAAAATGGTGTGCGCGTTATTATTGCTGGATTGGATATGGACTACAAAGGCAATCCTTTTGGTCCGATGCCACAATTGCTGGCACTTGCAGAATACGTTACTAAAGTACATGCAATTTGTGTTGAATGCGGTAATTTGGCACATTTTTCTTACCGTTTGGTGGAAAATGAACAACAAGTTTTAGTGGGAGCTAAAGAAAAATACAAACCGCTCTGTAGAACCTGTTACAACAAGAAAAAATAGGTTGCGTAATATCTATTTGATTTTAGTTTTGACTTAGAGAGGCTTTACAAACATAAAAGTCTTTTTTCACCCTATTTTTTTAAGCAACACAGATAATCCACCTAACACAAGTCCTGTAATGAGTCCGATTATTGGTCCTGTTGCTAAAACAAAGTATCTTGGTTGTATAAAAGTTGATTTAGAAAAACTCTGTTGGAGTTGTGGATTGTTAGAGATGTATGTGTCAAAAAAAGCGGATTGTATCATTCCGTTTATGATGCCCCAAGTAAGCCCAATTATTAGTCCGTGAAGGAAGGTTTTTTCATCGATGTTTTTTGAAAGTACCAACGAGGTAGCGATACCAAACAGTAACCAAAGAAACGGCTCGATTTTTTGAGTGAAACCTTTCACCGTTAAGAGTCCCATTATTAACCCGATTGATGACAAGATAATGATTATTTTATAGTTCATAGTTTTCAATTTTTAACCGTCAATCCTACATTTTCACTGATTTTACAAATTGCTTTTGTATTTTTTGAAATCGATTTCATTTGCATTTATACATAAGTAGTGTCAATTTGAATGTTGTGAAATATGCAGTAAAAATAGATTAAAGTAGTTTAATATTACTTAATAGAACAGAAGTATTGATAAATGATTTTGATTAGCGTTTCGTCAAAACATTTACAATCAAATCGATAAAATTTGGAATTTTAAAGGTAAAACCTTCTGTTGGTTCAACCGTTGGAAGGTTAATTTTAACCGAAGAGCTTGTTGTTGCTGAAGCACCACTACTTTTTTCTTCTGGTGTATAATCTGCAACAGAGGCATTGCCTAATGTAAATTGTTTGTTGTTTAAAGCAGCAACAATTTCTTCAATTTTTGTTTCAGATATTTTTGAGTCGTCAAAAGAAATAAAAGCAGTGTTAGTTGCACGCCCCATTTTAAAATCAAACTTAACACGTTCAACGCCACCCGTAGCCACTAATGCTTTTCTGATTTGTGAACCACAGCCCATTTCACACGTCATGCCATCAATTTCTAATGAAAGCATTTTTGTGGGAATAACAGCTACTTGTTCCACCTTTTGGGTGCTAACTTCTTTTTTTACCGTACTTGCTTCTGATGAACAACTACTAATTAAAG
>JAKQEZ010000215.1 GCA_029558435.1 Bacteroidota bacterium
TTTTTAATGCATATCCGCAACTTTCCCCTAGAAATTATTTTAAAAATTATTTAGCAGAGGCAAAGTTCTCCCAATAAGATTTCTCCGATAAATCGTCGAAATGACGGGGATTTAAGTGGTAATTCGGGGGATAGGTGCGAGTTTCGCTCGCACCTATCCCCCTTCAACATCATTATAATGCCGTCATCCGATGACGAAGTCGAGGAATCTTATAAATCATCAATCACACTATGATTTGGGGTAAGAAACGGATAAGCATTTATTTTTTTGTTTTATCTACCTGATTGCTCTCATTTCACACCAATCCATTGAGTCTTATCGAAATGTGGAGAGAAAACATTCTTTTAATTTTAACTTATTGATATTAATACATGACAATAATTAATATTGAGAGAAGAAGTGTTTATTTATACAAAGGTCATGTCCCTACGGGACAGAAAAGCGTTTAATCATAGGAAACCAGTATCAAGCACCGTAGGTGCGCTAGCTTTGTAGCACAATTAGTACCCATTTACATCAAGCTCCATCGGAGCGACACCTTTGTAGAAAATTACCCATCAACCACATAAAAACACCGTAGGTGTGACACTTTTGTAACATAGTGAAAACAAACCTCTGTCATCTAATCATATTGTATCGACATGAATATTTCTATTGCCTACTGATAATATTCACAATAAAAACACGTTTTTAAAAACTTAATTCTATTTTTGTAGAAACCAAAATTTTTAACAGTTGACAGACTTAATTCTAAAAGGAATTGTTACTGGTTTTATCCTCAGTGTGATGATAGGTCCAGTTTTCTTTATATTGCTCGAAACAAGCATAAAGAAAGGGGTTCGGGCTGGATTGGCGTTTGATTTTGGTGTATTCTTGTCGGATGTAATTTATGTTTTAATCGCTTTTTTGTTTTACAACGAGGTGAAAAATCTTGCTGAGGGTCAAAGTAAAGAAATTGCCAAAACCATTGGAGGCGTGGTGTTTATTGTTTATGGTGTCATCACTTTTTTTAAAACACCAAGTCCAATGCAAGTCAATGAATCCAAAGAACGTGAACCTGCTCATTGGAGAGAGTATATTTTTCTGAGTTTAAAAGGATTTTTATTGAATTTAGCCAATCCATTGGTTATTTTTTATTGGTTTAGTGTTCTGTCGTTAGGCGATTCGCGCCATGTGGAAGGATTAAGCTCAACGTTCACCATTTTTATTTTTATCAGTTTGGTATTGCTTACGTTTTTTTCCATTGATATTTTAAAGATTTTTGGAGCAAAGCAATTGCGTCCGTTCATAACTCCTAAACTTTTGAAAGGATTAAACATGCTCATTGCCATTGTTTTTGTGGTGTTTGGAGTGTTTTTAATAGTTCAAGGTTTGATTGAAAAAGTGTAACCGATTTGGCAATTATTGTTATTTAAAATAAACAAAAAACTATGTGGAAGTTGTTGGTAGTGGTGTTCTTTGCGTTTCCTTTGATGGTTATAGCACAAGATAACGAATACGTTGTTAACAAAGAAAATCTTACAAAAAAAGAAACCCTTTATTTTGATTTCAACAAAACAAAAATTCAATCGGTAGGTGCCTATTACACCGATCAGCAAGGTCCAACAACCATGAAACATGGCAAATGGATTTATTACGATAAAGAAGGTAAAATTGAAGAAGAACGCAATTATTACAAAGACTTATTGCACGGAAAGGTGTTGCTTTTCTATCCCAATTCAAAACCTAAACAAGAAGGTTATTTTTACCTCAATCAACCTGATAGTGTTTACCGCGAATGGAACGAAACAGGAAAGTTAGCAGTTGAAGGTAATTATGCCTATGGCAAACCAAAAGGCATTTGGACTTACTATTATTTGGATGGACGAAAAAAATCAGAAGAATTAGCTCGCGACACCATTAATTTAATGGAATCTTTTTGGATGCTCGACTCCAATCACACACAAACAGTTGTCAACGGAAATGGTGAAATGATGACCTTTTATACAACTGGTTCACTAAAAGAATGGTACCACTACAAAGACGGAATTAAAAACGGACCTTTTGAAGAATGGAGCATATACGGCTACAAACTTTTATCGGGTTCTTTTGTGGATGGACAAAAAGATGGAGAATGGTTCTTTGCATTCTATTCTGGAAAAACCGATAAAATCAGTCAT
>JAKQEZ010000218.1 GCA_029558435.1 Bacteroidota bacterium
ATTTTAATGAAATTGGCAATGTTTACAGACATTCACTTTGGGGCTAGGGGTAATAGTCAGCAACATCTTGATGATTGTCTTGAATTTATTGATTGGTTTTGTGAGCAGGCATTACAGCACAATGTTGACGGAGTTGCATTTTTAGGAGATTGGTTTGAAAGTCGAGAATCAATTATGTTGCATACCTTAAATGCCTCACATGACGCTGCTTGTCGGTTGAATTCTTTGGGAGTTCCAGTGTTTTTTATCACCGGAAATCACGACATTCGTTTCAAAACAAGTCGTGAAGTTTCATCGACTATTATTTTCTCAGAGCTTAGTAATTTTAATGTTATTAGAGATACCCCATTTGAAGTTCAGATGGGTAAAAATAAATCTGTTTTCATGCCATTCTGTTTTCATGAAGAATACGGGGAAAATTCTAATTACATTAATACCTTCGACTATGTTTTTGGACACTTCGAGTTCAAAGATTTCATCGTTACTGGTAAAACGGTAAAGTTGGAGCATGGGCCGGACCACAAAATGTTCAATCAGCCTAAAAGAATTTTCAGTGGACACTTCCATAAGCGGCAAGTTGAAGGTAATGTATGTTTTATTGGAAATCCATTTCCAACAAATTATGGAGATGTTATGGACACAGAGCGTGGTATGTGTATTTTTGATACAGATACAAATAAAGTATCCTTCTTAAATTTCCAAGGGCCGTCATTTTATTATTCCAGCTTGCTTGATTTGATTGAGCGAGTTGATTTCCCTCCAAAATCCAATGTTAAATGTTATGTTGATGTGGCCTTAACATATTCCGAAATTCAACAGATTAGAGACGAGTACGTAAAACAATTTGAACTGCGCGAATTTGTGGTGGAAGATTCTTTTTCGGCCACGGAAATGGCGAGACAAGATGGCGGGGTAATAGAAGATGTGTCTAGAATGTCCACAAAAGATGCTGTAACAAAAATAATTTCAGAAAAACTGGAGTTGTTGAATTCCAGTATTAATAGAACTAAACTGATTGAAATCTTTAATAGGCTGGAAATAAATGGAAAAAACAAGTAAAAATTTGGATGTAATTTTGTGGACCATTTTTCAATATTCAAACATTATTAAAATTTGTGGATTTGATTTGGAAACTGGCAAATTCAGAATTTCTTCAGCCATTACCCTGTTTGCGAGGCGAAAGCCCCGGCATTCATGCCGGGGATGAAACGAGCTTGACGCAACAAATTGACAAGCATGTGAAAAAGCGTGATCCAAATGTTAATTGGCATGATGTTAGTTATTTTGCAGACGTATCTTTTTTCGATGGGGATTTTTTATGATTAGATTGGAAGAATGTAAATTTAAAAACATTTTTACATTTGGTAATGTTCAACAAACGGTAAATTTCAAATCTGGAGTTTATAAAATTGTTGGGCACAATAGAGACAAAGGCGGTAGTAACGGGGCCGGTAAAACTTCAATCATGAACATCATCTGTTATGCAATTTATGGACAGGCGTTTGAAAATGATATTGAAGACATCCAAAATTATACAAATAATTCTAAGCAAACGCCGGCAGAAGTTATTCTGTATTTTTCTAAAAACAGCACACAATTCAAAATTGTAAGAACTAAAGCGGGCTCATCTAATGGCGTGGAGCTGTGGATGAAACAGGATGGCGAATTTCAAAACATCACGCTTGGGAAGGGGGTTCAAGCAACAAATAAAGAAATTGTCGAAATTATTGGATTGGACTTTGATTTATTTTGTCTTTCTCATATTTTTTCCGGGAATGTTGTTCCGTTTTTGAAACGCAGTGCTACAGACCAACGTAAAATTGTTGAGTGTCTTTTTGATGCTTCTGAACTATCATTGTATGCCGAATCTGCAAAATTGAAAAAATCTCAATTAGAAGCTGAACTGAAAGTAGAAGAAGCGTTGCGAGATGCCGCACAAAATTTGGCAGCCAAAACCAGAACAAAAATTGAAAATACAATTTTAGAAATGGAATTTTGGGATAAGCAGCATAAACAAAAGCTG
>JAKQEZ010000239.1 GCA_029558435.1 Bacteroidota bacterium
AATTCAATCGTACTCCTGTCATGTAAAAAGTTTCAAATGAATTGTTTAACATGTTCAAGGCAGGATTTCCGTAACCACCTTGTAAAAAAGCGTTTAGTTTTGGCGCATTGGACGTAGCGATTACTTTTTGAGATGCCTCGATTTGTTGTTTTTGTAATTCAAATAGCTCTAATTCTGGGCGGTTAACATCGTTAATTGAAGAGAAATTTTCAGGAATTGCCAACTTTGCATTCGTATTGAATGCGGTTCCTGAAAGTTCTTCTAAGTGCTGCCAAAGTTTGAGTTGGTCATATTTCACATCATTTAATTGTTGGTTAATTTTGATGATTTCGGCCTCTATAACTTGTTCCGATGCTGGTAAAACCGCTCCAAATTTTACGGCAACTTGTATTTCTCTACTTTTTTCTTGAAGTAATTTTCGTTTCGTCAATAATAATTCTTCCTTTTCTTGTCCCAATAAGAGTCCAAAATAATACTGATTGACTAAGTTTTTTAATTGGTACAAATTGATATCAACAAATTTTTGTTGCGTTTTTATTTGTGATGCTTTGAGTTGGGTTTGCGCTTTGATAGCACCGCCGTTGTAAAGGAGTTGATTTACATCTAAAGTGGCTCTGTATTGGTCTTTGTTTAGAGGTTCAATCGTTGCATTTGGCATAGAAAAAGGAACTTGCGTTACTTCCGATTGGTACGTAGCTTGTGCGTTTAAGGCAATTTTTGGCAGTTTTTCTTTTTCCAGAATATTGGTTTGCAATTCAGATTGACTTTGTAACAATTGGTTTTGTTTTGCCAATGGATAGTTCTTTTCAACTAATTCATAACATTTTTCAAGCGTTATTTTTTCCTGAGCCCAAAAAGGGATTGAAAAAAGGGATAAGAGTATGTAAACGAACTTTTTCATCATTTTTTAATTGCGTTGATAATTTGTTCCGAGATGTGGATTTTTCGTTCTTCCATTAATTGAAAGAATTCATCATTAGAAATGTTAATAATTCCTTTCACTAGGTTTTGTGCGGCAAAAGGAAAAGCAGTCATGGCGAAAATATCCAAG
>JAKQEZ010000242.1 GCA_029558435.1 Bacteroidota bacterium
AAATTCGTTTACATTCAAACTTTCAACCAAGTTTAAAATATATTGGCAAGATTAAAGAAAGAATCAATAATTTCACTTCTCAAATATATAAAAATTCCCACAACAAAGTAAATCTTTCATACTTAAATCATCATTTCAGCGTTTGCTAATAAAAAAACAAATTGAGAACGTTACTTTTATTTCTTCTTTGGAGTCCGTTTTTTTGGGCGCAAGAAACTTTTGTGGTGTATTTTGATACTGATAAATTTGAGTTAACACCACAAGAATCTGAACGATTGCAGCAATTTCTTCAAACAGAAAATATTACTATTCAGAGAATCATTGGTTTTTGTGATTATCGGGCTAGTGAGGAGCACAATCAGGTTTTATCTGTAAAAAGGGCACAATTTGTGTATGATTTGGTGAAAAATAAGTTTACAAACGCAATTCCATTGGAAGGAAAAGGAGAAAAGTTTCCACAAAATCTAGATTTACAACAAAACCGAAAAGTAGAGATTCATTATGTAGAAATTCCAGAAATTTTAGAGAAAATGGAGATAGTGGAAGTTAAAAAAGAAGTACCAACACAGTATCAAAATTTAAAAGTTGGAGATAAATTGGTGCTCAAAAACTTGTATTTTTACAATCGTTCGGGTGTTTTTGTGCCAAAATCCAGACCAGTTGTGGAAGAATTATTGCAAGTGTTATTGGATAACCCAAAATTAAAAATTGAAATTCACGGACATATTTGTTGTCATATCGGTCATGATCCTGAAGATATTGCGAAAGTTCGCGCATTTGCCGTTTACAAATATTTGATTGATAATGGCGTGGCAAAAGAACGATTGCAATATAAAAGCTTCGGAAACACACAACCCATTCACAAAATTCCAGAAAAAAACGATACCGAACGCGATGAAAACCGCCGAGTAGAAATTTTAATTTTAGACAATTAATCTTTTGTAACTGAACAAAAAATCGTTACTTCGTAAAAAAAAATAGCACAATGCGAGTTTTACTTTCAATCCTACTTTTTTTAACACTTCAAACTATTGTGGGGCAAGAGCAATTTTCTGTTTATTTTGATACCGATAAACACCAACTAACGCCTGCGCAATCCAAACGGTTAAAAGAGTGGATTGCTGCTAATGCTACTTCAAAAATTGTTGCGATTCACGGTTTTACAGACGAAGTAGGTTCGGTGGGCTATAATGATACCTTGGCTCAAAAACGCGTGGATTTTATATACGAACAAATTAAAGATAAAGTAACGATTCGCGAAGATTTCAAAACGATTAGTTACGGTAAAAACTTCATGCAATCCATCAATCAAGCGGAAAACAGACGCGCTACGATTTTTTATATTTTAGAAAAGGATCTAGCTAGAGAAAATGAAATTTTAGGCATTCAATCCGAAGAAAATGTTGAGGAATTGGAAATTACTGATGATATGCCTTTACACGAAAAAGTGGCTCGTGCTAAAGTGGGAACCAAAATTATATTGAAAAACATCAATTTCTACCAAAATACCTTCGCAACTGTTCCAGAATCTCAAGGTGCTATGTATGACTTGTTGTTTGTTATGCAAAACAATCCCAATTTAAAAATTCAATTGCAAGGCCACATTTGTTGTGTGGATAAAGACAGAAGAAATTTATCACTTGAACGCGCCAAACAAATAAGAAGGTTTCTAGTTTTTAAAGGTATTCCCGCAGCTCGAATTAGTGTAACTGGTTTTGGAGTAACGCAACCTATTTACCCTATTCCTGAGGAAAATGAAGAACAAGCCGCAGCAAATCGCAGAGTGGAAATGGAAATTTTAAGTAAATAAAACAAATGAGAAAATTTGGTTACCTTTTACTAGCAGTAATTACGTTTGTAAATTTCAGTTGTTCTGATAAATGTAGTGATGCCGATGCGCCACCATTAGCATCGCTGTTTGTAACATTTGTTGATGAAGCTACCGATGAGAATGTTTTTGAAAACGAAAGATTTACCGCAAATCAAATTTCCATACTTTTAGAAGACGAACAAGAAGTTCCGTTTAATTTTTTGACCAATACCAATTCGATTCACATTGTTCCATTGCGACCATTGGCAGAAGGAAACACCATTTTCATCACCTTAAATAATCCCGAAACGGATGATGTTGTGACGATAGAAGTGCAATTTGATATTGAAACCCAAAATAAAGAATGTTTCACATTGAATAAAGTTGTGAACGTGCAAACACCCAATCACGATTCGGAAGTTGTTAACAATAGCTACCAAATAAAAATTTAACAAATTCTAAAATCAAACTTCTAAATTCTAAATTTTAGAACTATCTTTGCGCCACAACAACAACACACTACATTCATGAGTTCTGATACGAGCAAACGCTACAATTTAAGAGGAGTTTCGGCTTCTAAAGAAGATGTGCACCAAGCTATCAAAAACATCGACAAAGGCTTATTTCCACAAGCATTTTGTAAAATCATCCCTGATTATTTAAC
This sequence comes from Bacteroidota bacterium, assembly GCA_029558435.1. The sequence goes on from JAKQEZ010000242.1 coordinate 2,475, forward strand.
CAATGACGACCAATATTGTATCATTATGCATGCTGATGGCGCAGGAACAAAATCTTCCTTAGCTTATATGTATTGGAAAGAAACAGGTGATATTTCCGTTTGGAAAGGAATTGCTCAAGATGCGTTAATCATGAATATTGATGATTTGTTATGTGTTGGTGCAACGGATAACATTTTACTTTCCTCTACTATCGGAAGAAATAAAAATCTAATTCCAGGCGAAGTTATTTCAGCCATCATCAACGGAACAGAAGAATTAATTGCAGAATTAAAAAATCACGGAGTTACCATTCATTCCACCGGAGGAGAAACTGCAGATGTAGGAGATTTAGTTCGTACAATCATTGTAGATTCAACCGTAACAGCTCGCATGAAACGTGCTGATGTTATCGACAATGCAAATATTCAAGCGGGTGATGTAATTGTTGGTTTGGCTTCTTTTGGTCAAGCAACTTACGAAAAAGAATATAACGGCGGGATGGGAAGCAACGGCTTAACTTCAGCTCGTCATGATGTTTTTGCGAAATATTTGGCTGAAAAATATCCAGAAAGTTTTGATGCTTCGGTTCCCAATGAATTAGTGTATTCAGGTCAGACCAAATTAACAGATAAAGTGGAAAACAGTCCAATTAATGCTGGAAAATTAGTGCTTTCTCCAACGAGAACGTATGCGCCAGTAATTAAAAAGATTTTATCAAAATACAATTCCAATCAAATTCACGGAATGGTTCATTGTAGTGGTGGTGCACAAACTAAAGTACTTCATTTCGTAGAAAACGTTCACGTGATTAAAGATAATTTATTTCCAGTGCCACCTTTGTTCCAATTAATTCAAGAACAATCCAAAACCGATTGGAAAGAAATGTACCAAGTTTTCAATTGTGGTCACCGCATGGAATTATACGTTCCTGCAGAAGTAGCACAAGATATCATCGAGATTTCAAAATCATTCAACATCGATGGACAAATCGTTGGAAGAGTTGAAAAATCAGATAGTAAGAAATTAACAATTACATCCGAGTACGGAATATTTGAATATTAAAATATTTGTTTCAAGTTTCAAGTTGTTTTTGTTTCAAGTTGAACAGAAATAACCTGAAACTTGGAACCTGAAACAAAAAACACACAACAACAATAAAATGCAACACAACGTATTAATTTTAGATTTCGGTTCGCAATACACCCAATTAATTGCCCGAAGAGTAAGAGAATTAAACATTTTCTGCGAGATTTTTCCATTCGATAAAATTCCAGCAGATTTATCATCATACAAAGCCGTAATCTTAGGCGGAAGTCCATGTTCGGTGCGTTCAGAAGAAGCATTGCATCCCGATTTATCTCAAATTAGAGGGAAAATGCCCTTGTTAGCCGTTTGTTACGGAGCACAATATTTAGCCCATTTTTCAGGTGGAGAAGTAGCGGCTTCCAACACAAGAGAATACGGAAGAGCGAATTTGTCTTACATAAAAGAAAACGAAGTGTTTTTAGAAGGTGTTTCTGAAAACAGTCAAGTTTGGATGTCACATTCGGATTCAATCAAAAAACTTCCAACTAATGGAGTAATGATTGCCAGCACAAAAGACGTAGAAAACGCAGCTTATAAAATCGAAGGCGAAACAACTTATGCCATTCAATTCCACCCAGAAGTATATCATTCAACAGATGGAAAACAAAT
>JAKQEZ010000253.1 GCA_029558435.1 Bacteroidota bacterium
CTGCATAGTCCAAGGATACTTTTGATAAATCTAACGCAATTACAGAGTTGTCTTTAATTGTTACAGTATCACCATCACCACCAGCAATTATGCCAATTAATAAAATCCCAAAAAAAGCAACCATGAAGAATACGAAGATTCCAATAACTGTTGCTAATACATTACCTAAAAATTTCATTGTTTTATTCCTTTGTATGTTATGTTTTATAAGTAGCATTTTCTATAAAATTGTTACATGTTCATAAAAAATAGCATTTAGCTTGAAGAAAATGTAAAATTGTTTGTTATTTTGCCAATAGATGAAAGCGCAAAATCAAATCATAGTTTCTGTTGGTAGTAATCAAGGTAATCGTTTAATTAACGTGTTGACGGCTATTGATTTAATTCATCAGCAAGTAGCCACGGTTGTAAAAGTTTCAAAAATTTATGAAACGCCAGCTTGGGGTTTTGAAAGCGATGCTTTTTATAATGCTGCGATTTTATTATATTCCACTAAAAATCCGCAGAAGATTTTAAACCAACTTTTGAAAGTTGAGAAGCAATTGGGGCGCATTCGTACCAATGAAAAAGGCTATCAAGCTCGAACGATTGATTTAGATATTATTGCTTATAACGACGAAATCATTTTAACTGAAAATTTACAAGTGCCGCATCCGCAAATGCAACATCGCAAGTTTGTGTTATTGCCGCTTCGTGATTTGGATAACCAATGGCAACATCCAGAATTGCATCTTTCGGTTACAGAATTGTTAGCAACAACTTCAGATGAAAGTCAGTGTGAAGTGGTGCATAAAATGATTTCGCCTATTGAAAAATTGCGTTTACCTGAATTCAATTATATTGCAATTGAAGGAAATATTGGTGCTGGAAAAACCACATTGGCAACAAAAATAGCGGAAGATTGCAATGCAAAATTAGTTTTAGAACGGTTTGCCGATAATCCTTTTTTGCCCAAATTCTACAAAGACCAAAGCCGTTTCGCTTTTCCTTTAGAAATGTCGTTTTTAGCGGATAGATACCAACAATTAACCGATGATTTGGCGCAATTTGACTTATTTAAAGATTTTATCGTTGCGGATTAT
>JAKQEZ010000274.1 GCA_029558435.1 Bacteroidota bacterium
ATACACTTTACGGAACCAAGTTCTTTTACAACCAAATCCCAAAACTGTGTTCGCTGTTTTGTCAAACTGTTTCTTTCAGCAGGTTTAATTAATTTGTTTGGAATGTCAGGAACATTTGGATTCTTTGATTGCAGAAACAAAGCAAGATTCCAATAGCAAAAATCTTTTAGCACTCTTGCGTTTGAAGTCAGATAATTTTCCCAACTGGGATTGATTTCAATTTCATCTTCATACAAAGCATATAAACAATTTTCACTGAAAGATTTTGATGCTTCATAAATTTCTTTTCTATCCTTCTTCTGAAACCAAGGACTCAAAAACCAGTGAGGAACATTTTTATTGAAATGCCAAAGCTGTCTTTGTGTTTGCCTATTTGTAGTTGAAGAAAGTTTTTGAAAAACTAAACTTAGCTTTTCGTCAATTGGAATTTTCTCAATTTCATTTACAACCTTTATAGTATTTTGAATTAAATCTTGCTTACCAAATGAAACATGAAAATAGTTTACAGTGAACCAAGCATTGGAAATCATTCTTGCAAACAGATTCCTTTTGGAAACCCTTAGGTTTCCATTTTCAACCTCTTGCAGAATGGAGATTAGCCAGTAATACTTGTAAGTTGCAGAAGTATTATTGAAACATGCTGCCAAAAGATTAACAGGTAATCCATTTGCCTTAGGTAGTAGCATTCAATTCTCTTCCTTTTTCTTTGATTGTTTTCTCAGCAAGTTTGTCTTCAAGTTGAGCAATCATCATTTCAACATACTCTTTTGTAACAACAGAGTTTTTTGGAAACTCTTCTTTAGCCACCAAAGATTTGTAATGCTTTAATGATTCTTGAAGAAGATAAATTTCAAAGCCACCAAGTTTCAGATTTTTCATAACGATAAATTTAATGTGAGACTGTTGTTTGCATTAGGGATAGTATTGGGGAATGACTCGTCCAGAAAAAAGTTTGCATTTAATTAATTCTGCAATAAGTTTACAATTCATTTTTAGTCTTACAATTGGTTTACAATAGTAGGACTTTTTCGATAATAATTCTTCCATAGTTTGTCTGTTTTGATTTTAGCTTTTGAATGATGAATACTTTTTGGTGTAAACCTATTTTTTGACAAGTCACATATACATAATATGACGTGCGGTATTTCTTTTCGTAGTCCCAGCAGGAATCCCCGCCTGAATGACTTCAGTCGGGCAGGGAACTGCCATCAAAAGTTTAGGAAACTTCTATTCCCCGCCAGAACGTACCGTTAGGTACGGGCGGGTATCCGTTGCATCTTCAATTGAAAATTTTTTATGTAAAAACCTTCTTCCTGCCGCTGTCTTAAAATATTTTTCTCTTGATACTGCAAGTTCTCTGGTTTCAAAAATTTCATGATATACCAACTCCCATGCATTTGCATGATGGCTTGTGGTTTTGGTCTTTGACTGTGAATGCTCTTTAAGACGTCTCTCCAAATTTTGTGTCTGACCCTTGTATAGCTTTTTTGTCACGCTGTTCCTTAGCACATAAACATAGTAAGGCATGTGGAATTTCTTTTGCTAGTCCCAGCAGGAATCCCCGCCTGAATGACTTCAGTCGGGCAGGGAACTGCCATCTTTTTTATATTTCGTAGTCCCAGCAGGAATCGAACCTGCATTTAAAGTTTAGGAAACTTTCGTTCTATCCATTGAACTACGGGACCATTTTTTCAAAGCACAAAAATAAAGTATTTGCTCACTTTACTTTAACATAAATTCAATTGTTGTTTTATTTTATTCTCAGGAAACTTCTATTCCCCACCCGAACGTACCGTTCGGTACGGGCGGGTTTCCGTTGAACTACGGGACCATTTTTTCAAAGCACAAAAATAAAGTATTTGCTCACTTTACTTTAACATAAATTCAATTGTTGCTTTATTTTATTCTCAGGAAACTTCTATTCCCCGCCCGAACGTACCGTTCGGTACGGTCGGGTATCCGTTGAACTACGGGACCATTTCTTGGTGAGCAAAAATAAATTAATTGCTCACTCTTTCGGAACAAATATATTATTGCTTTTATCTATGTCTGCATCATAAACATCTCCCAATTCCAACTTGGTAATTGCCTGTTGCGTATCAATAATCACATCGGTGATGTTTTTGTTTTTCCATATTTCAACTGTCCGGGTATATTTCTTCTTACTTCCATCGGCAAATGTAGCAGTAAGATGAATGGGTACCGGCTTGTTGCCAATTGATTTAATAGTTACAGTGTAACTATAGTTAAGACGGTTAATACCAATAATTCCTAAATCGGGATAGCCTTGTTCAAAATACCATGCCTTCCAAAACCAGTTTAAATCCATTCCGCAACTTTGATTCATGCTGTAAAAGAAGTCCCATGGTGTAGGGCTTTTATCCATCCAGGTAATGATGTATTGCTGCAGTGATTTTTTAAAT
>JAKQEZ010000330.1 GCA_029558435.1 Bacteroidota bacterium
CAGGAGTTGTTTTAACAAAATATGCTGAACAAGGAGAGCTAGCAACACCGGGAAAGGCATTGTTCAAAATAGGAGATGTTACCAATATGATTTTGAGAGCATACGTAACTTCCGACCAATTAACCCAAATTGCATTGGGACAAAAGGTGAAGGTTTATGCCGATTATGGGGAAGATAGAAAAGAATACGAAGGTGTTGTTAGTTGGATCTCGAGCAAATCGGAATTTACCCCCAAAACCATTCAAACACGCGACGAACGTGCTAATTTGGTGTATGCCGTAAAAATCAACATAAAGAACGATGGGTTGTTGAAAATTGGTATGTATGGCAATGTAAAATTCAATTAAAGATAAAGAATTGGAGAATATATGAATACGGATACTGCCATTCAATGCCAATCAATAAGCAAAAAATACGACAAGATTGAGGCTTTGAAAGATATTTCTTTCGAAACTAAAAAAGGCGAAATATTCGGGATTATCGGTCCTGATGGAGCCGGAAAAACAACCCTGTTTCGTATTCTTACTACCTTGATTTTGGCTGACAATGGAACGGCAACAGTTGATGGTTTTGATGTTGTAACCGATTACAAGGAAATCCGTAAACGAGTGGGGTATATGCCAGGACGATTTTCGTTGTATCAGGATTTGACGGTGGAAGAAAATTTGAATTTTTTTGCAACCGTTTTTAATACAACCGTTGAAGCAAACTACGCGTTGATAAAAGATATTTACCAACAAATAGAACCCTTCAAAACACGTAGGGCAGGAAAACTCTCGGGAGGAATGAAACAAAAACTGGCATTATGTTGTGCTTTGATTCATAAACCAAGTGTTCTTTTTCTTGACGAGCCGACTACCGGAGTTGACGCAGTTTCTCGCAAGGAATTTTGGGATATGCTTCAGAGTTTGAAGACACAAGGAATCACTATTCTTGTTTCAACGCCATACATGGATGAAGCAAGTTTGTGTGATCGTATTGCATTAATTAAGGATGGCGAATTTTTAAAAATTGATACACCCAAGAACATTGTCAAACAATTTGAAAAAACACTTTGGATTGTTCAGGGAGATGATATGCCGAAGTTACTAAAAGACTTGCGGGCTATGCAGCAAATTAAAAGTTGTTATGCTTTTGGCGATAGCCACCATGTTACAGTAGAAAAAGGAGAGTTGACAATGGATATTTTAAAAGAATATCTTGTGAAAAATGGACATTCAAATGTGTGTATTCAGTCCATTGTGCCGACCGTAGAAGATTGTTTTATGGAACTTTCAAACAGGTAGAAGAGAATGAATAGAAAAATCTTACATAATGCAGATGAGGTTATTATTGTTGAAAATTTAACAAAGAAATTTGGCAATTTTACAGCAGTAGATGCTATTTCGTTTGAAGTAAAACGAGGTGAAATTTTTGGTTTTTTGGGAGCAAATGGAGCTGGAAAAACTACGG
>JAKQEZ010000278.1 GCA_029558435.1 Bacteroidota bacterium
TTCCCACGCTCCTAATCAATTTCCTCATCTTAAAGAAATTAATTTCTTTGTACGAAAAACAAAATAGTAATAAATAAAAAATAAAACATCATGGAGAACGTAATAGAAAACAATACAATCATCTTCACTAACTATAGTAGATGAACGTAATATGCCTGAAAAGAAAATTTCAGCCCATTTAAGAAAGTTTAAAAGGATAAAGTATAACTTAGTCCCGAAGATACTTAAACCGAAGGAAAAAAAATACATACTATCAAAAGTAGATTTTAAAGTAGAAATAAAAGAAGCAGAAGAATAATGAAAAAACCACCCAACATTAAAATAAGCCATATACAGGAGGATTTAAACCTAATAAGTAAATATACTCCAATTAATGCTAAAAGAGTGCGTAATTTATACTTTGCAAGGCTTCTCTCAAACGAAATGAATAATTTTATTAATCAAGTAAATCAAATACTAAATGGAACAAGATAAATTTAGGGATATTCCCGGCCCCGATGCTAATGATTTGGAGGAAATAGAAAAATGTGCAAGAGATCCGCTTTATTACTACAACAAATATGTTAGACTACCTGGACACGTTGAGCTTACTCAAGAACAATACGATGAAAAGCTAAAACAATACAAAAAGGAAGTTACACGCACTAAGGGAGCGAAAAACCTACTCAATAAGGTTGAGAGATTAAAGATTGAAAAAACTCTCGCAAAAGGTCACGTATTGGATGCAGCGCACGATTCAGTTAAAAGGGAACTAAAAGAACAGGAAGAAGCAAAATTAAGCTGGGGAGAAAAACTAAAAAGAAAACTTAAAAACAAAAAATAAAGATGAAAGGTCAATCAAAACAAAAGAAAGGTACTCCAAAGGTTATGAAATCAGAAGTACAAAAGCATTTCCATAAATGCAATCAAGAGGCTTTATTATTAAAGCAATTCAAGCAACAACAAGCAATGCTTGGAAGAATTTAAAACAAAAATTAGTTTGGGGTAACTCCCAAACATATATCAGGTAGTTTATACAGGTTAAAACGCAGCGTTTTGTCATGATGTTAGCTGAAAAATTGGGTTCGATTCCCGGTACTGATACAATACAATACAATATGACACAAGACGAGTTTATATTAAAAGCATACGAAGTTGTAGCTCAAAGTGGGAAAGCAGAAATAAGTATCTTTAGAACACTACGTAGAGTAACAGGTATTCCAGAAAGAGAATTGAAAAGAGTTGTTGCCGAAAGTAGATTGTTTTTAGATATATGGAACAGAAAAGAAATGGATGCAACAGAAGAAGAGTTATTAAATTTCCCCGACTATACGTGGGAAAATCTATCGGAAGCAGAAAAACAATGGTACAATGAAAACAATACAATACAAAATCAAAATCTTCGTAATGATGCTTAAAGAAAGAACAAAAGAAATAATTAAAGGAGAATAATTATGATACAAGGATTTGAAGAATACACTATTGATGTTACTCCCGAAGAAATTAGGATAGTTAATCTTATTGCTAAAAGTATTTCCCTGCGCATAGGGGCGGGAAATGCAATAACAAATAGAGAAATCAGAAAGAAACTTTCTGAAAGAAATGTGGATACTTCTGATGCTAAAATACGAAAGTACATACAATACATTCGTGTACACAATATGGCTACTAAACTTTGTGCTTCAAAAAAAGGTTATTACATAGCTGAATCTGAAGAAGATTGGGTAAAGTACCGTGAATCTTTTAGAGAACGAGTAAGATCAATGCAATTTACATTGGCTTGTATGGGGTAACGTTCCGATTATTGTCGTCAGGTGGCGACAAACACAAAAAAACTATTGATTAATAACTAAACATAAAAGTAATGACAGAATGTTCAGAGAATACACAAAACGCCACTTGCGACAATAATGTGTTAGGCGATGTTTTTTCTAATCCTTATTTGATGCCTTCTGAATATAAAGGAGAATACACAAAGAATGGAGGATTAACTAAATTTCAACCACGCAAATGGACTGAAAAAGAAATTGAATGGGTAAATATGCTTAAAGAAAAAGGATTTAATACAAAGCAGATTGCAGAATGTATTGATAGAGATGTGACTCAAGTTTCAATTAAAATCAAAAGATTGGGGAAAAAATCAATGACTTATAATCAAGGTCATTTTGAAGAAAAGTTTGCTGTAAATTACGATTTTGTAAAGATGATTAAACCAAAAAGTGTTCTTGATGTTTACGCTGGATTTGCAAGTGTTTATAAAAAACTAAATTGTGATAATGTAATAAGCAACGATAAGAACGAAAAGTCAAATACTGAATATCATTTAGAAGCATTAGACTTTGTTTGCAAAATGTATATTGATAAACGAAAATTTGACCTTATAGATTTAGACCCTTTTGGAAGTGCTTATGATTGCTTTGATTTGGCTATAAAAATGGCAAAGAAAGGATTAGTAATTACACTTGGGGAATTTGGACACAAAAGATTTAAAAGGCTTGATTTTGTCCGCAGATATTATGGGATTGAAACCCTTGAAGATTTTACAACTGATAATTTAGTAAAGCATATTATTAAAATTGGAGAAAGAAACAAAAAAACTCTGACACCTATTTATGTGAAAGATTGGAGAAACATAGCAAGGGTTTATTTTAAAATTGAACAACTAAAAATAACAGAACAATGGGAAAAGTAATTAAATGTAAATTTTGGTGCAACGCAGGAAACACCGAAGAAGAAGTAGAAATTGAAATTGACGAAACGGAAAATGAAGAAAAACAGATTGAGCAAGAATTTCATAAGTGGTTAGACAACAATGAAGATGTCGGTTATGAGGTTCTTTAAAATATCGCCTAACGTATCGGTGCTATACGATGTGGCGGACTTTCAGCACGAAAGTCTAATACAAAGCACCACAGTTTGAATTAGTACAAATGTTTAACCGAAGCACGTCAGCCGCCATATTGTATAGCACTTGTTAGCGGCTGCCCTTCTTCACAAATCGAAATAAAATGACAGAAGAACAAATTAGAGAGCTTGGTTGGAAACTCGTTAAACAATACAACCACGACCAATATCATACTAACCGATACAAATTAGGATGTATGGAAATTGAATTTACTTATGAGGGCAAAGAATTACTGACCCACGATGTAACTATTACAGAGTTGAATTGTATGCCAATTTCATTAAACCAAGCGAAACTGTTAACGGAACTTCTCGGACACTGGTCTGAATAGGGTTGCCGCTAACGGTTCGGGTATTAGCGATGTGGCGGATTTTTAGCACCACAGCCGATACGAAGAACCACAGTTGATTAAAGTAAAAATGTTTAACCGAAGCACGTCAGCCGCCATATAGCTAATACCTTGTTAGCGGATGCCCTTGCTTCACAAATCAAAATAAAATGAAAATTGCAGGTTGCATAATTCAAAAACGTCAGATACTTGACAACACATTAGCCCTTTTTAATGCCAATTACAAGGGTAAGCGAATTTACATATCAAAAGACCACGGGTTTGGCAAACCAATTTACCCACAGTTGTCAAGATTCTTGATTGATGTAGTTGACATAAAAACAGGAATGTACGATGTGCAAACCTATCAAGATTTTGAGCATATAGACGAAGCAATAGAATATGCTTTAAAAGGGGCAATGCTGGTGTCATAGGGTTGCCGCTAACGGTTTGCGGCTTTGTGTCAGGCTGCGAAGCGTTGGCATTGAGCGGTGTCGGGCAGCTTGCACAAAACCGCTGTTATGCTCTCGTTGCCTTCGGGTAGGATTAGAAACAATTTAAAAACAAAAATATGACTTTATCACCAGAGGCAGTAGCAGCCTACAAAAAGCTAATGACAGAGCCAAAAGAAAACGGCTTAGACATTCAACCACTTTCGGAAGTGTTTGAGATAACAGAAGATGCAACAGCTAAACACTTGCTTTATGAGCAGTATTTGACGAAGATAAACAAGACGAAAGACCAATTGCCAAAAGTTTTCTTTTATATCATTATGGATGAAACCTATCAACAAAAAAAGGCTGCGGATGGTAACTTAGGATATTGTGTCCGTGTGTCGGCAGGCAATGGAGCATAACGTTTTCGGGCTTGGCGAAGAAGCGGATTTAACAGCACAAAATTATCAAATATGCACTACACTAAATTAAAGGCACAACTGTTCGGATTACCACCGTAGCCCGCTTTTTTGCCAAACCCGTGTTATATGAAGGTTGGATTTCACGCACGACACTTTCATCGAAGCACGTAAAAGAAAAAAGAAAAAATGAGCGTGGGAAACATTTAAATTTAAACAAAAATGAACGTAAAATTAGTATCAGTAACAAAATCTTTGATAGAAGAAAAACAACTATCACCTGAAGAATTGATTGTCTATGTTGCTCGTGTAAGCAACCCATCAAATCAACTAAACTCCGAAACATCGGATAAACTTATTGCCTATATGGTAAAAAATAAACATTGGTCACCTTTTGAAATGTGCGATATGACTGTGGAAATTGTAACGAGTAGAGGAATTGCACAACAAATTTTAAGACATCGCTCTTTCTCTTTTCAAGAATTTTCACAGCGTTATGCAGAAGTCACATACTTTGAAGCTGTCCAATTGAGAAAATCAGGAACTACTAACAGACAAAGTAGTTCAGAGGTTTTTAACCCAATTATTGACGGTAATATTGAAGCATCACGAATTATTGAAAATCACTTAAAAGAAAGTGAAGATTTATATAAATCATTGCTAAATGCGGGTGTAGCAAAAGAGTGTGCAAGATTTGTTTTGCCAATAACAACTCAAACGAAAATATATATGAAAGGCAGTATCAGAAGTTGGATACACTATTTGCAGATTCGTTGTGATGGTCATACACAATTAGAACACCAACAAATAGCAATGCAAATTTTGGACTTGTTCAAGTCTAATTTTCCTAACATTTCAAAAGCTTTAGAACTATGAGCGAACAAGTAAATCATCCGCAACACTATGGTGGTGCTGAAAATCCTTATGAAGCGATAAAAGTAATTGAGGCTTGGGATTTAGGGTTTTGCTTAGGTAATACGGTAAAGTATATTTCAAGAGCTGGTAAAAAGGAGACCGATAAAACAGTTCAAGATTTAGAAAAAGCAAAATGGTATTTAGAACGTGAAATTCAAAAGCTAAAAACCAAATCTTAATTGAGCGTGGGCAGATTTTTTCTTTTTTCTTTCTCACAGAACTTAAATCGAAGCACGTCTGCCCACTTTCATATAACGGTCGGTGCTATGTACCGTTTGGGATTACGAAGCACAGATTTATCAATTTACAATAACTTTTAAAACGAGAACGAATGTTGAATTTACCACAAAAACCCAAATGGGATATAGCACGTGTTAGCCACAGTACGTTGGTTAATGCTGATTGCTTTGATGTTTTTCCTTTT
>JAKQEZ010000282.1 GCA_029558435.1 Bacteroidota bacterium
ATTTGTCAATATCAAAAGCATTGAAAAATTTTACCGTTTGCCCTTTCAATTTTAATTTGTTGCCTTGTACTCCTTCGCCAATCAATTCGCCTTGAATGGAAATGTTTTTACCGACAGAACGAAGTTTATTTTCAATATCCATTTGCCTTGCAACTTTCCAAAAACTGTTTTCTGCATCTTCGATAAGTTCAAGGTTTCGACTGCAAACACCAAACTCGCCATCTTTTACATAAAATGTCGCAGAACTACCATCAAGTTTTTCAGTAACATAACACTTTTCGCCTTTGTATTTATCCAATACTTTTTGCAAAACTTGAACCCTTGTCTCATCAGTTTTCGGAATGAATGAAGGAAATTTTCCTTTTGCAATTCCGCTTAAACAAGCAGGCATGGCAGGTTCATACTTTGTTACTCCTAATACTTCGGTGCAGTCAGCATCCTCAATGATTTGGAAATCATTTGGTAATATTGAAAGCGGAAAGCAAATCCCTTGTGAGACTTGACCACGAAGCCTAACTGTTTTTATTCTCATACCTCTTGGTTTAAGAAATTCAAATTCAGGCTTATCAGGCATTAAACTATCTATTTCACAATAGACAGCCATATCGCCTACATTAAACTCGCCTTTTTTTACCACTAACTGCCAGCCTAAAACGGTAGCTTTTTCAATTGCATCAGCACCTTCAATTGGTTCTAATGCTTTAATTTTTTGAATACTTGCTAATTTTCTCATTGTATTTTTGTTTTAAAATTGTTCGACAAAAAGCACTGGGCATAACACGTGTTTTGCGTTATGGCGGGTGACGTGCTGAAATCAACCGCAGTAATTCTATTCAAATTTAGTGCTATGCCGACAGTTAGTGCTACTAATCCGCCACAAACGCAAAGCACATTAACGTTATGCGTAATGCCTTGCTGACGTTCTTCGATTGACATTTTCGTTTGAAATTTTTAATTAAACCATTTGAGTTCTGTCGTTCCATTGAAGCCTTTTTGCCACACATACCAAGCATAAGCAACAGCACTCCCACCACCAGCAATCATTTTATCAAATTCAGCGTTCTTTGCACAAAGCAGTCGAGAACTTGAAACATAAACGGTTTTTGGTGGTTGTGATAGGAATAGCTTTTTTCGCCCTTTGCCTTCCAAAAATTGTATCTTCAAAAACATTGCTACCTTGTTTCCTTCGGGTATAATCTGTAATGCCTTTTCAATAAATTCCTGTGCATACTTGTAAGGTGGGTTTGTAATAATATCTCCGTTCCATTCCAAGTTATCAATGCTCAAAAAGTCTATTCCTGTTTCGCCAAATCCTCTATCCATTAAGTCTGTGCTTTTTACTGTGTGCCCAGCGTTTTCAAACACCTTACTCAAATGCCCCTCACCGCAAGCACACTCCCAAATGTTTGGCGAAAATTTTTCAAGTTCTAAAAGCAAATCGGCTGCTTTTGGGTCTGTTGCGTAATAATCCTCATTCTGCCTTTCTTTGTCAGTATGATTGCTTGCACCTAAAGTCTTATAGATGCTGTTGCTGTTTCCTGTCCAATCTTTTGTCATTTCGTTTATGGTTTAATTAAAAATTTCTATTCGTGTTCCAAATGAAATTCCTGCTAAACAAGTCGGCACATACGCATAACAGCGGTTTGCCAAAATGCCGCAAGAAAGTTCCTGCTCAAATCCGAAGTTTCTGCTATGCGGCACTTCGGCAAGCCGCCAAACGTTATATGACATGGCTTAACTCTGGCTCGCCGTCCGTGGCTCGCTATTCACATTCAAACATATATATTTTAGTTTCGCCTTTATAGCCTTTTTTAAAATAAAATACTCCAGACGGGAATCCAAACGGGAATCCAGCTTTACCACTTGGCAATATTCCAAACTCAACAAATCCACCATAATTAAAAATAGTCCTTAATTTTCCTATTGATGTAAATATTTTAGAGCATGGAACCAATAAAACAACATTATCAGATATACTAAAACATTTTTCTAAAAACTTATCAAACTGCGAATACGGCGGATTTGTCACTATCCAATTAACATTTTTACAATAATCATAAAAATCTTTTCCTTCAAGTATTTCGCACCATTCAGAACCTTCTGGCATATATTTCAAAAATGACCCTTTCCCCTTACATGGCTCCAAAACAATGCCAGACAAAGGGTATCTTTCACATATTCTTTTTGCTAACCATTCGGGAGTATAGACGCAATCATTTTTCCAGTTGTCTAAATTATCCTTTTTATATTTTTGGCCTTTCATTGCCATTTTTAATCCTCTCTGCGTGTTCGGCGTCCTGCCTCAAGCTAAATTAAATTTTCTCTGCGGTTACTGCATATAACAGGGCTTAACCGGCGTTACACTCAATGCTGACGCACTGCGGTTAAGCCATACTCGTTATATGCAATAACCGCCTAAACTTTTGGCGCAAC
>JAKQEZ010000291.1 GCA_029558435.1 Bacteroidota bacterium
AATGAAAATAAAAACCATAAAAATAAAAGTAACACAAGACAATCAAGACTTTGATTTTTCAGAATTTTTTACGGGTAGCAATACTATTTATTCTACTTCAGCCCAGTTAATACAAGAAGAAGATGGTTTGTACTGGCATGCGTTTTTTACGTATCAGCAACAAGGTGGCTCTTATTTGTTCTCTAAAAAACATGGTATCTCAAACGAAAAAAAAGCACCAGATGGCTTTGAAGAAGCACTTTTAGAATTTGTAAATACTAAAACAAATGTTAGTAGAAGGGTAAAAAATAGTATAAAAGGGGATTCAGATATTGTTTATACTTTTGAAAAAGTTGAAGACTTTATAATTTTAAAAAGCCTAGGAAAAGGAAGCATAAACAAAGAAAAAGAATTTCTGTTAAACGTATTAGAATTCATAAAAAAGTTTAAAGAAACAAAAAATGAAGTATAAACAAAAAATAACCGAACTCACTTTTGATAAAAACCCAAAAGCCCTAGAACAGTATTTACAAAGTTTACCTCTAACAGAGCAAGTACTGTTTTTAAAAGATTTTAAAGTATTTACACAGCAAAACATGTTTAAAAGCGGCGATTTTAGTATTGCTGATACTTTTAAAAAATTAGCAAAAAACATAGACGCTTATGAAAAAGCCGTTATAGAAGAACTAAAAGCCGAAGAAGACTATAAAAAAGCATTAGAAGCACAAGAAGCACAACTACAAAAAATGGAAGCAGCCGCTTTAGGTGCAAAAAAGTATATTATGAATTGTATAATAAATAACGAGTCTAATGCAACAGATATGTTAGAATTATCTAAAAAAATAATTGCCTCAGAAAAAGAAACAGGTTTTTATGATGAAAACGTTTGGAAACCTATATTACATTTAATATAATATTCAAAAGTAAACCATAAAAAAAACGTCCCGTTAAATCGGGACGTTTCTATTTATATTGATTTGAAAATTACTTCACAATAGTCATTTCGTCAACAATGTGTTTTGCTCCTGAGAAATTCTCAATTACCCATAAAACGTAACGAATATCTACGTTGATTGTTCTTTGTAATTTTGGGTCAAAAATTACGTCTCCAGCCATAGCTTCAATGTTTCCATCAAATGCCAAACCGATCAATTCACCTTTCCCGTTTAAAACTGGTGAACCTGAATTTCCTCCAGTGATATCGTTATCGGTTAAGAAATTCACGTGTAACGTTCCGTCTTTATCTGCATAACGACCGTAGTTACGTGCTTTTTGCATATCTAAAATTTTGGTTGGTAAATCAAATTCAGCATCGCCTTTTTTGTATTTTTTTACCAAACCTTCCATTGTAGTATAGTTGTTCACTTTTGCATCGTTGCGTTTGTCAGCTGGTAAAGCACGAACTTTTCCATAAGTTAAACGTAACGTTGAATTGGCATCTGGATACAAAATGGTAGCAATTTTTGATTCTCTCAAACCTTCCACTAACAAACGGAATGCCCCATTATAATCGTTTTGCGCTTTTTCAATTGCTTCTGATTTTGCTAGGTAATGATTTAGCAACTCATTAGATAATTTTACCAATGGGTCATTTGCAACTGCTTCTTGATTTGGAACCAATAAAAAGGCTTTGATTTTATCCGCAGAAGAGAAGATACTCAATTCAAATGCCGCATTTACATAAGCAGTGAAATCATTATTATTTGATTTTCCAATTTCAGCAACAAAAGGGGCAATTCCATGAGCTGTAGCTTTAGTAGCATATAAGTTCAATTGAGCAGCTAAAACATCTTTTTCAGCAGGAATATAAACCTCTGTAAAAAACTCATCAGTCATTTCTGCAATTGCAGGTGCCATTTGTTTTCTTTTTTCCTCATTGGCATTGGCATAAGCCTCTAATTGACGACCTAAGCTTCTTGCAATTGTACCGTAAGAACTAGAACGCAACAATGTCATTAAATAATTATCGTGTTTCGCTTTTTCATTAGTTAAAGCATAATAATTATTAATAGTTGCCACTACATTTCCGTATTTTGCTTTATTTTCTTTTTTATTTGCCCATTTATTAAATTTCGCTTCTTGAGCCGTTTTTGTTTTAGCTGTACCAAATTGCGTTAACGCATCAATCATTCCTTGACGGTTTTTCCAATAATTAGCCAATGAAGCGTATTTTGATGCATACATTAAATTCACTTGAGCACTTTGTTCCATATGAACTTTTAACTTATCCATTCCCATTTTCGAACCTTCAACCCAAGCTGGATAAGCAAATTTTACGTTTTGCTCAATTCCACTAGCTGGCATCCAACGGTTAGTTCTACCTGGATACCCTAGAATCATGGCAAAATCATTTTCTTTTACTCCACCAATATTGATAGGTAAATAATGTTTTGGTTGTAATGGAACATTGTTTGGAGAATATTCTGCTGGTTGTCCGTTTGCATCAGCATACACTCTAAACAAAGCAAAATCACCTGTATGACGCGGCCATTCCCAGTTATCAGTGTCTCCACCAAATTTACCTATGCTTTCCTCTGGAGTTCCTACCAAACGCACATCTGTATAATCTTGGTATACAAAATAATAGTATTCATTTCCTTGGAAAAATGGACGAACAGAAACTGTGTATTTTCCACCTTCGTCATTTTCTTTTTGAATTAAAGCTGTTTCTTTATTAATAGCTGCTTCTCTTTCTGCTTCAGTCATTGAAGGGTTTACTTTAGACAGAATTCTTTTTGTCACATCGTCCATACGAACGAAGAAACGAACAGAAAGACTTTTCGGTTTTAATTCCTTGCTTCTATCTGCAGCCCAAAACCCATCTTTTAAATAGTTATTTTCTGGAGTTGATAGTTCAGCAATTTTGTCGTAACCACAGTGGTGATTGGTTAAAACTAGTCCGTCTTTTGAAATCATTTCAGCAGTACATCCTCCATTAAATTGAACGATTGCATCTTTTAAACTGTGATTGTTGATGCTGTAAATTTCATCGGCTGTTAATTGTAAGCCCATTTTTTGCATGTCGCGGTGATTCAAACGCTCCAAGAACATTAAAAACCACATTCCTTCGTTAGCTTTTACTGATGCTGGTAACATTAGCATAGCAGTAACTACGAATAGTACTAATTTTTTCATTGAAAATCTAATTTTTGATTTGATAGGGCGAAGATACTCAAAATTAATTTTGAATAAAATTTCGCAAAAGAAAAGTCGCACTTTTAATTTAATTTTAACGAAAAAAGCACCCCGATAGAGATGCTTTGTTGGAATTTTATTATTGAATTATGAATTCAACATTTGCCACAATTTATCTTTCAATTCTTGCAGACCTTGTTGGGTTACCGATGAAATAAACATATAAGGTGTTCCTTTAAAAGCTTTGTCTAGCTCCACTTTCATTTCCGCTTTAAGTTCATCGTCTAACATGTCAGATTTTGAAATAACAATTAAACGATCTTTGTCTAACATTTCTGGATTATAACGACGTAATTCATCCAATAAAATATCATATTCTCTCTTAATATCATCCGCATCAGCTGGAATTAAAAACAATAAAGTGGAATTACGCTCAATGTGTCGTAAGAAATAATG
>JAKQEZ010000295.1 GCA_029558435.1 Bacteroidota bacterium
AAACTATCTTGATTACGTTATTCATCTTTGTTTTCTGTAAGATTTTTTAAAGTGTCATCATCAATCGAACTGATTAACTCAAATTCAGGCAAAGTCTGGGTATCAAAAAAGTCGTCTTGGAGTCTTGCCAAATAAGATTCGCTTATTATATCCTGCTCCAAATAATCTTCAAAATCAGGATGTACGGCTAAAATTGGTTCATTTTCTATTTTCAGTTTGCTCCTTATGACCTTAAAGAATTTTACTTCACTGTATTCAACCTTATCATCTGCTTTGATAGTATCAATTGCAACTTCAATAAGTTTCAATTCATCTTTCTCTGATAGTTCTGTTGAAGTTAAATCGTTGAAATAACTTCGTAGGAATTTGTGACCATCACGGTTGATTTCCAAAAGCAAATTGTCAAGTTCTTGGTTAATGTCTATTTCACCAAAAATTTTCTTTTGTTGATGCATTGTTTTGATTAGGACGACTTCTCTCTTGTCAATGTCTCCATCACAAGCCATACAAGAAAATGCAGTCTTTAAAAGAAGTTTGTTAAAGCTTATCTGTTCCATTTTTTAATTGTTTTTAAAACCAATTCTTGGTCGTTCGTTAGTATTCGATTGCTGACCTTCCATTTTTGCTCTGATTTCTATGTAACTGTTTAGTTCTGAAAGAGAGATTGAAGGTTTGTTCGTTTTTATTGTTTCCATCAGAATTTCTTTGGTAATTCTTGATTTGGAACGTAATGCCATTCTTGAAGCTTCATCACACAAAAATTTGATGTCGCTTGAAACGTAGTTTTCAGTTGCTTTTGCTAGTTCAGCATAGTCTAAGCCTATTTCTGTGGGTCTTTTTTCTAAATAGAGCTTGAACATCAATTCCCTTGCTTCAAAGTCTGGTGGTGGCAAATAAACGTGCTTGTCTAATCTTCCTGCTCTTAAAATTGCTGGGTCTATTGAATTTGGTCGATTTGTCGCTCCAATTATAAATACTCCGTCATCTCCGCTGTTATTCATTTGTGCTAAAAATTCGTTCACGGCACTAGTGTTCATATGGTTGACACTCGAATTGTCACGATTCGGAACTAAAGCATCTAATTCGTCAATGAAAATTATACTTGGTGCGTTTTTTCTGGCTTCTTCAAATAGGTTTTTTATATTCTCTTGTGAAGCATTTACCCATTTACTCTGAATATCAGAAGGTTTAATTTGATAGAAATTGAATCCAATCTCTTCGGCCATTTTTTCTGCAAAGAATGTTTTCCCGCAACCTGGGGGGCCATATAAAAGCATTCCGTTTGGTATTGTAAGCCCATATTCAGCATACTTTTCTTTTTCGTTCAAAGCGTCAATAACATCTAATTTGATGGTGTCTTTAAGTTCTTGCATTCCTGCAATTGATTTGAACCCTTCGCCCTTTTTAACTGACTTCAAAGTTTGGGTTGATTGAGCCGATTTTTCAAGCACAGGGTTGTCAACTACAATTTCACCATTAACAGCCTGAATAAATTCTTTCAAGTTCTTGAATCTATTCTCTGCATCAGGTTGTAACGCTTTTGCAATTATGTTGAAAGTATTGGCTTCAATCTTGGAATCTGAACTAACAACCTGTAAAGGCTTTTCTCGCTCCTTCAAAATGGCATCTTCCAATTTCACTGAATCCGATTTGAATTTGGACAACTCCACAAACCAAGGCGGAAGGCCAACCAATAGATGATAATACAAAGCACCTACTGAGAAAATGTCACTTTGAACCGAAAAGACTTTGTTAAATGTTTCGTTGGCTGAATAGAAAGGATTTAAACCGTCTTTTTGAAAATCTTTATTTGATTGGGTTAAAAATCTTGCATAGCCAAAATCAATTATTTTCGGAACTGATACCTGTCCCGATAAATCCATCATTACATTCAAATTGGTAATGTCGTTATGGATAATTGGGTTTTGTTGATTATGAAGATAATTTAAACCGTTAAGCACCCCAAGAATGATGTCCTTGGCTTCATAAGGATTGAAGGTCTGTTCCCTTTTCATTTTGTCGGCAAGGGTTTCACCACTAATAAAATCTAAAATGGCGTAAGCGTATTTTTGATTTTCTATAAGTAGTTC
>JAKQEZ010000297.1 GCA_029558435.1 Bacteroidota bacterium
ACGTCTTCGTCCTAATTCTAATGCAGCTGCGATGGAAATGGCTTTGGCTTCACCAATTCCTTTGAATTGCATGAGTTGAGCAACCGACATTTTTCCTAAGGTATTCAGGTTGTTTTCGGAGGAAGCTAAAATACGTTGGCACAATTGCACTGCACTCTCATTGCGAGAACCGGAACCAATTAAAATAGCAAGTAATTCGGAGTCAGATAAGGTGGATTTACCTTTTAGAAGAAATTTTTCACGTGGGCGATCGTCTTCAGCCCATTGATTGATCGGCGTGTACATAAATTTTATTTTGGCGTTTATGAAAACAAAGTAACTTAATTTTTTAAAACCTTCAAAATAAATGGCTTAAAAATTACGTTTCAATCTACAACAAATATCAAAACATGAAACTATATCTTCCTTTACTTTTAATCTGCTTTTCTTTTGGATGCAAAAAATCTGAAACTATTGCTGAAAACATATCGGAATCAAAACCTACAACTCAACTCATTGAAAACCCAATTGATTTTTACCAAAAACTTTCCAATGCAGCGATTTCGATAATTGACCCTGAAGTGGTTTATACACCAGCTTACGTTGGGATAAAATATCCAAATGGTGATGTTCCATCGAAAACGGGCGTTTGTACTGATGTGGTGATTCGTACATATCGAAAATTAGGAATTGATTTGCAAAAAGAAGTTCATGAAGATATGAAAGCTAACTTTTCTTTGTATCCGAAAACTTGGGGTTTAAAATCTACGGATAAAAATATCGACCACAGAAGAGTGCCGAATTTAGAGGTTTTCTTTACACGAAAAGGAAAAACTTTAGCTAATACACAAAATCCAAACGATTACAAAGCAGGTGATTTAGTCACTTGGATGATTGGTGATAGATTGCCACATATTGGCATTGTAACACATATTAAATCAGAAAATGGCAACCCAATGATTGTCCACAACGTAGGAAGCGGACAAGTTTTGGAAGATTGTTTGTTGAGTTGGAAAATTGTGGGGCATTATAAATATGGCAATTAGACAATTTTCAATGTGTCAATTAAATTTTGAGTAAAATTGACACATTGAGTAATTGGCATATTGACTAATTGATTAATTCTTTCACCTCATCAAAATTCAATCCGCCGTAATTTCCTGAACTCATTAATAGTAAAGCGGAATTATCTAAATTTTGGCTGAATAAAAAGTCTTTGAATTCAACTGGATTGGTATAAATAATCAAATCTTCTCTTTGAAAGGATTGTGCAATTTGGTCATACGTTACTTCTTCCAAGCGTTTGATTTTTACTGCATCCGGTGAGTAGAAAACAACTGCAACATCGGCTGCGTCTAAAGCGCCTTGGTATTCTTTTAAGAATTCGGCATTTAAACTGCTATAAGTGTGCAACTCTAAACAAGCAACTAATTTTCTATCTGGATATTGTGCTTTTACGGCTATTGTAGTAGCTGAAACTTTACTTGGAGAATGCGCAAAATCTTTATACGCGACTTTATTAGCACTTTCGGCGATTTTTTCTAATCGTTTGGATGCGCCTTTGAAACTGGCGATGGCTTCGTAAAATTCGGCTTCATCAACACCCATACATTGGCAAATCCATTTGGCACCGGCTAAATTGCTTAGATTGTGAGCACCGAAAACTTCAATTGGCATTGAACCTTCTGGTGTATCTAATAAAGTGGTTCCGTTTTCAACTGTGTAACTTGGTGTTTGGTAGGCAATTTTTCGAATTGGATTTTCGGTTCCTTCGGCTACTGCTTTTACAGCTTCGTCTTCTTCGTTGTAAACTAAAATTCCACCTCGGGTGATTTGATTGGCAAAAATTCTGAATTGTTCTACATAATTATCAAACGTTGGGAACACATTGATATGATCCCAAGCAATTCCAGATAACAAAGCAATATTCGGTTGGTACAAATGAAATTTTGGTCGCAAATCGATTGGAGAAGTTAAATATTCATCGCCTTCCAAAACAATAAAATCATTATCTTCCGTTAAATGCACCATCGTATCAAAACCTTCTAATTGGGCTCCCACCATATAATCCACTTCAACATTATGATAATGCATCACGTGTAAAATCATCGAAGTAATCGTCGTTTTTCCGTGCGAACCGCCAATCACCACTCGGGTTTTGTTTTTCGATTGTTCGTATAAAAATTCGGGATACGAATATATTTTTAAACCTAATTCTTGTGCTTTCAATAATTCAGGATTATCTGCTTTAGCGTGCATCCCTAAAATAATCGCTTCGATATCGGTTGTGATTTTTTCTGGAAACCAACCTTCTTCTTTTGGTAACAAACCTTTTTTCTCTAAACGTGATTTTGAAGGTTCGAAAATAGCGTCATCACTACCTGTTACGTGATATCCTTTATTGTGTAAGGCTAATGCTAAATTGTGCATGGCTGCTCCGCCGATGGCTATGAAATGTGTTCTCATTTTTTTGTTGAATTGTTAAACTGTTAATTTGTTAAATCGATTATAAGATTCAACATTTTAACAATTACACTATTTGTTTTCAAATTCTTGTTTTAACTTATATGCTTTTGTTTTGTCTTTCAACTTGTTCAAATATAAGTCATATAATTTTTCGAAAGTGGTTTTTGAATTACCAATTTCGTGTGCTTTTTTATAATGGATTTCTGCTTTCGCATAACGACTGAAATACACATCAATATATCCTTTTACTAAATAACCATCTACTTTTGAAAGAGCCATTAATTCATCGGCATATTTTTGGGCTTTTTTTTCACTTCCGCCGATGATTCCAGGCAGTTCGATGTATAACATAACTAATGCCCAACGAGTTTCTATATGTTT
>JAKQEZ010000339.1 GCA_029558435.1 Bacteroidota bacterium
GGTTTTGCCCCGACACACAAAGCCGACCCTTCGCAAAACCAAAAGAGCCACTTTTTGCCAACGCACCAAGAATAATCAGTATTTTAACGACCTAAGAATTTAAACATATATGTCAACAAAGTTTTTTACTAATAGCGAAGAAAATACCTTAATCAACAAGTTTGAAGGGGTATTTACTTTCAATCCCAACATACAATATTTTGACGCTTTAGTAGGTTACTTTCGGGCATCAGGCTATTTCCGCATCAGACCGTTTTTGGACAAAGTGCCGCACATCAGAATTTTAGTAGGCATCAACATTGACAAGATGCTTGCAGATGCTCAAAAAGAAGGACTTGAATTTTTCAAAAACCACGAAAAGACCAAAGAGGATTTCATCAAGAAAATTCAGGAAGACATTGAAAAAGCCAATTACGACAAAGACATAGAGAAAGGAATTTTGCAGTTCATTGACGACTTGATTGAAAAGAAAATTCAAATCAAAGCTCACCCCGAAAAGAAGATTCACGCTAAAGTTTACATTTTACGACCTGAGCCATTTAACCAACATACTCCTGCAACAGCAATTACAGGCTCATCAAACTTGACAGATGCTGGACTTGGTGGCGGTAATTTTTACAATTCCGAATTCAATGTTCAGTTAACGGAATATCCTGATGTAAAATTTGCAACAGATGAATTTGAAAAACTTTGGGCTGAATCGGTGGACATTTTGCCAGTTGACATTCAGAACATCAAAAAGGAAACGTATCTGAATGAAGAAATAACGCCTTTTGAACTTTATATCAAACTGCTGACAGAATACTTTGGCAAAAACATTGACTATGACCCAGACTCAATGGGCGATTTACCTCATAATTTCAAAAAACTGTCGTATCAGGTAGATGCTGTAAACGAAGGTTTTAATATGCTTTTAAAACACAATGGTTTTATGTTGGCAGACGTTGTGGGGTTAGGTAAAACTGTAATTGCTGCAATGGTTGCGAAAAAGTTTTTGATGCAAAACGGAAGAGAAAATACAAAAATATTAGTTG
>JAKQEZ010000349.1 GCA_029558435.1 Bacteroidota bacterium
GTAACTTTGCAGTATTATTTCACCTTTAAACACTGTAAAAATGACTATATCGAACCTTGTCAACAAAAACGGCAACAAAGCTGTAAACCAATTTATCATCAAAGCAGGTGACAAAGAAACCTTTCAAAGTTATGAAACAACCATTTGCGTAGTTGAAAACGGCAAAATCGTGTTGGACACAGGCGCATTGTCTTACAGCAAAACAACGTCCAAACACCTGTATATCTTTTTGGGTATGAATAGAAAGCAGATAGAAAAAGGCATTGCAAGTGGTGAAATAGCCGTTAAAGATTTAAATTAAGATCACAAATAGGTAGGCTGAAAACTTAGGTGAGTAGGCCGCTTTTTAATCAAAACGAATTTAATTTGGTCTATGCAGTAGGAATAAACAAGAACTGCAAACGGCTAAAACGAAATTATATTCTCCGTTGGTGTAATGGCGCACCCTCATAATCAGCTACGGCCAAAGCAGATTAAGAGCGACTTGGTTCGATTCCAAGACGGAGAGCAGATAGAGAAAAGCAGCAACCTGCAAAAATAGAATGTGAAGGTGAATATTTAGAGACCGTTGGACGTTGTTCAGCGGTTTTTTTTCATTTATGGCAAATTGTGAAAAAAAGTTTTTGATTTTTAGATGGTCATTTGTTGAAAAAAACAGGGCATTTTTTGACTGGTTTTAAGCCTGATGGAGCGTCTTTTTGCTGTCAAAAGTAAAGAGTTTAAAGTTGTATTTTGAGCGTTGTAAGTGAGCTAAAATGTTGATTAGCGAGTGTTTATGTCTGTTAAGCAGGCATGTTTGGTTAAGGTTTTAACCCTCCCCTACTTAACATAATATTCAAAAATATATTGAAAGTTATATCTGTTAATGTTGTGTTAAAAAGTTGTTTGGTGTTATTAAATAGACTATCTTTGTAGTATTAAATAACGAAATAGAACTGAAATGAAAGCGAATTTTTGCATTTGTAATAACTGCGGTAGTGTCTTATTAGACGAGAATCCGCTGAATAATGCGTCTGTTTTGGATATAAACGAGTACCTTGAAATGGTGCAAGTTGAGGAAACGACGGAAAGCGGTGAAACTTGCTATTTTTGGGCTTGCCCCAACTGCCTAACTGATTACTATCTTTCCGACATGGTAAGCGAGGCAAACAGCGAAGATGTTATTTAAGTGTTAAAAGTTTGTTTGATGTTATAAAATGGTTTAACTTTGTAAAAAAATTAGAGATGAAAGATTTAATAATTCCCGCACTGCAAAAAGCATGGTCTAATTTTCATGCACCAACATCGAAGAAAGTTACCAGACAGATGATTATTGACGACGTGGCACCTGTTGACCTCATCTCATTTATGAACGCCAACAACATACCGCCAACGGCTTATTTTAGTGGCCGTGCAAATGGATATGATGCGTTTGATGCTGTTGTGTTGGAATGGGAGGTTGAAGTACCTACAACGCGGGAAGACAACGAGAGGTATTACAATAGGGTGTTTAACGGTCATGCGTTTCGCTATGTTTCCGCTGCAATGGTTGAAGCGGGATATAAGCGAGTTTCACCAAATTCATCGGAGTTTAAAAAATTTCCAAGTGTTTATGAAATGCTTTTTGATGAAGATATGCTCGTTTCTTACTATTCGCTTTATTTTGTTAAGCAATAGTTAAAAACTTGCTTTGTCTTATTTATTGTTGTATCTTTGTAAAAACATTTGAAAGATGGAT
>JAKQEZ010000337.1 GCA_029558435.1 Bacteroidota bacterium
CGGTGATCAATTCAGCTCCTTTTTGGATTTTCATATTGATAAAACTTTCTCTTAATTCCTTTAAACAAATTTTCATTTTGTGAAGAAAGTCATTTGTAGATTCTCCACTTCTAGCTTCACCATAATTTAAGGCAGAAGATGTAGCCGAACGAATTAATTGTTTTGCTAAATGTTCTGAGGCAAAAGATTTATCAATTTTTTTACACATTAAAATTACATCTACTGCAAATTGAATTAATCTCTCTTCTAAATTTATTGGTTTCATGCACTTACTTTTAATTCAAAAATCAACAATCAAAATTTGTTAATTGTTAATTAATTTCCTTTGAATTCTGGTTTTCTTTTTTCTACGAAAGCGGTAACCCCTTCCTTGTAATCATTTGACGAACTAGCTTCAATTTGTAAATCGCTTTCCATGGCTAGTTGTTGGTCAAGATTATTATTCATTGACTGGTTTAGTAATCTTTTGGTTAAACCTAGCGCTTTGGTTGGCATTTGAGCTAATGTTGTTGCTAATTTATTGACTTCCTCTTGGAAATTTTCTTCAGTAAATACTTTAAAAATCATTCCCATTTGTGCGGCTTCTGTTGCTGACACTTTATCGCCTAATAACATTAATGCACTTGCTTTTTGGAAACCAATTAATCTTGGTAAGAAAAAAGTTCCTGCGCTATCTGGAACCAAACCAATTTTACTAAACGCTTGGATAAACGATGCGTTTTCAGTGGCAACTACTATATCACATGCTAAAGCAATATTAGCTCCTGCACCTGCTGCTACTCCATTAACTGCTGCTACGATTGGCTTTTCGATGGTTCTGATTCTTTGGATGATGGGGTTGTAATGTTCTTCCAAAATTTTTCTGAAACCTGGATTTAATTCTGGAGAAGTTACTTCTTTCAAATCTTGACCAGCACAAAATGCTTTTCCGTTTCCAGTTAAAACAATGGCTCTAACAGTAGCATCCGTTTGGCATTGGTCTAAAATATTTTGCAACAACAACGCCATTTCTCTGTTGAAACTATTGAAAACATCGGGTCTATTTAATGCAATAAATGCAATATTATTTTCAATTTTTAGTTCAATTGAATTTGTGCTCATACCTATTTTAAGTTATAAGACCTGCAAGGTTTTGCAACTTTGCAGGTCAATTGTATTTTTATTTCAAACATTTAAAATAATCAAACGGCTCCAGGCAATCTTCACATTGGAACAACGCTTTACAAGCTGTTGAACCAAACTGGCTTACCAACTTGGTATTGGTTGATTGGCATTGCGGACATTTGACTAATTTTTTATTTCCTAATAATGCTTCTTTATCAGCTTCGGCTTCTAAAGGAGCGGCTATTCCGTATTTTTCTAATGCTTTTCTTCCTTTTGGAGTGATCCAGTCGGTAGTCCAAGCCGGCGCTAATACCAATTCTATTTTAGCTTCAATTCCTTTTTGTTTGAATGCTAATTTGATATCATCGCCAATGACATCCATTGCTGGACATCCACTGTATGTTGGTGTTATGACAATTTCAGCTACATTATCAACCATTCGCGCTGCACGCACCACACCCATTTCCACGATAGACAATACCGGAATTTCTGGATCTGAAACTGTTTCGAGGATTTCGAAAAGTTTTGGTTCGATATGTGTTAGTTGTTCTGTCATAAAGATTTATTTGATTGAAGAATAACAATTTTTGATTTTTGAACTTCTAAAATCTAAAATCAACACTCGTTACTCGTTAATCATTACCAATTCATATTTGGATACGTGCGTTGCATGTATTGCATTTCGGTTAAAATGTAGCCCATGTATTCGCTGTGAATTCCTTGTTTTCCTCCTTTTTGGAAGTATTCCATTT
>JAKQEZ010000353.1 GCA_029558435.1 Bacteroidota bacterium
CGTTATGCACAAGCGGAGAAAAGACACAGCTAAATGACAATGAATCGGGAAATAGACTATATTAGATCATGAGACAACTTATTTTCAGTATTTTAATTTTGGTATTGAGCAATAACCTGTTTGGACAACATTCACAGCCCGATACACTTATTGCAATGCCTTTTGTTGGTCAAATTAAACTTGACGGAGAATTAAATGAACCTTGCTGGTCTGATGCAGTTCCGATTGAAAATTTTACTCAAAGGGAACAAAATGAAGGAATGTCTGCAACCGAAAAAACACGGATTGCTGTTGTTTATAATAAAAACGAAATGTATATCGGAATTTGGTGTTTTGATAGTGAACCCAATAAAATTTCAGCACAGCAAATGAGCCGTGATTTTAGTTGGGGAAGTGATGATAATATAGAAATTATGATTAGCCCTTTCAATGACAATCGAAACGGTTACTTATTTGTAACAAATCCCAACGGGGCTTTGGCTGATATTTGGGTGGGCGATGAGGGCAAAGATTTTAATAAAGACTGGAACGGCGTATGGGATGTAGCCGTGCAAAAAAACGAACAAGGTTGGTTTGCCGAAATGGTTATTCCTTTTTCTACGCTGAAATTCACCAAAGACAGCACACAGGTTTGGGGTATAAATTTTGAAAGGAACATCCGAAGGAAAAAAGAGCAATTGATGTGGCAAGGATGGTCAAGATTGTACGATATAGAAAAAATATCTCAAGGGGGGAAAATTTCAGGACTTCATAATATTAGTCAAGGGACAAAAATTGAAATAAAGCCATACCTACTTGCAGGCACTCAACTAAGCAGCGATAAACCTACTAATACTGCTAAAATTGGAGGTGAGGTTAATTTTGATATTACCCCTACTTTCAAATTAAACTTCACTGCCAACACCGATTTTGCACAAGTTGAATCGGACAGGAAACAAATAAATCTGTCGAGATTTTCTCTTTACTACCCCGAAAAACGACAATTCTTTCTGGAAGGGAAAAACTATTACGATTTAAGCATTGGAAGCGTAAGGCTTTTCTATAGCCGAAAAATAGGAATTGACCAAAATAGCGTAGTTCCAATAATTGGGGGAGCGCGCCTTTTTGGTAAATTAAACCAGACCAATATAGGTGTAATGTCATTACAGACCTACGCAAAAGATTCTATTCCTACAACCAACTATTCAATAATTCGTGTAAAACAAGATATTTTCAAACAATCAAGTATTGGTTTAATAAGCACGCAAAAATATTCCGACAAAGGATATAACCGTGTTTATGGTGCGGACTTCACATATTCCACATCCGAGATTTTCGATAATAAAAACCTGATTATAGGCGGAGAATTTGCTTTGTCTGAAACCAAAGTTTTTGCTAATAATGACAATTTAAACAAAGACAACCTTTCCTATAATGTTTTTTTAAGTTACCCAAATGATGTAATTGAATATGATTGTGGGTTCACAACGGTTGAAAAAGGGTTTAATCCGGAAATGGGTTTTACTAATCGAAACAACTATCAAATGCTTTATACCGAACTTCAATTCAATCCGCGCTTTAAAAAACTTCCGTTTTTCAGAAATTTAATCTTCAAACCAATTGATATTAACTATTATATCAATGAAGAAACAAAAGAAACAGAGTCAGTTTTTTATGAATGGCGTCCATTCGGTTTCGAATCAAAAAGTGGAGAATTTATGGAGTTTAACGTACAACATATATTCGATAAACCTACTGAAGATTTTGAACTGATTGACAGTATTTATATTCCAGCAGGTGAATACTGGGATAACCGTTTTGAGATTCAAGCAAGCACTTTCAGAGGACGAAAAATATCTGCAGAAACGGCTGTTAATGTTGGTGAATTCTATACCGGACACAGGCAGGAATTTTCACTCGCTACTTTTTTCAATTTCAATAAACATCTTAATGTAAGTCTGGATTGGCAGCGAAACTACATAAGTTTACCCGAGAAAACCTTTACAACTGATGAAATTGGCGGACGTGTTGATTATGCTTTCAATCCTAAACTACAAACCAGTCTGTTCGCCCAATGGAATAATGAAGACAATAATATCTTGCTGAACTATCGCATTAACTGGATACCAAAAATTGGGAGTTTCTTCTATTTTATAATCAATCAAGAATATAATACTGAAAATACAATCAAATTGGAACGAACAACTATTATCGGAAAACTCATATGGCGTTTTGCAATTTAAAACAGTAAGATTATGTTTATTAAAAATTGCATAATTGACAGATATACAGATAAAAACAAGAACCGCCAGTGCATAACAAGCGGTATAAAACATTGGGGTTTAAGTGGTTATTCTAGCGTTCTTCCCCGCATCAAGTTCGGTGTAACTGGACAGGTTTGTAGCCCGCAATCCCCAACGATTTCATACCGCCGACCGTTAGCCGTCAGTGTAAAAAACGACACAGCAGACAATTTGCTACTTAAAGACAGAAAAAGAAATGATAAAATGAACAGCCAACCCACAAAACAACACATTTGCAAACCGCTCCAGCCGACACGAAACCAAAGTTTGCAAAAGAGTTGTTTTCTTGCCGACGCACCGCACGAAATTGATACATTTGTAGTTATTTGAAACGGATTTAAAAAATGACAATAGAACAATACATAGACAACATAAATAAACGCTACAAATTAGGTAATGCGACTGAACACACATTTCGTGGAGATTTGCAACAACTGATTGAAAGTTTAATACCAACGATTCGGGCGACAAACGAACCCAAAAGACAGAGTTGCGGAGCACCCGATTACATCTTGACAAAAAAGGATATTCCAGTTGGATTTATTGAGGCAAAAGACATTGGCGACAAAGACCTTGAAGGAGCAAAGAAAACAGGAAATAAAGAGCAATTCGACCGTTACAAGGCATCGTTAAACAATTTGATATTTACCGACTATCTCGATTTTCATTTATACCGTGAAGGACAATTTGTAACTAAAATTGCAATTGGAGAAGTTACCGAAAAAGGGATAAAACCCATAACAGAGAATTTCGAGCGATTTGAAAACCTGATAAAAGACTTTTGTACCCATATTGGGCAAACAATAAAAAGCAGTAAAAAACTTGCAGAAATGATGGCGGGCAAAGCCCGCCTTCTTTCTGAGGTTATTGAAAAGGCATTGACAAGCGATGAAAACAACAGCGAAGACAGCACACTGAAAGACCAAATGAACGCTTTCAAACAAATTCTGATACACGGTATTACACCCAAGGGATTTGCCGATGTTTACGCCCAAACTATTGCTTACGGAATGTTTGCTGCTCGTTCGCACGATGCCACTTTGCCAACTTTTAGCCGACAAGAAGCATACGAACTAATACCAAAATCAAATCCATTTCTTAAAAAACTGTTTGGATATATTGCTGGTTTGGAGGTTGACGACCGCATAAAGTGGATTGTGGACGATTTGGTAAATATTTTCCTTGCTTGCAACGTAGATGAGATTTTGAAAAACTACGGAAAAAGCACAAAAATGGAAGACCCAATTATCCATTTTTACGAAACCTTTTTGAGCGAATACGACCCAAAATTACGTAAAGCTCGTG
>JAKQEZ010000361.1 GCA_029558435.1 Bacteroidota bacterium
CTTCAGTTCAAGGATCACTCCTTACAACCTTGCAGCTTGCTATGTGCTTTTAGGATTCGCACATCAGGGACTTGCACCCTTGGGATAATCAAACTATTTTCCCGTCTGGAAAACAGTTGTGCCATGCTGGGCACACACAGCACATTGGCAATAGGCGGGGTTTCGTCTCCGCTTGACAGTTTTGAGGTAGCCGAAATTTCAGTTCTCCGAACTAACTTTTGTGCTGAAAAGCCCGCCCATCGCCAATCTGCAAACCGTTAGCTGCCATTTTTGGACAACATTGCAAACCTCGAAAAAATTGCAAGGAATCAACGAACATTAAAACAAAGGACATGATTACTCTACGAATTGAACATAAGATAGTAAACTATGACGGATGGAAGAAAGCATTTGACAGCGACCCCATCAACCGAAAACAATCGGGTGTAAGAAGGTATCGTGTTTATCGACCTGTTGACGATGGCTTATTTGTAGTTATTGAACTTGACTTCGACAACTTGGAGCAGGCACAATCAACACAGACAGCTTTAAATAGTATGTTCGGAAATATAGACGGAAAAATAATTTTCGGACCACAGACTAGAATTCTGAAGATTGTTGAATCAACTGAACTTTAAAACTCATACTATTCATGACATTAACAATCATACGCTTTGTCAACCTCATTTTAGCAGCTCTTCTTGCGGGGACAAGTTTTGGAATTTGGGTTGGATTAAACCCAGACAACTATTCACCGTCCACTTATATAGAACAGCAGCAACAGCTTGTTCTATCGCTAAATACATTGATGGTTTCGCTTGTAATTGCCGCAACCATTGTGACAATTATTTCGGCTGTTCTTCAACGGAAAAACAAAACCGTTTTTGTGACATTGCTCTTTGCTGCTATATTCTTTGCATCGTGTATCTTCATTTCAAGGTTTGGCAACCTTCCAATCCAAACTGAAATGCTGAAATGGAAAATTGATGCACTTCCTGACAACTGGACTTCACTTCGTAACGAATGGTGGACACTTCACATCATACGAACAATTGCAGAATTAATTGCACTTACACTTGTAGCTTGGACAACAAGTAAGACAACATCAAATTCCTTGTATGAAAAGTAAAACGGCAGCTAACACGGTATTGCCAAAAGCGGGGCTGAACGGCTTCGATTGGACATTTGTGCAAGGTTCAACATTCGTTCTTCGATTGAACTTTTGTGCTAAATTCCCCGCCTTCGGCAATACCCAAACCGTTACCGGTCATGCTAAAATACGACAACGCAATACTAAAACGACAGAATAAATGAACAGACATACCAACGCTTCAGCAAAATCAAAAGAGCTGCAACCCAACGCACAAGCCGACACAGTTGCAGCACATTTGCTTTTGCCCAACCGCACGACAACCCTCCTATTGACAGCTTTTATTTAGAATAGTGTAATGTCAGGAACAAAGAAAGAAAGCCATTGGATTCCCTTAGCCGACCTTATGACGGTTTTAATGGTGATTTTTCTGTTTATGTCAATATCATATATGGCATTAGTAGAAAAGCGACAGAAACAACAAAACCAAATTTTTAAAGATTATGAAGAATCTAAGGTTGCTTTATACAATGAACTTAAAGAAGCATTTAAAAATGATTTCGCAAAATGGAATTTGAAACTTGATAATGACCTGTCAATAAAATTCACAAATCCACAAGTCCTTTTTCCGACTGGCAAATCTGAAATAACACCATACTTTCAAACTGTTCTATCTGAATTTCTTCCAAAATATCTTTCAGTTGTTTTACAGGACAAATACAAGGACAAAATTGCAGAAATCAGAATTGAGGGGCACACAGACACTAAACCTATCGGTTTGACTGGCGACCCATATATCGACAATATGAAACTCTCACAAGACAGGGGAAGAAATGTATTGGCATTTTTACGAACACAAGAGTGTTTTTCAAGTCTTAAAACAGATGAAAAGGAAAGACTACAGTATTGGCTTACAGCCAATGGACTTTCCTATGGAAGAACTGTAGATAAAGATTACAAACTTACTTTTGAGAGTAATAAGGAAATTGACAATGACAAATCAAGACGAGTTGAATTTAGAATTGTAACAACAAGCGAAGCCATAATAAACGAAGCATTAAAAAACATTGACGACAAATGAGTATTGAAGTAATATCAGGAATTGGAATAATTCTAATAGTTGCTATTTGGGCAGCATTTTACATCTATAAGCGAAACAGGGAAAACAATAATGAACATTTATTTGACTTCATTCCTCATCTATTCCCTACACTCGGAATACTTTTTACATTCTTAGGTATTGCAATTGGACTTTGGAATTTTGATAGCAATGATATAGAAAAGAGTATTCCAGAGTTGATGAATGGATTAAAAACGGCATTCCTTGTTTCAATATTCGGAGTTGCACTTCTTGTTTTGTTCTCATTTTGGACTAACATAAAAAGGAAGAGATTAGAAGAAGGTGTTTTAAGTGAAGAAACTATCGCCATTCAAAAATTGACCGAAGTTTTAACAGAACTCAAAAAAGATTTTCATTCAACTGATGAAAATGGCAATGTTATAAAGCCAGGAAATGTTTTAAGAGACATATATGAAGAATCTAAAAAGCAATCAAATTCACTACAAACATTCTCAACTGACTTAGCCTTGACTATTTCAGCAGGTTTTGAACAGATACTTAATAATCCAACCGAGGGTGTTGTTGCCGAGCTAAAGCTTGTAAAAGCTGAAATTGAAAACTTAGGTAAGAAGCTTCAAGACCCTGCAACAGATATGACACAGAACATTGTGAAAGAATTGCAGGATTCTATGGGAAAAATGATTGAAGAATTTAAAACATCGATGAGTGGTGACACGAAAAACGAAATGGAACGTTTGGCAGGCTTACTTGGACAAGCAGGCGGTTCATTGACAGATTTCCCGATGAAACTACAAACGATGACCGACAATCTAAACGAAAATTTCAGAGGATTACAGGACGTTGTAAAGCAGATTTCACAGCAGACACTTTCTCAATCAGAGCAATCTACCAACGAAATGAGAAAGCAAGTTGAGGAAATGAGTGAAATTCTTAAAAACAAAGTTGGGGATTTACAGGCAGGTCAAGAAACACTACTAACAAAGCAATCGCAAAACTTACAAGTATCTGACAACCTTTTAAGTGCTTTTAATACGAGTATTGAAAAAATGAATGGACTTTCAATAGGTGTATCCGAAACCATTTCTAAGCTAAATCAGGCACAAAACGACTTGGAAAGAGTTATTGCCACATTCAGAAATATATCACAGGACGTAAATGCATCATCTAGTAAGTTCGGTGAATCACAACTGACCTTTTCGAAATACTCAAACGAATTTTTGCAAAACAATTCAAGCACTATTCAGGAAATACAAAAATCACTTTCCACGGCAAAAGAAGTTTCAACGGACTACGCACAGAAGTTTGACATTATAGAAAAAGGGTTGCAGGAAATATTTGCTAAAATCAATACTGGTCTTAAGGATTATCAAACAACTGTTAGCCAAAGCTTAGAAACATTTTTAGGAAAATACACCGAGCATCTAACAAAAACAGCAGAGTCACTAGCTGCTGCATCATCAAAGCAAGAGGACATCCTAGAAGAATTGACAGAACAGTTAAGCAAACTGAACGGAAGGAGAAACTAATATGCTAAGTGTGAATGACATATTGGAATTTCATTTTACGCCATCTGCTTTTCTGCAAACGGCTCATAAGATAATACCTACTACTCTCACACAACTAAACGACATTAGAATTGATAAACTAAAAAAGATTACCGAAGAAGTTGGAGCAGCTTCGTTCAATTTTTTTGGAAATAATTTAATACCTCAGGTTTTCAAAAAATTCAAATACTCCATTCAAAATAATAACGTTCTCTTTGACAGGCGAGAATTAAGAACATTAACTTATTCATTATCCTACTCCGAGGCAGGTCAGTCAGCTATATTCACCAACGAAAAAGAAATCAATTATGCCTTGCAGTTACTTAATTCAAATTGGAGAGATTCATTCATAATCGGAATTATTGACTGTTATTTGAATAATTGGGAAACAGAAAATAGAACTTCATTAAATAGATTAGCTGAATTTATTGGCGAAAAACTAAAAGCATATAATGGAAATAGGAATACGATAAATGCTTTCAAAAACAATCTTAAATACTTTGACCTTAAAAATGGAGACCTAGTTTTTGGAAATGAATTGGCTTTGAAAAATGCTACAATAAAAGAAGCTACAAAAGTCTTGTCATTACCTGAAACCTGGTTTTCATATCCTTATTTCTCAAAGGTAATGGTTGCTTACTATGATAAAAAGCAAAATGAATTATCAAATCTGATTGATGATTTTGAAAGTGCTTTAGATTTTCACAAAAACTCCAATACCAATAAAAGAATTGTCAGCAAGTTTATAATTCAAGCAAATAAGCCTGAATATGCTGCTTTACAAGACAAAGTAAAACATCTAGCTTTTAAATTTATTGGTGACCCTGAAAATAAAAGTGTTTGGGCTGATTTCTTTAATGCAACCGATAAAGAGAAGTCGGACTTATTAAATGCTAGAAAAATCCTAAATGAATGGATTACACGACAGTTTATTAATGTTTTTTTCAACGTATGTTTAAATGATGAAAGGCGAAAAAGATTTTGGTTGAAGTATGCTCCTCAAATTTCATCATTCAAGGTTTATGGTCCAAGTTTCACAAAAACACTGTTAAAAAGAGATGAACGTATTGCTGAATACTTAGACGCAAGGTTCACAACTGTCTATAGTAACAGAGATGTTTCAGCATTTATTCTATACATAGGAGAGTATATGATTATTGAATTTAGCAATGAAGGTTTTGCGTGCTGTGCATACAAAATGAGCAGCCCTAACAGACCCACTTTAAATAGTAGATTAAATAGTGTTGAAGATTTAAGGAATAGCTCTTTACCGTTAGCTATACAAAGTGATGCAAATTATTACTATACAAGTGACGAAGGGCGGCTATTCCATAATTCCAACTGGGAACACAAGTTCAATCACTGGTTAAAAGAAAAAGTTCTAAAATGAAATTTTGTTACACATACAGCAATAGCTTTTTCTTTTCAATTGAGAACAATGAAGGACAAAGAATTCCAATATCGAATTGGGATGACCTAAAAAATGACTTTCTTGCTCAACTTTCAATTCTATATGAGTTACACGACAATGGACTTGCTGATTTCAAAAATAATACTTGCGAGGTTGAAACGGTAGAAATCCTAAAACTAAGCGATATAAGCAAACAGATACTTGGATTGCCTGACGAGTATCCTTATGAAATTTACATACAGTCTGACGGACAGTTAAACCAAAACAATTTTAAGTTTAAATATGGATTTTATGACTTCGCACCGAATGGAACAAGATTTCAGGCACAAAGAATCGGAGCTATTATAAGTATTAACGGCACAGATTATCTGCTATCTGAAAATCAATATCAGATTTGTGAGGCGTTAGACAGCTTTAATAACCTGACAGAAGCAGAAAGAACATTTCAAAATAACCTCAGACGTTTTGCTGATATTAAAACAATTTCAAAATCAGCAGCCTTAATTTTAGACAGCTACTTAAATAGTCAGGAAGTATTTTGCCCTGATAAAATCAAGATTGATGTTCAATTCAGCAATGGCAAACTTGAAGTTATTCCTAATGTAGAAATTGAAAATGAAATTGGCTTTGTAAACACATTCGATAAATTTCCTAAAATCCTTGAAATCTACCCTGTCTCGGATGGAATTGGTAGCACTACGAGAATTGTAGTATCAGCTCAACAAAAAGAAGAACTCCAAAGAATAAAAGGAATAAGGAAAATTGAAAACCCCGAAACGATTCAGCAAATTATTGAAAACCCTGAACTATTCTTTGATGAGGAACAAACTGATTTTACAATATTTTACAGTGAAAGAGTAAAGGAGATTGGCTTATATAAACCTAAATTCTATTCTTTCGTTTGTCCATACAAATCAGAATGGATTCCCGGAATTGCAATAAAAGATAAAGTTCACGGTGAAAAAAGAATTTACATAAAAACACCAGAAAAACTAAGTGTATTCATAGAGGAAAAAGAAAATGCCGTTAAAAGTAACAAAACAACCGTAACGTGGGAAGATGTTGAGATTCCAATTATTGAGGCTGAAAACCTTATTAAAACCGCAAAGAGACAATTTGAAAATCCGAAGGAACCAATAACACGAACAGATAGAAAACCTGAAAATGAAGTTTTAATCATCAAAGAAAATGCGGAATTAACCGAGTTTATTCAAAACGTTAACTCACCTGAAAATATCAATCATAGTTTCTCGGCAATTGATAACTTATTTTCAGGCATTGATCTTAAAACACATCAAGTTGAAGGTATTTCATGGCTACAAACTCTACACAAAGAAAATTTGAGTGGCTGCTTGCTTGCTGACGATATGGGATTAGGAAAAACTTTGCAACTTCTTTATTTCATTGAGTGGCATAGTAAAGTTTATCATGATAACAAACCATACCTGATTGTTGCTCCAATAAGTTTGCTTGAAAATTGGGAAAATGAATATCAAAAGTTCTTTAAACCACAGAATCTTACTCTAACCAAACTTTATGGTTCAACAAACTTAACCAAAGCATTTGACCAAATTCAAAACCAAAG
>JAKQEZ010000374.1 GCA_029558435.1 Bacteroidota bacterium
TTGCACCCTCTGGAAATTTGAAACTACACGCTATTCTTTGCTCACATAAAATATATTTGTATTTTTGAAATTTTATGATAGCTTGAATTAGCGTGTGCTTCTGCTCATGTAAAGCACACACAGCGGGTTTAAGAAATTGGCGGTGATGTGCTTAAACGAACATTTGTGCTTCGTTTCAAGTGAAGTGCTGGCAGACAGTTTTGTGCTTCGAAATCGCCAACTTCTTATAGCTGCAAACCGTTACAAGCAACCCTAACCAACCGACAGTGCAAACCTAAACTGATAGAAAATTGGCATCAACAGTTGACTCCAAAATGACTAAATCAAAGAATGACAGAACAGGAAGTTTTGCATTTTTAGAATTTAGTTTTACATTTGTGTCGTTCATTTTCCAAAAGACCTAACCTCTATGGTTAATCTAAAGTCAAAAGAAAATGAGCAAACAATCAAACAACATCAAGGTTTCTGTAGCTGACATTGTTCAGCTTTTTCAAACTGCACCAGAACAGGCGTATGAGCAGTTAATTACATCAAGCTATTATTTTCACAAGCAACCCAAAAACTTTTGGAATGCTTACATGCAACTTGACCACGACAAGTTGAGCAAACAATTTCCTGATTCAGTTGACACATTTAATCAAGTCGTTTGGCTTAAACTGTTTTACGACTTGAACGAGTTTTACAAAACCGAAAGAGCAAATAACATTGAAGCATTGACAGCTTTAAACCCTGACGAAACTTCACTTACCAAATCTCTCTTTCTTTGTTTGGAACTTGGAGAGACAAGTGTTCAACCGACAAACTTTCCAAACTATTCAGAGGAATCACTTGAAGCAATAAAGATTTTATTGAGAGAAGTTTTGCCACTACTCAAAAGCGAAAACAAGTCTTCGTATTCGTTAGAACTTGCACAACTTTCAAACAACCTTATCAAAGTCCAAGTTGACATGGCTTTACTTGAAGAGTTTCTTGATGCTTGTGTTTGGGCTGACTTTGAAATGATAAAGAAAGAAGATTCAAAAGGATTTGTTTTGAGTTTGCCTGACGGCAAACCCAAAAGCGAAAACCTTTTTGTTCTTAATTACCTCAAGACATTTGTAAAGAGAGATTTCAAAC
This sequence comes from Bacteroidota bacterium, assembly GCA_029558435.1. The sequence goes on from JAKQEZ010000374.1 coordinate 1,117, forward strand.
GAAAGGAATCTCACCCGAAAATTTCAGAGGAAGAACACTTCAAGAAGAATGACCCGAAATGGAAAACACAGGAAGGTTTAGCAACTGTTATTCACAGCAGTGGCATGATAGTAACAAGTCAAACGCCAGGAACAACTTCATTGCAAGCAGAAGACGACTCCATCCTTACAGACATGACTTCGGAAGACCCGAAGAAAAGAGAGTCAGCAACTTTCAAAATGTTGATGAACCAACAAGAACAAAATTTCCACTACCAATACAGACAAGCTCTATCGCAAATCTATCAGCCAAATGATGAAATAGATATTCATGCTTTGCATGTTGAGATTGATGCAAACACTTTTGTTTCTCTTTACGAATTGCTTTGTGCTATGTCATGCCTCATTGCCAGAGCAGATGCTTTCAGATACATTGGTGAGTTTCCTAATAGCGGTAGCATAAAATCAATAAAGAGAAGCGTGTTGGATTTAATCAGCCAACAGAAACCAGAACTTTCGGCAAATGAAAAGGAAAGCATGGCTAATTCTGAAATCGTTCATCATTTCAAAATGTTTGATGAACACTACGAGCAAAAGATATTTTTCTTTTTCACAGAAGAAAACATTTTGGGTTGGTTTGCTAAAGTTGAAGAACTAAAATCAAAATCTCAAAAAGAATTGAAGGCAATCATTAATTTATTTTCAAGCTTTAACTCACCGCTTCCGTTCAATCCTATTTACAAGATTGAAAACACTTATCACTTCTCATACACAACTTGCACATGCGGAAAATTTAATCTCAATCAACTTCTATACGACTATTATATTTCAGACAAACTTTTTAAATCCAATCCTAAATATCAGTCATTAAATGAAAGACGGCTTATTGGTGAAAACCAACGAAACCGAGAAATTCGTTTTACAAAATCCTTGAACGAGTTATTCCAAACTGTTACTCCTTTTGTTGAAGCAAGATTAGAGTTTGGCGACCCTAAATTAAATTATGACTTTAAAGATTTGAAGGGTGAGTTTGATTTGCTTGCATACTTTGAAAAAGAGAACATCATTTTTCCTATTCAAGTTAAGTTGAGTAATGTAAGTCCGAGAAGTGAAAAGCGAAAAAAAGAATGGATTATTAAAAGAATTGAAGAAGAAGGAATAAAGCAAGTAGTGAAAGACATTAAACTCCTAGAATCCAAATCGGGTTTAAAGTTCGTAGCAGATAAACTCAAAACGGAAAGAGAAATCAAAGCACCTTTGATTTATCCACTAATTGTTTCAGACAATTTTTTTGCTGACCATATTTCATTTCCGTTCAATGAAAATGATGATTGTGTTATTTGTGTAAGCTACTTTGAATTGAAGCACCTACTTCTCAATCAAAAAGTCCATGACAAACAAGCGGACTTCTTGCCACTTGAAAACAGTAACGTTGCAACTCACTTGATTGAAGCGATTGAAACAAATTCCTTTTGGAATTTTCTGAATGAGTTTGCAGACGATTTTAAGTTTTCAAAAACTCTTTCAGCAATTACAGACGATTGGAAAATTGAAATGAAAGTTTAGTTCCTGTTGTGAGCTATCGGCTTTGCCGATAATCTAAATCTCACAACAATGCAACGAACAACAAAACACTTCATTCCAGCAGTGAACTTTCACTTGTGGGAACCATGCAACATGCGTTGCAAATTTTGCTTCGCAACATTTCAAGATGTTAAACAAAGCATCTTACCAAAAGGACATTTGCCGAGAGAGCAAGCCGTTCAAGTTGTTCAACAACTTGCGGACTTTGGTTTTCAGAAAATCACTTTCGCAGGTGGTGAGCCAACACTTTGCAAGTGGTTGCCTGATTTGATAACAACAGCTAATGATGCAGGTATGACCACAATGATTGTTTCTAATGGAAGCCGACTGACTGACGAGTTTCTTGAAACGAACAAAAACAAACTTGATTGGATTGCAATTAGCATTGACAGTATGAACGCTGTAACTAATCTGACAACAGGCAGAGCCGTAGCAGGAAACAGACCTTTGCAACTTGACTATTACAAATCACTTGCAGACAAAGTAAAACAGTTTGGTTACGGACTAAAAATAAACACAGTTGTAAATCGCAACAACTTCAATGAAAACATGAATGAGTTTATTCGTTATGCAAAGCCAGAACGATGGAAAGTTTTGCAAGTTCTTCCAATCATAGGACAGAACGACAACCAAATTGATAATTTCAAAATTTCTGAAACGGAGTTTCAAATTTTCATTGACAATCACAGCGACTTGCATAGCATCACGAATATTGTTCCCGAAACTAATTCTCAAATCAAAGGTTCGTATGCGATGGTTGACCCGGCAGGTAGGTTCTTTGACAACACAACAGGAAAGCACAATTACAGCAGACAAATTTTAGAAGTTGGAGTTATGACAGCAATACAAGAAGTGAATTATGACTTACCTAAATTCATTTCAAGAGGCGGACAATACGACTGGACTAGGGCGACAGACAAAAAGGGCAGCTTGTAATCGAGTAGGCGGCTCCGCCAGAGACTGACGGAGTGCTACCGATAGCTATCGGTATCTCACACCACTAAGCGTACGCGAGCTACGCTCCCAACTTTCGATTAAATGATATTGAATCATTTAATCTCAGTTGCATACATAGC
>JAKQEZ010000376.1 GCA_029558435.1 Bacteroidota bacterium
CATGACAATGATTGACAATATTCTTTTGGTAGGTGGCACATCATGTATTCCGCTTGTCAAGCACATGCTTTCCGAAAAATTTGGAACCACCAAAATAAAAGTTTCAGATAAGCCTATGCTTGCAATTGCAGAAGGAGCAGCAATCCTTTCTCACAGAATGGGAGATGAATTTGAAGCAACAATTGAAGATACAACTGCAATAGGAGAAATTTCATACAGCACCAATCACAACTATTACATTGAAGTTGCAGACGGCAATGGTTTCAAAATGGAACGAGTAGTTGAAAAACAAACACCTTTACCAGTTCAAGTTTCTAAAAATTTCAAGACAACAACAAACAATCAAAAAGTAGTTAAGGTTAGCATTTATTCAGATGTGGAAGACGGTAAACATGAAATGCAAGCTTTGGGTTTCTATTTAATTGATGATAATTTGCCAATTGAAAGTGAGTTGAGTTTTGATTTTAACATTGACACTAATGAAAATTTATCTATCAATGTTGCTCCTAAAGGAAAAAAGAGTTCTTCAAAACAAATCATTCTTGGTAGAGGCAATGCAGACCACAAAGCACTTCAAACAATTGATGATTTAATTGCCCGTTCAGTTAAGGAATATAAAACTGTTGATGGTGAAGAAGCATTTCTAAAATATATTTCTCAACAAATAAAGGAGATTGATACAAAAGGAGCAGCCGAAATTGAGGACAACAAGTGGCATGAGATATATTATACTTCTACTGAAAAATTTGACGAAATAAAAAGCACAGAGCAGGGAAGTTCAGAGGTTGAAAATGCAGTTTTCAGAGCAAAGAGGTTGATAATTGAATTTGGTGAATTGGTTGACCAGTTTGATAAAACTGCAATGGTAAAATTGATAACACAAATAGAAACATCAGTAGATGAAACAGAAAAAATGCAATTGGCAAATAACCTTGAAGAAAAAACAGACGAGTATGGCTTACTTAATTCTGCTTTAAGAATTGAATCATTAGCCGAAAGAATTTTGAATATACCAGGGACTGCAATCGGTGTAGCAAAAAAACAATCCGATGTAAATAGGTTAAAGCAACTTTCAATTGAAGTCAAGACGAAATTTAAAATGGGACAAATTGAAGCAGCTAAAACACTTATGGAT
>JAKQEZ010000381.1 GCA_029558435.1 Bacteroidota bacterium
CAATTCAACATTCAAATAAGGCGGATTTCCAATAACACAATCAAAGCCCACAAAATCGCCATCATCATTCAGCACTTCGGGAAATTCAAATCGCCATTCAAAAGCGTTTTCAAAAATCTTGTTGGCTTTTATTTCTTCAATTTCGGCTTCTAATTTTTGAGTTTCGGTTGTTAATTGTGTTAATTTCTTGTTCCATTCTATTTGTTCTTTTTTACTTCTTTCAAATAGTTGTGTTTGATTGGTCATTTGAAACAAGTCGCCCGATAGTTTGCGTAACTTCTTAACTTTCGGGTCGTTCAACGAAATTTCACTTCTAAAATCCGATTTAATGTCGGCAATCAGTCGTTCCATTTCTCTTTTCTGTTCCTTGCTTTCTGCATTTCGGTAGGTGTCAACGGCTATTCGGTAACTGTCAATGGTCCACTTGCTTTTTTTCAAGGCTTGTTTTAGGTCGGCATCAATGGCAAAACGGCTCACCAAAGAGTTTCCGCATTTGATATTAATGTCAATGTTGGGAAGGGTTTCCAGTTCTGTATTGTTTTTATAATAAGCATTTTTCAAAAGCTCAATCCACAAACGCAAACGGCAAATTTTTACCGAGTTGGGATTAATGTCCACACCAAAAAGACAGTTTTCAATAATGGTTTGCTTTTCGTGAAAAAGCGTTTCTTGTATGCGTTGGCTTTCTTTGTTCGTTGGGTTGTATTCAAACAATTCTCCTTCTTCGTCTGTTACAATCAATTCATCATTAACCACTTCCACTTGATATTCTTTCAAGCGTTTGCCGTCACGGTCTTGCAAAATCTTCAAATCGTTTTTAACGGCAATTATTTCATTGAGTGCCGAAACTAAAAAGTGTCCTGAACCAACGGCAGGGTCACAAATTTTGATGCTGTTGACAATGTTGTTGGCTTCTTTTCGGTCGTCAATTTTGTCATACAATTCTTCAAGCGTTGTGCAATTCCATTTTTTGGTTTCGTTGAATTTCTGCACTACGGCTTTGCGAATAGTTTCACGGCACATGTACATGGTAATGAAACCAGGAGTAAAAAACGAACCGTCTTTGTAGCCGTTAATTTTCTCGAAAATCAAACCAAGCACCGAAGCGTTAATCAGCGTTTTGTTGTCTTCTTGTATATCTTCTCCACCATCTGCTCCAAAGTCGTATGCATTTAAAAACTCAAACAAATATTGAAGCGTTGTAATAGTGCCCGACATTTTTTTGCCTTGCTGATCTTTTAGTACAGTTTGCGAATAAATAGGAATAACTTTGTCATCTTTCAGGTTGCTGATAAACAATGTATTATGCTCTAATTCAGTTGGTTCAAACAACGATGAATTGAGGTAAGGTACTTTTTCAAATATTTTTTTTACATCTTCGTTTCTGTCTTGAAATTTTTTAGCTAATACTTGAAAAAACAAGCTATTCAAATCATCGTATTCTTTAAGATATGTACTATTTAAAAATGCATACGAGCTATCGCCTTTGTGATAGTTTATTAATTGTCCTTCCAATAATTTCAAAAACAAAATACGATTTATCCAGGTGATGGTAAGTTCCAACGCCACGCTAAAAAGTCGTTCATCATGAGTAGAACCAAACAAACTTGGTTTCTCCAAACGGCTCAATTTGTCTAGGCTATCCAGCTGAATGATGGTGTCTTCAAGGATAGTTCCTGTGTGGCGTTCACCTGCTTTGTTTCGTTCAATTAGTTTTTTGCTTTCTTCTTTTGTTTCGGTCAAGCCGATAATGTGCAACAACTCGCTGTAAAATCGTTTGTCAAGGCTGTTGCTATCATTGGTGAAAGGAAGTTTTAAAAGATGCTCTGGCGAAAGCAATTTGAATAAAGCAATCAGCGAATTATCGTCTGCTTTGTCGGCATTTCGCAAGGGATTTTGATAATCCTGAATATTGAAGTAAGTAAATTCAATTTCTGAGGTTATTTCAGCAATAAACGGTTCAGCAATTTCTTTGTAAAATACGTCGGTTGTTTTTTTACTTGCTTCGAAGTTTTCAAACTGTTTTACAAATGCTTTGTTTTGGGCAAAAAGTCTTTCAAATAGATGTTCGTCAAAAATGAACCATTCATTGATGTTGGTCGCAACTAAATGTTTTATTTCAAGATTTTTGTGTGTAATTCTTTCTCGTAGGTAATACAAAACCAATTCCTGAAATGCTTTTACATTCAATTTTTTGGTGGTAATCATCTCACTTTTATTGGTAGGCTTTTTAGCTTCAATGATTACGCCAACTGTTGAGTTTGCATTTTGTCCGTTATGAATAACAAGGTCGTTTCTTCCTTTTGTATTGATGAAATGGTTTGGGTCATAATACGTTTTCTTTAGAAAGTCAGAAACCAAGTTTTTATGAAACTCTTCGCTTTCCGTGTCATTTGTCCTGTCTAGTAAAGTAATGAGATTGGTTTTGAAACCTTCAATTTCAGTCCTGTTTGGTTTTACTTTTAAAAAGGCTTTATTCAGTGCCTTTCTTGGTTTCAATTCTTTTAAATTGTTCACAGATCTTTTTGTTTTTTTATTGGTGTTCACGAATCCGCAAGCAGATTTCATCTAATAAAATAAATTTTCTATTTCAGTTGGTTAAGATAAGTATTTATGTCGAAACGATGTCTGTGTGTTGGTAAAAAAAATGGCTCTTTTGTTTTTTTTGAGCGTTGGCTTCCTTCGTTAGGCTCAGGAAAGTGTGTTCGCCTGTTCTTTTGGGTTGTAGCTAACTTATGGATAACTCAGATCGAAAAAACTATCCCCCCTCAAAACAAACCTTACTTTGTAAAATAAAAAACGTATATTTGAATCAACAAAATTTCATTGGTGAACAACCATTAATTTAAAATAAAAAGAATGCTATGCTAATGCCCTTTAACTTACAAAAATGGATTGATGAGAACCGCGATTTGCTAAAACCACCCGTGGGAAACAAAAATTTATACGTGGATGCCGGCGATTTTATCGTAATGATAGTTGGTGGTCCAAATGCCCGAAAAGATTACCATTTCAACGAAAGTGAAGAATTGTTTTACCAGCTCGAAGGCGATATTTTAGTGAAAATACAACACGAGGGACAAGCAAAAGATATTCACATCAAAGAAGGGGAACTGTTTTTACTACCAGCCAATACGCCACACAGCCCAATTAGAGGAGCAAATACGGTTGGACTTGTGATTGAACGCGTTAGAAAACAAACCGATTTAACCGATGGCTTGATGTGGTTTTGCGAAAAATGCAACAATAAATTGCACGAATACCGCTTCCCGCTAGAAGACATCGAACGCGATTTCTTGCCTCGATTCAAAGAGTTTTATACATCAAAAGACCTTAGAACTTGTAAGAAATGTGGCCACGAAATGGAAGTGGATCCACGTTTTGTGTAGTGCTAGGCATTATTAAAAAGGAGATGTGAAAGATTTTTCATCCGACCTTTGCTATTTATCCCTCCTAAATATCTATTTTCGCAACGCTGTTTAGCACGCACAATATGAATTTGGATTTTAGCAGAATTTTAGAGGTTTTTTCCTTTCAGTTTAATCCTGATACGGCTTTTTTATTTACAAAAGTTGAATTCTGGATTTTCTTTGTGGCATTGATGATTGCCTACATGTTGCTCGAAGCAAATACCTACGTGCGCACAGCTGTCATTTCAACGGTTGTGTTGCTAACCAGTTGGTTGTTTCAAAACGGTGATGTCATAGTTTTTGGAGCACTTTGCATCCTCAATTATGCCTTTTTGTATGCCTTGTTCAAAGCACAAAAAAAATACAATTGGCTGTTTTTAATTCTCAGCATCAACGCCTTGGGTGTTTACTATTTTTGGTTCAAACTCACGTATTTCCAAATCTATTTCACACTGCGCCCCATTGACGTGTGGTTGCTGTTTTTGTTGCTCATCTTTGTGCTGTCGTTTTTTAAGCAAAAATTACTCGTTCGCTCCATCTTTTTTACCTTCGTCAGCCTTTATTTTTACTACAAAACATCGGATAAATTTGTTTACCTGTTGTTGTTTTCCATCGTGTTCAACTATTCCATGGGACGTTGGGTTTTTGCAACCATTTCCAAAGCAGGTAAAAAATGGTTGGTAGCCCTTGCAGTGATTGTTAACGTGGGAATTCTTGCCTATTTCAAATACTCTTATTTTTTCACCGATTCATTCAACACTATTTTTGGAACCCAACACGTTCCAACCAACGTATTTGCAGAATGGGCCAATTGGTTGTTGGGCAAACCTACTTTTGTAACCGATATTTTATTGCCAGTGGGCGTTTCGTTCATCACGTTTCAAACCATCAGCTATGTGGTGGATGTATCGCGTGGTGAGGTGGAACCAGTTAAAAATATTTTTAATTACGCTTTTTTCGCAACGTTCTTTCCACCTTTGGTTTCGGGCCCAATTTTGCGCGCAAAAGATTTTGTTCCGCAGATTTACAAACCGTTTCAACTTACCAAAGCCGACTACAGTTTGGCGGTTATCATGATCGTTACCGGTTTGCTCAAAAAAGTAGTAATGGCCGATTATATTGCCGTTCATTTCATTGACAAGGTGGCTGATGCACCAACAGCCTACCCAGGTTTTGTGAGCATTATGGCCATGTGGGGTTATTCCTTGCAAATTTATGGCGACTTTTCGGGATATACCGATATGGCTACTGGTATTGCTTTGTTGATGGGATTTCGTTTGCCAGAAAACTTCAATTCACCCTACAAATCTGTTAGCGTTGCCGATTTCTGGCGTCGTTGGCACAAATCGTTGGGTGCTTGGCTAAAAAACTACCTCTACATTCCGTTGGGAGGTAACCGAAGTGGTGGTTTAGGAACTTTTATTGCCACGTTTTTCATTCTCATTTTCTTGGTGTTCATCACCCGCTGGTACGAGCTGTTTTATGTTTATTTCGGACTGATGTTTATCTATATCATTGCCGTTCGTTTAATTCCGGCCGAAAAAACAAAATTATACCGCGATTTAAACCTACTCATTACACTTGTTGTTGGTGGTTTATGGCATGGAGCAAGCGAAAACTTTGTAATTTGGGGCGCCATGAACGGTGTTGCCTTGGTAATTTACAACTATTGGAAACTCATTTCACCGTATGAAAACAAAAACGGATGGTTGGTGCATTTTTGGAAAGTTTTTATCACCTTTAATTTCATTACCTTCACCCGTATTTGGTTCCGTTTAGACGAGGCAGGAATGCCCAATCAAATGCTCGATCAAATCTGGAATCACTTTGATTTTGCGTGGGAACGTTTTGTGTTGGTGTTGCAAACCTATCAAACATCACTTTGGATTATTCTCATCGGATTTTGCATACACTGGCTACCTACTCGATGGAAAGATGCCTATAAAAACTTATTCATCAAAATGCCAGTTCCGTTGCAATTGATTGCCGTTTCTTGCATCATCTTTTTGATGTATCAAGCAATGACGGGCGAATCAAAAGCATTTGTGTACTTCCAATTCTAATTTATTTTTCCACAAAACGGGATTCAAATTTTTGACGTTGCTCGTTGCGCAATTGTTCTAAATCAGACGGAACTTCTCTTTTCCAACGTTTGTGCGACCACAACCATTGTTCGGGCACTTCCATTATGGCTTGTTCCAACAAATGCGTGTGAGCCTCGGTTATTGCTCCCCAACTCATTGTTTTTGGATTTTCGGTAATGGTGGTAAGCTCCATTTCGTAGTAGCCTCGTTTTATCTTACGGGTGCGATAAAAAACAACTGCAAAATTATGCTCGTGCGCCATCATTTCGGCACCAAACAATACAGCTGTAGGTTGGTTTAAAAAATCCATCCAATAGCTTTTGCGTGCATCACCCGGTGATTGATCGGTGAGCGTTAAAATGGCAATAGGTTGTTCTTTTTGCGCAGCAATTTTTTCTCTATAATTTTTAGAATGAACTACTTGCATACCAAAACGTTCTCTGCGTTCGTTTACTTTTTTGTCCCAAAATTTAGAACTCAACGGCATTCCGATTCCCATTGCTTGGTGTGGAAACAAAAAGTTTTGTGCAGATATGAGCCATTCCCAATTGTTGTAATGCCCAGAAACCAATAAAACACTTTTTCCTTGACGGTATAAATCATCCATCAATTCGGGATTTTTTACACGGTAACGTTGGCGCAATTCGTGTTCTGAAATGCTCAAATTTTTAACGCCCTCTGCAAGAATATCTGTAAAATGACGGTAAAATTGACGCACCAACTTCTTGATTTCTGCATCCGATTTTTGTGGAAACGAACGGCGAATATTGCCCTCAATTACCTTTTTTCGATAAGGGAAAATGCGAAACAACACATACATTTTAAACGAAAGCGCATACAAACACCAAAACGGCAGTTTTGAAATCGGATAAACCAAACAGTAGTATGCCAAACGTGCTCCCATTATCTATTCCACAGTTTTTTAATGATTGCTGCCAATTCTTGCTCTTTGCTACTGCTCCCTGCTTTGAAAAATTGAGTGTTTTTAAGTTCTTCAGGAAAGAAGTTTTGCTGTACAAAATTGCCCGGGTAATCGTGTGAATATTTGTATTCTTCGCCATAACCCAATTCTTTCATCAATTTGGTTGGGGCGTTGCGCAAAGGAATAGGAACCGCCAAGTTGCCACTTCTTTTCACCTCTTCTTGCGCCCGATTGATGGCCATGTAAGCAGCATTTCCTTTGGGCGATGTAGCAAGATAAATGGTGCATTGTGCCAAAATGATGCGGGCTTCGGGCCAACCAATAACTTGAATGGCTTGAAAACAATTGTTGGCAATCAACAAAGCATTCGGATTAGCCAAACCGATGTCTTCAGCAGCACTGATGATGAGTCTTCGCGCAATAAATTTAGGATCTTCGCCGCCTTCTACCATACGTGCCAACCAATAAACCGCCGCATCGGGGTCGCTTCCACGAATGGATTTGATGAATGCAGAAATGATATCGTAATGTTGCTCACCATCTTTATCATAGCGCACCAAACTTTGTTGGGCAACAGCTTCCACCACAGCGTTGTTGATGACAATTTTTTCTTGTTGCTGAAAAGTTCCCACAATGATTTCAAAAACATTGAGCAATTTGCGTGCATCGCCGCCCGAAATGGCCATGAGTGAGTTGGTTTCTTCCAACACAATGTTTTTGGTTTTCAATAATTCGTCTTCGGCAATGGCTTTTTCAAGCAACTGTTGTAAATCATCTTTTGTGTGACTTTCTAACACATACACTTGGCAACGCGATAAAAGTGCCGAAATAACCTCAAACGAAGGATTTTCTGTGGTGGCGCCAATCAACGTAACAATTCCTTTTTCTACGGCACCCAACAATGAATCTTGTTGTGCTTTTGAAAAACGGTGAATTTCATCAATAAACAAAATTGTTCCTTGTCCGCCAAACATTCCTTGTCGCTCCACATTTTGAATGATTTCGCGCACATCTTTCACTCCCGAAGAAATAGCAGAAAGTGTATGAAAAGGGCGTTTTAAGTGATGGGCAATTAAATAAGCCAAAGTGGTTTTTCCAACGCCCGGAGGTCCCCAAAAAATCATTGAAGGAATCACACCTGCATCAAGAGCCAGACGCAATGCTGCATCTTTTTTTAGCAAATGGTGCTGACCAATGTAATCGTCCAACGATTTTGGTCGCATACGTTCAGCAAGCGGAGCATTGAAATTCATAATCACTTTATTCTCTACAAAGATAGCTTTTGAATTTAAAAAAACGAGAAGAACAGACGGAATTAAACAAGATAAAAAGACACTCCTTTCAATAAAATCACTAATTTTGATGTTCATATTAAAGAAATGAGTTTTACAATCCTAACATTAATTATTGCCATTACCGTAATTGTCTCGATTTCAGCATTTCAAAATCAAGACAAGCTTTACCGTTCTCTTTTTATTCCTGCACGCATACAAGAAACCAAAGAATATTACCGTTTTTTCTCGCACCTATTTGTACATGCAGATTATGGACATTTGATATTTAACATGCTTTCGTTGTATTTTTTGGGTAGTTTTATGTTGGACACACCTGGAGGCACCTACATGGATGCAAACGGCGGTTTGGTTGAAGTGCAAGATGGATGGATGCAAATGTATGGCTATTTATCTGGGCAAGTGATGTTTGGAGTGTTGTATTTTGCGGGCGGACTTTTTGCCACTATCATTCCCTACATGCGCAATAAAAACAATCCCAATTACCGTTCATTAGGAGCATCGGGTGCTGTTTCTGCCGTAATTTTTGCAGCAATATTGTGGAATCCGACAATGAAATTGAACATACTTTTTATTCCAATTGGTATTCCAGCCTACATTTTTGGTCCGCTCTACATTGCCTATGAAATCTACATGGACAAGCGCGGAGGCACAGGAGTTGCACACGATGCGCATTTAGGTGGGGCACTTTTTGGTATTTTATTCGTTTTATTTACTAATATTGAAGTCGGAAAGCGATTTTTGGAGTTAATTTTTTAATATGTTATACGTCAACAACAACGATCATATTTTACCTGTAGAGGAATACAGTATTCACGCTGGAAGTCGTGCTTACCTCTACGGTGATGGCGTTTTTGAAAGTATTCGCATCATCAATGGAACCCCCATTAATTTAGAAAATCACATCAAACGCTTGTTAGAAGGTGCAAAAGCTATCCGTTTACGAGTTCCTTCTTATTTTAACCTCGACTTTTTTGCCGTTCGCATTAAAGAATTGTGCGAAAAATCGGAAATAAGACAAGGTGGTTATTGCCGTTTATCCTTGGATAGAATGTCGGGTGGTAGATTTAAACCTGAAACCAACGAATGTGTGTTTTTTATTGAGGTAAAACCAATAGACACTAATTTTTTCAACCTCAACGCAAAAGGGTTGGAAGTGGATATTTTTACCGATTTGAAGAAGCAAAAAAACATGCTTGCCAACTTCAAAACCAAAAATTGTTTGCTCTACATCATGGCGAGCATCAAAGCCAAAGAAAACCAACTGGATGATTTGCTCATCACCAACGATAATGGTGGTATTTTAGAGAGTTCAAGCAGCAATATGTTTGTGGTTTCCAACAATATTTTATATACACCAGGACTTGAAGAAGGTTGTTTGGCTGGAACAATGCGCATGCAAATCATCAACTTAGCGCTTCGCAATGGTTTTAGAGTTTATGAATCCAATATTACGCCTCAAAACTTGTTGATTGCTGACGAAATATTTTTAACCAATGCCATTTCGGGAATAACCTGGGTGAGTGGTTACCGCACCAAACGTTATTTCAATAATATTTCAAAACGATTGAACCAACTTTTAAACGAACATTGGGAAGAAACATTGAAAAATAAGCCCGAATAATCGGTATTTGATTTTTCAATTTATTAAATTCGTTGCATGGCAAAACAAAAATCAGCTTATTTCTGTCAAAATTGTGGCTACGAAGCTCCTAAATGGTTGGGAAAATGCCCGTCGTGCAATGAATGGAACACATTTGTTGAGGAATTGATTGAAAAAAATCTTCCGGGCAACATTGTAGCGTTTTCTAAATCTGGAAAAACTTCCAAACCAACTGCCATACTTGATATTCAAGGTGTGGAGCAAGAACGGTATCAACTTGCCGATAAAGAATTGAACCGCGTATTGGGCAACGGCTTGGTACTTGGCTCTTTGGTTTTGTTTGGAGGCGAACCGGGCATAGGAAAATCCACTTTAATGCTTCAATTAGCCATTGCCAACACTTCCATTCCGGTGTTGTATGTTTCGGGCGAGGAAAGTGAACAACAAATAAAAATGCGTGCCGAACGTATTGGTGTTAAAAATCAATCGTGTTTCATTCTTTCTGAAACCAACATTCAAAATATTTTTAAGCAAGCAGAAGAAATTGAACCAAAATTATTGGTAATCGACTCCATACAAACACTTTACAGTTCAGATATTGAGAGTTCTCCTGGAAGTATTTCGCAAGTGCGTGAATGTACTGCTCAATTGTTGCGTTATGCCAAAACCACCAATATTCCGGTTTTTTTAATTGGGCACATCACCAAAGAAGGTTCATTGGCCGGACCAAAAGTATTGGAGCACATGGTGGATACAGTTTTGCAATTTGAAGGCGATAGAAATCACGTTTACCGTTTGTTGCGCTCGGTGAAAAATCGTTTTGGGAGCACCAACGAATTGGGAATATACGAAATGATAGGTTCGGGCTTACGTCAAGTGGAAAACCCTTCCGAAATATTAATTACCAACGCCGATAGTTCGCTCAGCGGGATATCTATTGGTGCTACGTTGGAAGGCATGCGCCCTATGTTGATTGAAGTGCAGGCATTGGTGAGTACAGCTGCTTATGGTACACCGCAGCGTTCCTCCACTGGTTTTGATAGCAAGCGATTGAACATGTTGTTGGCAGTAATGGAAAAACGTTGTGGGTTTAAATTAGGAGCCAAAGACGTGTTTTTAAACATTGCAGGAGGTATCAAGGTGGATGACCCAGCGTTGGATTTGGCAGTTGTTGCTTCGGTTTTATCATCCAATGCCGACATTGCTATCAACAAGGGAATTTGTTTATCGGCCGAAGTGGGATTGTCTGGTGAAGTGCGACCAGTAAACCGCATTGATCAACGCATCTACGAAGCCGAAAAATTAGGTTTTGAAAAAATTATCATTTCCAAATACAATAAAGGCATCAAACAATCTGATTTTAAAATTGAATTGGTGTTGTGCAGTAAACTCGACGAAGTAGTGCGAGCATTATTTGCTTGATGGGGGGTAAACAATAAAATCTCTATAATTTTCTTGATGTATTGTTTCAATTGAGCTTTGATACGCTTCAATAAATGCCTTTGGTTGTTTTGCTTTTGCTTTGGGATTCCACTTAAACTCATACCCTTTAATTACTCCATTTTGCTCTTCAACATAGTCAATTTCTTGTTGTTGAACAGTTCTCCAGAAATAACGATTCACAAAGGATTGATGGTATGAATTGCGTTTCATTCGTTCTGTTATCAAAAAATTCTCCCACAAAGCTCCTACATCATTTCTAAGCTCTAAAGGATTGAAGTTTTGAATCAAAGCATTCCTTACTCCATTATCGTAAAAATAGATTTTTTTGTTTGTCTTTATTTCATTTCTTAAGTTTCTACTTAATGAAGGAAGTGTAAAAATTACATACGATAATTCCAATAGATGTATATAATTTGCAACTGTGTTTTTATCTACGCCAACAAGTTGTGCAACTTCATTATAACTTACTTCACTTCCCACTTGAAAGGCTAAAGCTCTTAGAATTTTCTCCAATACATCTGGTTTTTGCACGCTTCCTAACGCTAAAATATCTTTGTATAAATAACTTTGTGTTAGCTCATTCAAAAGCACCACTTCCTCACCTGGATGATTTATAATTTCTGGATACATTCCAAAAACCAATCTATTTTTTAAATTACTGGCAGCATCAATAAAACTCGTTGATTGCTCTAATTCCTCATAAGAAATTGGCATTAAAAAATATTCAAATTTTCTTCCAGTTAAAGCTTCATTTGTTTTGTTTTTTAATTCAAAGGCTGACGAACCGCTTAATATAAGTTGCACGTTTTGCATTTGATCATGAATAATTTTAGCTGTGATGCCTATGTTTTCAAGACGTTGAGCTTCATCTATAAATACAATTTTTGAGTTGCCGATGATGTTTTCTAATTCTTTAGTACTGGGATTTCTAAGTATAGACCGTGTATAAGGGTCATCTCCATTCAAAAAAAGATAGTCTTTCCCGCTTAACACTGTTTTAATTAATGTTGTTTTTCCAACTTGACGCGCTCCAACAATAACAATTGTCTTGCCTTTAAACAACTTGTTTTGAATATTTTTTACTAAAGTTCTATTAATCATAACCCTCTATTTTCACCAAATATACATAAAATCGGTGAATTGATTCACCAAAAATACATATAATCGGTGAATTGATTCACCAAAAACACCTATAATTGGTGAATGAAGGAATTTTTTGACATAAAAAAAGTCCATTTGCTGGTAATTTGCAAACGGACTTTTAGCTAAAATCAATCTATTTATTTCTTCGGTAAATTTCCAAAATTAGCTTGAATGGATTGGATGCTTCCGCCAGATACACTGATGGTAAAATTTCCACTCATTTTATTATCGCTAAATGCTGTGATAGCAACAGATGCACTTCCAGAATTGGTATAGGTTGTGTTGTTTTTCATGAATGTAAAACCATAAGAAGAGCTAACTGTTTTGGTGCCAATAGTAGTATTGTCTTGATTATCCCAATTGATTTCAAAAAAGTTGCTGTTTCCACCTTTATAGGCACGAATTCCTGTTCCCCAACTCCCTGTGGTCCAAAAAGCACTGTCGGCAACAATTTCACTTCCGCCATCTTCTTTCCAACGAAAACCATCTTGAGCAACTGGCGCATATTGGCAACTGCCATCATCTTTGGTTGCTTCTGCATTAAAATTGGTTGCTGTGTTGTCCATACAACCTTCTTTTTTACACGCTGTAACTACCAATAATCCCATTACAACTGCCGATAAAAGTGTCTTTTTCATACAATTAGTTTTTATAATTGAAAACAAAGATAGAGCATTTATCAATAAAAAAACATACGTATTTTGACGTAAAAAAAGGTTGCCAAATTCTGACAACCTTTTACTATAGTGATTGAAATTTTTATTTTCTTTTAATTACTTTCAAAGCTGCAGCAACAACATCTGGCGTGTCGATGTGGTATTTTGTCATCAATTCATCCGGTGTTCCAGATTCTCCAAAAATGTATAAAATTGATGAATTAGAACGATGATTTTAGTGTATAATTCATAAAAAATGAAGTATATGTTAAAATTATCTATTTAACTCAAATACTTTTTTAGTGCTACCATCATCGTAGATATAAATCAAAGGAACATTTGTTTGGTCTTGAACTTCACGACCTAAAAAGTCTACTTTTTTAACTAATTTTTTCTCACTATCGTCTAATTTTAAATTTTCCAACCCAGCTGTAGTAGAACACATATTAATCTTATAATCATCGAGTTGCCCATAATGAGTGCAATTTGAATTACCATTACTATTAGCAATATATAAATGATTCATTCCATCTAAAATTGGAATTGTAAAAGTACTAGATGATAATAAAGTATTAAAGTTTTCATCTTGATAGATTGAAACTGTAGCTGTAGTATAATTAGTTACAGAAAGTTTAATCCAATATGAATAATTAACTGTCATATAAAAAGGTGGAGACATTGACTGAATAGATGAACTTGTCATAATATTTCCATCACGGTTGAAAAATCGGATTTGATTACTATAAACCTCTATAGCAATAAAATCAATATTTTGCACATTTCCTGCAGTTGTTTGACTAATTGCATTCAATCTCCAAGGATGAAGATCGGTACCCGTCAACTCATAAGGAGTTAAAATTAAAGGAAAAAAAGTATTATAATTATTGCTATTTGTTGGTTTTATTTTAAATGAAACACAATAGTTTCGGGTTAAAGTGTTTGGCAATTGAGTATGAATAAAACTAATTTCAGTGCTTGTATTTAATTTATAATTAATAAGTTTATCTACTGGATCGTATTCAAATCCAGCATTGGGGTTTGAATTATAATTATCATAATAAGCCCATCCATTTGATAAAGGATCGGTTGTAAAGTCAAATAAAACTTGTGCCTTTGCATTTAAAACAAGCATTACTACAAATAAAAGATAAATTGCTTTCATAATATTATTTAGTTTATTAAATTCAAGTTATAAATGCAACTTTTAGATTTTACGTCAAAATAACTTCAAAACAGGAAGGAAACCTGTAAGATTTCCCTCTCTGTTTCTAGGAAAGTGTTATTTTACCCCGTTAAATCGCCAAAAATAAAGTTGTAA
>JAKQEZ010000394.1 GCA_029558435.1 Bacteroidota bacterium
TTTTGGCTCTTGACGATTGGCAACATCAATTACATCTTGCAAACTTACTTCTTTGATTTTTCCAGGCACACCCAAATCGGTGATAATAGAAATTGCAAAACAAGGAATATTCATGTGGCGTGCAACGATAACTTCTGGAACTGTTGACATTCCCACTGCATCTGCTCCTATGGCACGCACGTATTTGTATTCTGCTGGTGTTTCCAACGTTGGTCCAGTCAAGCCAGCATAAGTTCCAACAGAAACCTTGATGTTGTTTTCTGCAGCAATTCCTTTTGCCATTTCAATCATTCCACGGTCATAAGGTTGTGACATATCTGGGAAACGAGGTCCCATTTCATCAATGTTTTTACCAATTAGTGGATGTTCTGGGAATAAATTGATATGGTCGTCCATAATCATAATCTCGCCCACTTCAAAATCAGGATTTACACCACCCGAAGCGTTGGACACAAACAATTGTTGAATGCCCAATAATTTCATCACACGCACTGGAAACGTTACTTGTTTCATGTTGTAACCTTCGTAATAATGAAAACGACCTTGCATGGCTACTACTTGTTTACCTCCCAAGTTTCCAAAAATCAATTTTCCTTGGTGACTTTCAACTGTAGAAACAGGAAAGTTGGGAATGTCTTTGTATTCAATGATATCAATGATTTCAATTTCTTTTACTAAACCGCCTAAACCAGTTCCTAAAATAATTCCGACAGTAGGTCTTACGTTTGTTTTAGATTGCAAGTAATCTACAGCTTGGTTAAATTGTGTTAACATAATTTTTTATATAATTTTTAAACATTTCTTCTTTATCTATTTTCACCGTAATTGTTTGACAGTACCACGGATAGTTTTGTTGTTCTTCGGCAGTTAAAACTGCGTTGAGTCGAACTCTATCTTTTTCGGTTGTCACAATTATTGACTGGTGAGGTGCAAAAGTATCAAATTTTGTGTGAATTTTTGCTATATCTTCTCGAGTAAATTGATGGTGATCAGCAAAAACAAGAGATTCCACCTGAAATTGGTGTTTTAAATACGCTTCCAATGGTTTAGGATTGGCAATTCCGGTAACCAACAACACCTTTTTTATGTTTTCAACTGTTTTGTCAAAAGGCAACAAGGCTCCATAATGTATCTGAGAAAAAAATACATTGTTGTTGTGAAATTTTAGCCGTTTAGCTATCGATTTTTTTGTTGCTTCGCTGATCGTTGCTGGGCATTTGGTAACAATTAAGCTTGTTGCTCTTTTTTTACCCGATTGACATTCACGCAAATTTCCTGCGGGCAACACACAATCGGAATAATAAGGTTGATTAAAGTCGGTGAGTAAAATGGAGCAACCTGAAGTAACTTTACGGTGTTGAAAGGCATCATCGAGTAAAATTACCGCATTTTTTTGTTGACGTTGAATAAATTTAACACCCTCTTCACGGTTTTCGGCAAC
>JAKQEZ010000396.1 GCA_029558435.1 Bacteroidota bacterium
TATTATCAAGTAAGTCTTTAAGGAAATTCTGATATAATGGTTTCTCTCCTTTGAATAAATGACTGAAAATTTGCTTGTCAAAATAAATTCTCTCCATTGTTCAATCTTTGTTTGTGTCGCTCGTAGCCTGACAGCTAACGTTTTGGCGCTTGGCGCAGTGGCGGATTTCGGAGCACAAAACTGTCAATACACCACAAAAGTTGATGCGAGGTAGAAGGTTCATTTAACCACGTCACCCGCCATTGTGCCAAACGCCTGTTAGTGGCTGCCGTTCTCTTCTTTATTGTCATTTAGTATATTGTCGAATATTGGTTCGTCAAATTTTACACCCAACACAAAACCTTGTTCTATAGAAATCCTTACAATTTCTTTCCATAATTCTTGCGAACTGAGGGAGCAATTATTTAAAAATGATTTTCCCGTTGGATTTCTTGAAAGTTGAAAAAGTTCGTTATTCAAGTCAATAAATAATCTTTCAAATCCAATGCTGTCGTAACCTAATTTACATGGAACAAAACTAAAATAGTCTTTGTCGTCCCACCACGTTTTACTAAGATAAACTCTATAGTTATTTCTATATGTCGGTATTTTTAAATATTCATTTAATTGCTCTAAAGTTTCTTCGTTATAAACTTGAGAATAATTTATTCCACTTGTCGCTTGAACATCTGCAGAAGTATCATAGTTTTTAATTACAAAAACTGTATCAATGTAAAATTTATTTATTGATGGAACAACGGTTCCAAACAAAATAAGGTCGTCAAGAACAAGGTTTGTTAGACTTCCTTTTTGCTTACAAACACAATATTTAAAATTTTCACCGTAAATGTAAGGGTCAGTGTTTTGTATTCCTCTTATTACGTTTGAATGAAATAGTTTGTGAAGCCCATTTGGTAATACTGTATGGTTAGCTCTTGGAAACGGATTGAAGAATGAATTTCCTTCCCATTCTCCCCAAAAATACAAGTCGTTTTGTGTAGGTTTCAAATCTTCTAAACCATTTACGTAATGACCATAGTTTTGTATGAACTTCCTGAAATGAACAATATCATTACTCCATTCACGAATAATTTGATTGCCGATTTGACTATATCCACTTCCTAATTTAAAAGGCTTTTGACCTCCGGGGTGATTGAGTTGAACTTTCATTCTATATGCCTTTTGATTTTTTTGTCAGCTTCTAACCTATAAATAATCGTTAATCTTTTTAACTAAATCTTGTGGGCAACCTTGATGAATGTATAAATTCCAACCAACAACTTTGCAATTAAAAATCTCTGTTTCATATATTATAAAACTTCTGTTATTTCCATTCTGGGTTGTATATGTAAAAGTTGATTGTTGAATCTCATTTGCATTTAAGCTTAATGTATCACAAAATACATTAAACGCAGTTTTACCATTTATAAATAGCTTTTTAATTCCACGCTTTTCTATTACTTTCTTAATAATTGATGTGTCAATTATTGATTCTCTTTCTTCCCGACTTAAACTATCCCATTTGTTAGATGTTGCCCAAGGCGAAATATCTAAATGAACAATTTTGTCATTGTAATATTCAAAACCTTTACTTTGAAATAATTTATTCATAGGGTTAAACCACGTTTTATATGGATTTACTTGAAAGAACAATAAAAGGGATTGATATACACTTTCTGCTTGCTCTCTCGTTAATTTTTGGCTGTCTGAAACTTTTAAATGTTTTCTATCAACGCAACGCCTTACACCATTGTGCTCAAACTCTATATTACTTGGGTTGAGGCTTAAAGTGGCAATCTCAGCTTTTTCAACATTACCGAAAAATACGATAGGAATAGAACCTTCTACAATTTTAACGTTCGTTGGTAGAGGTTCTGAAATTTTATCAAGTAAAAATTCTTTTAATTGTTGTTGCACTGCAATTTCTTTTTTATTCATTCTTAGTTCTTCAATGTCGTTTGGTTGCGTGGTCGTTCTACGGTTGCCACTAACGGTTGGCGGCTTGGCGCAGGCGGGGATTTTTACCACCACCTTTCATACGAAGCCGAAAGTTCAAATTTACGAAAAACTGTTATACGAAGCACTGAACTCACGCTTGCGCCAAACCGCTGTTAGTGGCAAGTGGCTTTCT
>JAKQEZ010000345.1 GCA_029558435.1 Bacteroidota bacterium
CCTTTCTTATTCTTTTCCACGTGAACGGATCTTGGGTTACCGGAAGGCCGCCATCGGCTTCAAAGGCAGTGACAAACCATAACAACCTCCAGGCGGGCAAGCTTTAGTTCTTTTTGGGCGTTGATTGAAAAAAGGCGGCTAGCCTTTCTCAATTCCAAGGCATAATGACCTTATATTTCAATGAACTCAAAGCAGGATGCAAATTCGTTTTTGATTGGTTTCTGCGCTTGGACACAACGGTCACGTATATGAAACGTTTGGCATTTCGAAGCACTTTCCTGTCAAGCTAAAACTACGTTTGATACGGGCTGAAACGTTCGATAACGCACTGACTGCCAAATGTTTTATATACGATGTTAGCGGTTCGGGCTTTTTGCTCATCATACTCAATTGCTTTGTTGATGTAGTCAATAATTGGTTTTGTTGTTTTGAAAAAGTCCATAACAGTTTTAATACAGTCTTTACTTGTTAGTACCTTGTCATTGAGCGGTTCTTTGGTACAAAATCCTTTCATTTTCAGAAGTTCACTTGCTGGATTAGCCTCGTCATAGCCGTCTGGCATTTTTTTAAGTTTTCCAACTCCTTGTATTCCGTTTGGAAATGTTTTTTGAAATTCAGGGTTGGTTATGATTTTGTTGAAGTCTGTGAATGAATAATCAATCTCTTGACGAATTTTTTTTAAATACTCAGGCGTTGTCTGCCAAACTCCACCACCAACCGAACAATTTTCTGGTTCTATATGAATAAAATATCCTGCCTTATTTGGCTGTGGGTAATTCTTGTTAAAAACAACTAAGACATAATTTTTGTAGGGTGTTTTATCTTTTGAAAACCTTAAATCTCGGTTTACTCTCGTCAGGCATTTTTTAGGTTCTAAGTTGGCTTGTAAAATTGCATGGTCAATCTTTGATAATTCTTTCAAAAGATTTTCAGTCAATTGAAGTATGTCGTTTCTGTAATTTTCGTATAAATCCCTGTTTTGCTCAAACCATTCCCTTGAATTATTTAGTTTAAGATTTGAAAGGAAGTCAAGTGAAGTCTGCTTAATCATTATTTTTACTTAGTTGGTCAATGTATTTCAAAATCATTTTAACTTGCTTGTCTTCCGATTTTAGAGAAGTGATTTTTCCAACAATCTCATTCTGCTCATCTTCTGTTTGTTTTTTAAACGCTTTTAAGACTCCTGAGTCTTTGAATGTCTCTAAAACTTCTTTCTCAGTAATTTGCTCCTTCGAAGTCAATAAGTAAAGTGTCACGGTTACAGTGTCGCCACCGCTTTTGTTGATTGCTTTTCTAATCTTGGCATTTATAGAAATTAGCTTGTCTTTGTCTCCTAGTTTTGCGAGGTTGATACTTTCAATTTTATAGTTGTCAATAGTGCCTGCAACTTTCATTGAACCCCATTTACCAACTATGTGTTTCGTGTTGGGAATTTGGATATGGTAAGTCCAAGCACCTTTGCCTGGTTGGTATTTTAATTCAAGTTTCTCGTCTTTTACTAAGTATTCCATTCTGTTACGGGTTGTCTTTTAGCCTGAACGCTAACGGACCGGGCTATGGCCAGTAAGGGATTTGAAAGGACGGACCTCTCAGATCGCTGGTGAGCCAAACCGTTTATCATCGATTCTTTGTTTAAAGAGGTTATTAAAATTGCCCTGCAATTTACATAATAGCAACAGTTTATCAAAGGTTTGGCGGTGTTGTTTTTTTGCTTCCGTTCCCACCCGGTAGAATACCCTTATTGGCAATAG
>JAKQEZ010000410.1 GCA_029558435.1 Bacteroidota bacterium
TTTTACTTCGCCAATCGCCACCGTTAGCGGCTATTTAGAAACTCCCAAAGTTCGCCAGCGTTTGACATTGGAATATTTTTACCATTATCAGTAACTTTTAAACGGAAATTTTCTTGACCAAAATCTAATTCCCAACAGAAATACTCAATCCAACTTTGACCCATTGGACAAAGTGAAGTATCATTCATTGCAACTTTCAAAACTTCTAACAACGCTTTTTGTAAGTAATGATTTTTAGGTAATAGATTAGCTGCAAAACTTTCGGGAAATGCTTTGCTTAAATTTTCAGAAACAGAAATATCATATTTAATTTGTTCCTGTATCGCTTCAATTGATTTTATAAAAAGTTGTTTATCCATTTTTTTCTTCTTTTAAATGATTAAATTGACCAGTAGCGTATTGGTGCAAATTCGTTTCGTTGTATAGGCTGCAAATGCTTGACAATGCTTCTAATTCATCATTATTGTTTTCAATCCATTCATCAATACTTTCATCTTCATCAAAGGCATCTTTTACAGCAGCCTTTACACCTTTTCGGACAAAGTTTTTAATTGCTCTTAAATCCAATTTTGTTAAGGTTACATTTACATATTCTAATTCCATATTTTGACATTTTTAATTTTAAAATTCCGACTGAAAAACAGCCGATAACAAGGGGTTTTGTGCAATACAGACAGACGAATAAAGGCTAAACTGCATTGCTACTATTGGGCTTCATCTAAGGGCTGAACATCAGTTTTTCAAATTCCTGTACTGGCACAAAGCCCTACCGTTATAAGCAAGCTGCTACGTTCCTGCTTCGTTTGACAATTCCGGCTCAAAAGAATTAAAAAAAAGCCCACCGCACTCTTTAATACGTTTTTCGATAATCTTACAATATTCTTCTGAAATTTCACTTCCTATATAATTTCTGTTTGTATTGATTGAAGCAATGGCAGTTGTTCCGCTACCCATAAAGCAGTCGTAAATCAAATCGCCTTCATTGCTCCAAGTTTTAATATGGTCAGTTGCTAATTGTAAAGGAAATTGAGCAACGTGGTTTGCCGATTTTCCACCTCCTACTTTATAACTCCAAACATTTCCCATTTGCTTTTTATCGCCTGTTGGTTTTGCTTGTTTATCGCTTTCCTCTCTTTGTCTAATTCCTGCTTCATAAGTGCTTCTGCTTCTTTTAATAACCTTACCAGCGTGTATGCAATCAACTAAAATTGGATTAAATGTATTTGGCTTTCCTTTGCTTAAAACAAACATATACTCAAATTCTTGTTCATACCTTTTATGCGTTAATGGTGCATAGTTTTCCTTTCTGTAAATCATTGTATCGTGTAGGTTAAATCCAATTTCTTTAAAGTATAAAGCCTGTTTAAATGATGTTCCACTTTCACTTCCATTTATTGTAGCATCAGCAACAACCCAAACAACCACACAGCCTTGTTTAGTAATTCTATACAATTCTTTTGCAATTTCCTCAAACGCAAACGAATAACCTTTGTATTCTCGTAAGTTATCATAAGGCGGTGAAGTAACAGTTAGGTCAATGAAATTTTCAGGCATTTTAGCCATTGTTTCAAGGCAATTTTCGTTATATATTTTATTTATTTCCATCCCTTCTTTTTTTTAATTCTTTTGCTTAGTGCTTCGTATTTAGCTTTTCGTTTAATTAACCGCAGCCAGCTTATAACAGCGGTTTTGCGTCAGGCGGCAGACAGTTGATGCAAACTTGAAACATTCTACAAGCCGCCCGAACGCAAAGCCGCAAAACGTTAGCAACAAGCGGTGGAAGTGCATTTAATAAAGTTCATCGGTTATTGATGAAAAATAAAAAATTTCCCTCCCCGCTTTTGGTTTTTCAAACCAATTTAGGAATAAGACCTTTTAACATTTCTCGTTCCTGTGTAAAAATTGGTGGCTCAACACTAACCCATTTGCTTCTTGTTGCACCTTCTTTTTCGTAATCCTGTTTTACAATTAATCTACCTCTTTTTAGTTTAGCAGAAAAATCATTCCAGTTTACACCTTTTTGAAAACACATCTCCTGCATTTGGTCGGTATTCTTGTTTTCAAGTTCTCGATGACTAAACATTGATTGAGCAACAGAAGAAATACTATTCCGTGTTGTATCTTGCTGTCTCCAAATAAAGTAATTTTCAACTTCAATGTCAGAAGGTATTGTAAATACTCTACTATCAAACAATGCAATTTTATTTGGGCGTAGCTCGTTGAATTTTGCAGTTGCTAAACTTGCTGAAATACTTGCCATTTTTTGAATGTTGCCGTCAAACCAAGCATCAGTAGTTAATCCTTCAAAATCTGTCAATAAAATAGAAATTTCATCGCTTTGAACAAAGGCAAATTTAGCACCTTGTATGTTTTTACACATATAACAAGCGGTTTCGTCCATATCATTAACAAGTTTTTCATCAAAAGGTCTTACTAAACCTCTTGTATAAGAATGAAACGCCTTACCGTCAACCCTAATTATCGTGTAAGTTCGTCTTGGTAAAAAGTTCCGAGTTCTATTTTCGTAAAACTCTTTCATTCTGTCTCCTAAAGAATCTTTTTTATTTCCCATCGCTAAAATTTTTTATTTTTTATCTTTCAATTAAAGTTTCTGCGTTAAAGTCCGCCAGTTGCTAACACGCAATATAGCAAATGGCTGTTTTTGTGGTATTTGAAGTGTTTTATATCGCTCAAACGGTGGTGCAACTTGATAGGTTTGTAGCCCGTAATCAGCCACTTGCCATATTGCCATCCGTTATAGCCAATTATTAAGGAAACCCATCACAATTACCACCTTCATCATAAACATACCTATTTTGTAATGCAATCCTTTCCGCTTCTTCACGATTATATTGTTCTTGAAAATTCCCCAGTTCAATATAATGTTCAATCGTTGAAATAGCCCAAGCCAAACCTTCTTTAAATCCCTCTGCGTTTGCGGAAGTAATTTGGTCTTTTCTGTTTCCAATAAAAGCCTTATGTTTATCTTTTAGGCTTTGTAATGCTGAATTTAATGCGTTCATAATTTGTAAAATAAACCGTTAGTTTACATATAAATCGGTTAGCATCTCACTACACTTTAAGCATAATCCAATATCAGGATTTTTTGGAGAATCTTCTTCATACCAGATTTTTATATTAGTTGGTAATCCACAACAATCACACTTTACCTTTTCATCACTCCTAGAAACTGAACCGCTAAATCGGGGATGATAG
>JAKQEZ010000427.1 GCA_029558435.1 Bacteroidota bacterium
ATGCAAATCGGTTAGAATACCCAAACGGGTGGCAACGTTTGTTTCACGAACACATTATTCGCAACGATGACGAATACCAACGCATTTCGGATTACATCGTCGCAAATCCCGAAAATTGGGAAAAAGACAAATTTCGATAGACATAATAAATTATGAAAAAATACGATAGCTATAAAGATTCGGGTATTGAATGGATAGGTAAAATTCCTAGTCATTGGGAATCGTGGAAAATAAGCCATGCATTTGATAGAATTGGAAGTGGAACAACTCCAGAGTCTGGAAACCCAGAATATCATGAGAATGGAACTGTAAATTGGTTGAATACTGGGGATTTGAATGATGGTATTTTGTTTGAGTGCAACAAGAAAATAACTGAAAAAGCATTAGAAGATTATTCATCCTTAAAATTGTTTCCTTCAGGTTCACTTGTTATTGCAATGTATGGTGCAACTATTGGAAAAACTGCATTGCTCGAATTTGAAACTACCACAAATCAAGCTTGTTGTGTGTTTTGTGAAAGTGACATTATAAAATTAAGATTTTTACAATACTGGTTTGTTGGCAACAAGGAACATATAATAAATCTTGCAATCGGTGGTGGTCAACCCAACATAAGTCAAAACATTTTGAAAGATGTTCGAGTACCATGTCCAAAATTTGAAGAACAAACCGCCATTGCCAATTTCCTCGACCACAAAACTGCTCAAATAGACGATTTAATTGCCAAAAAAGAGCGTTTAATTGCCTTGTTAGAAGAAGAGCGCACAGCCACCATCAACCAAGCGGTAACCAAAGGTTTAGACCCCACCGTTCCCATGAAAGATTCGGGCATTGAGTGGTTGGGCGAAATTCCGAAGCATTGGGAGGTGAAGAGAATGAAGTATCTATGTGAAATTACTACAGGATCTAAAGATACTGAAAACAGAGAAGATGATGGACTATATCCTTTTTTTGTTAGGTCACAAACTATTGAACGAATTTCTTCATATTCATTTGATGGAGAAGCTATTTTAACTGCTGGAGATGGTGTTGGTGTATGTAAAGTTTGGCACTATGTTAATGAAAAATTTGACTTTCATCAAAGGGTATATATGTTGTGTAATTTTCAACATGTTTTAGGTAAATATCTATTTTACTACTTGAAGGAAAATTTCGGAAAAGAAGTTATGAAATTATCTGCAAAATCAACCGTTGATTCATTAAGAAGACCGATGTTTCAAAATTTCATGGTTTGTTTTGGTTCAATTGAAGAACAGAATCAAATTGTATTGAAAATTGAAAAAGAAGAAAAAAGAATTTATTCAATATTAACAAAAACACTCCAAGAAATCGAATTACTAAAAGAATACAAAACCGCTTTAATCAGTGAAGTGGTAACGGGCAAGGTGGATGTGAGAAATGAAAAATTGAATTGATATGGTTACTAAAGAAATAGCAATTGAGGCAATTAAAGAAAAACTCGAAGTCTTAAGTAATGTTCATAATGCAACTGAATTTAAAACTTGGAAAAAAATTACAGAAAATACATTGAGAAGGGTTGTACCGTATAATAAAACTATTTTTAAAAATATAGAATCAATAAAGGCTATAGATTTATATACAGGAGTTGATATCACACCAAAAGCAAAAGAACAAGGAAAATTATTAATTGAGAGTTTGATTAAAGACATTGAACGTTTTGGCTTGGAGAAGCCAGAGCCGACCGAAAAAGAAAGTTTTATACGAGTTGACGTAAATCAAACTAATCAACAAACCCAATCAACTACAGTTAGTATTAACATAGAGTTCATCTTGGAAATTTTAAAAGGCGAATTACGCAATTCTGAAATCGAAGAGTTAAAAGAAATTCTGGATTCATCAGATAAACCAAAAGAGAAGAAAAATCGATTTATTGAAAAAATCAAATCATTTGGTTCTGATGTGGCTTCGAATATTTTAGCAAATCTATTGACGAATCCTCAAGTGTATGAAAATTTAGGAAAAATGCTGTAATTAAACTAGTATAGAACGCTTTATTACTAAAACGCCTTTGAGTCATTTTTAACAAATTATTTTGTCAATGAATAACTGGATATACAAACACCACGCAAGTAGCAACACCCGCTATGTTTTGGGAGAATGGGGGATCAATAATCTAATTTGCATTGGAATCAACCCCAGCACTGCCACACCAGAAAATTTAGACCCCACCATACGCAGAGTAAAAAAGTTTGCGCAAGACAATGGCTATGATGGATGGTTTATGCTGAACGTGTATCCGCAAATAGAAACCAACCCAAAACTTATTGATGAACACATCAACAATTCCTTACACGAAGAAAATATAAAGGAAATAAAACAACTCATTTCAGAGTTTCCCACGTCATACATTTGGGCTGCTTGGGGAAATAATATACAAAGAAAACCCTATTTGTTTCAGTGTTTAAAAGACGTTGTGGCTACAATCAACGCAGATTTTCAAAAACGCTGGGTACATTTAAACGACCTAACAACTAAAAAACACCCCAAACATCCCTTGTATTTGCCAAATAACGCTAATTTTAAGGAGTTTGACATTCATGAATATTTGAAATTGCATGCATAAAAGTATTTCAAAAAAGATGTTCTCAAACAGAGAAAGGTAAATAAGATGCTAAGATTATGAGTTTGTTACCAATAGTAGAAATCGCTGAATTTATAGAAAAACCTCTAACTGGCGGTACAACTCGACCTATGATGATAATAGGTAATGATGGCAAACAGTATGTATTAAAAATTTTCAGTAAAACAGATGCAAAACAACGTAGTTACACTGTTGCAGAAGCTGTTGCCAATATTTTAGCAAAAGAATTTGATTTGGTTGTTCCTAATGGAATTTATACAAAAATAGACCATTTAACGATTAAAAAAATAGAACAAAGTCAACCAACGCTATTCAAACTTTTAGAGGAAAAAGAAACCGATAAACTATTATTTGCAAGTCATTTTCAAGAGGGATGCCCGATTTTTTCTCCAGCAATAAAGCATAAGTCGCTAGAAATAAGTGAAATGGAGACTATATTGGCATTTGACATGTTAATTGCTAACGACGATAGAAGAAAAGATAAACCCAATATTTTAAAAGGTAAAGAGCATTATATTTTAATAGACCACGAAAAGTGCTTTGAAGGTCTTGCAATACATCTTGAAAATATGAACAAAGGAATTTTACCTCATTTTTTTAAAAATCATTTGTTTTATACAAGGCTTAATAAATTCGCTAAAAAATCAAAAAACAATGTTAATTTTGCAACTTTTGAAGAATATTTTCGTAATTTAAATTTAGAAAAGGTTTGCACCAACGTCCATTTTTTAATAGAAAATGGTTACAACGAAGATGAATGCAATAATTGGCTTCATTATCTTCATACACAAAAAGAAAATTGTCATAAATTTGTAGCACTTTTAAAACACAAAATTCGTGAATAAATCATTTTCATATAGCATTTTAACTTATAATCATTCTCTTGTTTTAGGGGAAGTTATAAATGTGGGTGTGCTTTTGATTTTTCCTGATGAAAATGTGGTTGAGTTTCATTATCCTCAAAGACTAAATCGAATTAAAGATTTATACCATAATTTTAATGAAAGTTTGGTAAAAGATTATTTAAAAGCATTTGAAATAAAAGCAAGAACTTTAAACCAATATTTACAAGATTATATATTTGGTTATCACGAGCTCATTTCAAATAATTTACTCACCGAAAATGCATCTGCTTTACAGTTTGAAGCCGTAAAAGTTGGTTTCTATACAGGTAATTATGAAACAGTTGCAAAGCAATATGTTGACTTATTACTAGGTAATTATAAATCAGAAACAGTTGGTGCTACAAATAGAATTACCACAGAAAAATTGATTCAACAGGTTAAGTCAACAATATATGAACTAAACCCTCAATCAAAAAACTACTTAAAGTTTGATGATCAGCGTATTTTAAAAAATAATCACGTTGAGTTTAAATCAGATTTCTATTGGCAAAATGGAGCGATACATCACGCAAAGGCGGTAAGCTTTGATGTTAATAAAGAAAACAATATTATTGATAGTGCTTTGTTACTTAATGCAAAATTGAGACAACTAGAAAAAACCTCTCTTAAAAACACGCACATTGATTTTATTATCCAACCCCCTCTACAATTAAAATTCAATGATGCTTATCAAGAAGCATGTTCGATTTTGAATGAGAATGAAGTTAATAAACAATTGTATACTAATTCATTAGAGTATTGTGAAATCGTTGCTAATCAAATAAAACCAATGTAGTTTTCACAATATTTCTTATCAAAAATGTCTTTTCTATAAAACTGTAATTATATTTACATAGAACTTGAATTTACAAAAATCATAAAGAATTGGCAAAAGGAATACACACAGAACAAACTTTTGAAGAAGCAATAGTTGCAAGTTTAATAGAAAATGGAGGATATGTGCAAGGTCGTTCCAAAGACTTTGATGCAAATTTGGGATGGTTTCCAAGTTACATTATTCAGTTTCTGAAAACTTCACAACCAACGTTGTGGCAGAAAATAGAAACCATCCATAAAGCCGATGTGGAAACAAAAGTGCTGCAACGCTTAGCAAAAGAGTTGGATACACGCGGTTCATTGGACGTGTTACGCAATGGTTTTGTTGATTATGGTGTAAAATTTAAAATGGCGTTTTTTAGTCCAGAAACCACACTCAACCCCGATGCGGCATTGCTCTATAATTCCAATCACATGAGCGTTACACGCCAGGTGTATTACGAACGCAATGGCAAAAACTCACTGGATTTGGTGCTTGCTCTAAACGGACTTCCTATTGCTACGGTTGAGTTGAAAAATCAATTTTCTGGTCAAAATGTAAGCAATGCACAAAAACAATATGCGTTTGACCGCGATCAAACAGAGCCAATTTTTCAGTTTAAAAAGCGAGCTTTGGTACACTTTGCTGTTGATACCGACGAATGTTACATGACCACAAAATTGGCAGGCACAAATACACGTTATTTGCCTTTTAATTTAGGCGACCAAAATGGTGCAGGCAATCCTCTCAATCAAAATGGCTATCGCACTGCCTATCTGTGGGAAACCATTTGGGCAAAGGATAGTTTTATGGACATCATCGGCCGATTTATGCACCTAAGTGTTGAAGAAATAAAAATTGGCGGAGTTAAGAAAATAAAAGAAACATTAATTTTCCCTCGTTTGCACCAATTGCAAGTAGTGCGTGAATTAACACAAGATGCACGAAAACATGGTGCAGGAAAAAACTACCTTATTCAGCATTCCGCAGGCTCTGGAAAATCAAATTCTATTGCATGGCTTTCCTATCGCCTTTCCAGTTTGCACAATGACCAAAACGAGCGCATTTTTGATTCAGTAATTGTAATCACAGACCGAAAAGTGCTAGATAGCCAGTTGCAAAACACAATTTATCAGTTTGAACACAAAGAGGGAGTTGTGCAAAAAATAGATAAAGATTCTCAACAATTGGCAAATGCCATTTCTACTGGTTCAAACATCATCATCACTACGCTTCAGAAATTTCCATTTATTTTGGATAAAATTGGTGCGTTGGAGGCACGAAAATATGCGGTAATTATTGACGAAGCTCACAGCTCACAAGGAGGCGAAGCAAGTAAAAAGATGAAAGAAGTGCTTTC
This sequence comes from Bacteroidota bacterium, assembly GCA_029558435.1. The sequence continues at coordinate 5,664 of JAKQEZ010000427.1, forward strand.
GGCAAAATCTCTGGAAGAGGCGGCAGCACAAGAACTTGATTCTGGTTTGGATGAAGATGCAGAAGACCAAATCCGAAAATCCATGGAAGCACGTGGACAACAACAGAATTTAAGTTTCTTTGCGTTTACTGCTACACCAAAAAATAAAACAGTTGAAGTGTTTGGAACGCCAGATAAAAACGGAATTCCAAAGCCATTTCACTTGTATTCTATGAAACAAGCAATTGAGGAAGGTTTTATTTTGGATGTATTAAAACATTATACCACCTATAAAACATATTACAAACTCACCAAAGATATTGAAAACGATCCAAATGTAAATAAAAAAGCAGCATCTCGTGCCATAGGTCGCTTTATGTCACTGCATCCACATAATTTATCGCAAAAAACCGAAGTGATGGTGGAGCATTTTCGAAATGTAGTTGCCAAAAAGATAGGTGGACAAGCTAAAGCAATGGTTGTTACATCTTCTCGTCTTCATGCAGTACGTTACAAAGAAGAATTTGATAAATACATAGCCGAGCATCACTATTCTGATATTAAAACATTGGTTGCTTTTTCTGGAAAAGTAATGTATGACACTTATCCAGAAGGTGTTACCGAAGCCGAATTAAATGGGTTCAAAGAAAAAGAACTTCCCAAACGTTTTGCAACAGATGAATACCAATTGTTGTTGGTTGCCGATAAATACCAAACAGGATTTGACCAACCTTTGTTGCATACTATGTATGTGGATAAGAAGTTGTCTGGTGTAAAATGTGTGCAAACATTGTCGCGACTCAATAGAACATGTGCAGGAAAAGACGATACTTTTATATTGGATTTTGTTAATGAAGCAGATGCAATTCTAGAATCTTTTCAGCCGTATTATGAATTAACCACTGTTCAAGAAACAACAGACCCTAATCGATTATACGACTTAAAAACAGAAATAGAAAAAGCACAAGTAATTTGGAAATCAGAAGTAGATAATTTTTGCAATGTGTATTTCAAAGATGTTCAAATTCTTTCTAAAAACGACCAAGGCAAACTCAATAGTTATATTGACCCAGCTGTAGATCGTTATAAAAAGTTACCAGAAGAAACCACTCAAGGAGATGTAGTAGTTGATGTTTCGCAAGAAAATTTCAAACATGCTCTTCAATCATTTGTAAGGATTTATTCTTTTTTAACTCAAATAATGCCTTTTTCTGATGTTGAGTTGGAAAAATTGTATGCATATAGCCGTTATTTACATAAAAAACTACCTAAGAAAAACCAAAGTGAACGCTTTCAACTGAATGATGAAGTTTCATTGGAATATTATCGCCTCCAAAAAGTTGCAGAACAGCAAATCTTGTTAGAACCAAAAGGTGAATACGGTTTAGAAGGTATTAATAATGCTGGAATACGCATGACTAAAGATGAAAAAGCAGCTTTATCCGAAATTATTACAGTCATCAACAAGCGATTTGGAACAGAATTTACTGTAGCAGATAAATTATTATTTGACCAAATTGAAGAGGATATGGTTGCAGACAAACAGTTGGCAGCACAAGCAAAATCAAATTCCATCGAAAATTTTAAATACGGTTTCAAAGAAATAGCAATAGATAAGTTTATTAGTAGAATGGACCAAAATCAAGACATTTTTACCCGTATGATGAACGACCAAGACTTCAATGGTTTGGTGATGGATTATTTGTTGAAGAAGGTTTATGGCAGATTGAGCCTATAAAAATTAAAAACGAAGCAAGGGAGTGTGTTAACCAATTAGCAACACTCCTTTTTTATGCTATCCCCTTCACTTCCTGCACCACACTCTCCATTTCCTCCGCATTAAAGCCCATTCCATAGCGAGAAACGTCTGATTTTTCGAATAAACGTTGTATTTGTATTGCTTTTTCGGGTTGTTTGTTGCGCAAAGCACTCAACAATTCGTTTCTGGAAAGTTGATTGTTTTTATCTATTTGCAAGTGAAAGTTTAAGACCATTAAAAGCGTTTTTTCAAGAGCTGCGTAAAACAAATCGTGTGCTTGTTCTTTAGCGTAAAATTCTAAGCGAGCAATTTGCTCTTGCACTTCGGTTGCGCTGGTTGTTTCAATTTGAATGGTAGGAGTGATTTCAACCGTTGGAGCAACTACTTTTTTCTTGCGAGGGTAAAATATAAACAACAATCCAGCAAGAAGGAGTAAACTACCTGCACCATACCACAACCAACTGTTGGATGAGGTGAGAACACTTTTCAATTTGGAATAATTGTATTTTTTATCAAATTCGTTGACGGGTTGCGGTGTTGCGGTGTTTTCTGTCTGCAAACTAAACGCTTTGTTAACTAGCACATCCACCGTTATTGATTTTGCAGCAGATGCTGTTGCGTATTTTTCTGTTTTCGGGTTGAAATAGGCAATAGCTACAGGCTCAATAACTTGTTTTCCTTCTTGGGTAACTTGCACATGATAGGTATATGTTTTTTTACCAGTTGATCCTTGCGAAGTAAACGAAAAATCATCCTTCGTTTCGGCATCGCCATAAATATTCATTCCTTTAGGCAATTGTAACACAGGACTTTCAATGGCGTGAAGGTTTCCTTTTCCGTTAACAGTAACTTCTATTTGAACTATATCGCCTTGTTTAACGTTTTGAGGGTTTACAATTTTTTGCTCCACCGAAAATTCGCCCACTCCACCACAGAAATTAGCAGGCGGATTGCTTGGCAATGGAATAATTTCAACCGAAGGAGTAGAGGACACCACATTGTAATTTTGATCAAAAAATGGTAAAAATATTTCAAATGACTGGATGTCTAAACGTCCACTACCAACAGGAAACAATACTTGTTTGCCAAAAGAAAAAGAAAGGTATTCGCGGTTGCGCACCACTTTGGGTTCCCACATTTCAGTTTGTTGCAACTCGTGCATATCACTAACGCCGTTAAAATTGAAAGGGCGTTTTAAAATAGGTCGTCCAAAAGTTTCTTCGCGCGCGTACACACGACCCGAAACCACCAAAGGTTCGCCTTCATACAATTTTGTTGCCGATACTTCTATCACTCCAAATGCCGGTTGATTGAGCTGTTTTTTTGTGATTTCTCCACCATTAGAATTGTTGGATGCACCACCAACCGTTACCATAACCGAATTGGAAGTGTAGGTTTTGTTGCCCGCTTTGACATAAAACGGACCAATTTTATAGCTACCCGCTTTTGTAAATTCGCCTGTAAAAATGACAAGGTGTTCTTGCACCATTTTTCCGTTGCTGTAATCTTGCACATAGCGCGACATGGATTGCACACCATAACCACGTTCAAAATTGGAGGGCCAATTCTCCACAATGTTCCCATCAACATTGGATTTCAATGTAATGGAAAATTGCTGATTAACACTCACTTCTTGTGGTTCAACCAATAATTTAACACTTGCTTTTTGTCCCCAAACAAAAAGAGAACAAAACAAAAAACAAATATGTACTACTACTGCTTTCATTACCAATCATTTCCTGATTTTGGTGCGCCACTTGGGTTTTTTCCTTGCCCTAACTTACGTTTAGTGGACGCATCTTGTTTCATTAATTCGTCTAATTTTTTTTCAATGGCTTTATCCTGCAATTGCGAGTTGTTGGAATTGTCCTTTTGGTGGTTGTTTTCAGAGTTGTTTGTTTGGTTTTGTTTATTGTTTTGCTGTTGTTTATTGTTATTTTGGTTTTGGTTCTGATTGTTCTGGTTTTGATTCTGGTTATTTTGGTTCTGATTATTTTGATTGTCTTGTTTTTGTTCTTCTTCTTTTCTTAAACGCATCGCTTCGGATAAGTTATGGCGTGTTTTGTTATTGCTAGCATCGTTGCGCAACGATTGTTTATAGGCTTCAATGGCTTCGCCGTATTTTTTTTGTTGTATCAAACTATTACCCCAATTATGGTAGGCTTTTGCTTTTTCGATTGCCGATTTTTCGGTTGATGCTTGTTGGCGAAATAAGGTTTCAGCATCCGAATAGTTGGATGATTTATAGGTTGCTTGCCCAATTTCTTTGGATAAATCAATGTCTTTTGGTGCATTTTTTTGTGCCGATTGATACAATTTCAATGCTTTGCTGTAGTTTTTTTGCTCATACGCTTTTCGGGCAGCAGCAAGTGAGTCTTTCCATTGCTGACCAAAAACAACTGATGTTAACACCATAAATGCACTCAACATTACCAACTTCATGACACGTGTTTTTTTAGTGAAACAATAGGTAAAAGCAAATAACTCAACCAACAAGCAAGGGCAATGAGCAACGGAATTTGATAGCGTTGTTTCTTAACCTCAAAATCCATTCCTGTTGTGCTTGCTCGTTCCATATTGGCAATATCGTTTAATAAACCTTTTAAATTCGGATATGCATTTTCACTAATGAGTGCAATTCCATTTGCCTCAGCGGCAATTTGCTGTATCATCGCTGGGTTTAATTTTGATTGAACGGCAACTCCTTGCGCTGAACGTTTGTATCCCAATTCAGGTCGCTCGGGGTCAATTGGAACGAGTCCACCACTTTGTGTGCCTATTCCCAATACCGCTAAATGAATTCCATCTTCGTTGTAGCGTTCCAATATTGTTGATGGGTTGCCCTCTTGACTTTCGCCATCGGTAATCAACAACACGGCTTTGCTCAATTTTTTGTTTTTGGAGAAGAATGCATACGTATTTTCCAAAGCTTTTTGAATGTTGGTTCCCTGGTTGCTTATCATGTTGGTTTCTATTTCTTGCACAAACATTTTAGCCGCTTGATAATCCAAGGTCAACGGTAATTGGGTAAATGCTTCATTGGCAAAAATGGTAATTCCAATTTTTTCTCCCGAAAGTCCGTTGATTAACTCCATGATGGCTCTTTTGGCTATGTCTAATCGCGAAGCAGAATGGTCAATGTCGTTCGCATTCATGGAGTTGGAAATGTCTAAACACACCACCAATTCCATACTTTTAATGGTGGCAGCTGTTTTCTTTGTCCCAAAAGCAGGTTGCGCCAAGGCAATGATTAAAAATACCACCGCATTTCTAAAAAGGAAAAAACGCAACAATTGTTTGCTCCCCGATGCTGTTTTTACGATGGTTAAACGTGTTTTTTTACCCATCACCGCCAATGTATGCTGAGATTGATAAGTTGTATATAAAAACAATCCGATAATGGGTCCCAACAGCCATAGCCACCACAATTGCTCAGGATTCTCAAACGAAAAATAGCTGTTTCCCATCCCTTTTGGAGTATTTAAAACAAGAAACAATCCGCCAAAAAGCAACCAAAAAGCAACTTCCCAAGCTAAAATTAGCAAGGTAAACTTTTTTAGTGTATGTGTTGATGGTTTATTCATGGTGTTTAAATAACAATTGTTGTACGCTCCAACCAACAAGGGCTAATATCAATGCGGCAATTAAGAAATTTTTGGGCATAGCTGGCGGTTCGGCTTGAAAATAATGGTCGATAATTTTTCGTTGTTCCATTTTTTCAATTTCCTTGTATATTGCACGCAAACTTTCTTCATCGGTTGCTCTAAAATAATGCGCATTGGTAATGGATGCAATTTGTTGCAATGTTGCTTCGTCCAAATCCGATTCTACCGGTTGTTGAATGGTTCCAAATGGCGTTTCAATTTTAATCATGCCATCTTCAGAACCCACGCCTATGGTGTACACACGAATGTTTTTCGCTTTAGCCAATTCGGCTGCTTCTTGCGGACTAATTGCCCCTGCGTTGTTGCTTCCATCGGTTAGCAAAATGATTACTTTAGAAGGAATACTATCGTTTCTTAATCGAGTAACGGCCGTTCCCAACCCAACACCAATGGCGGTTCCACTCTCAATATTGGCATAACAATTTAACTGAGTAATTTGTTTTTTCAACACATCGTAGTCGGTTGTTGCAGGACAAGACGTGTATGCCGCTCCAGCAAATGCTACCAACCCAATTCTGTCGCCTTTGCGCCCGTCCACAAATTCTTTGGCTATTTTTTTAGCAACTTCCATGCGGTTGGGATAAAAATCTTGTTCCAACATCGATCCAGAAATGTCGAGTGCTAAAATAATGTCAATTCCATGTTGGTAATTGTTGTTGCTTTCATCAGCAGAGTTCCAGTTGTAGGGTTTTGCCAATGCAATAATGAACAATCCAACCACCAAACAAAAAATTAGTAGGATGGATTTTTGCACCCATTCAACGTAGTTGGAGCGCAATTGTTGCTGATTGGAAACCGTTCCTGTAAACTTCCAAAATCCTTGTTTTTTTCGCTCCTTTTGATGCAAATACCAATACAACAAAGGCAATAACAACAACAGCCACAACCAATGTGGAGCAAAGAAATCATATTCCCAAATGCGTATATTGAAGGGCATTGTCATTTTGTATCAGTTGGGGTAGTGGAGGTTATCAATTGTTTTGCTAAGCGCGAGTTGTTTATCAATGTTGTTTCATCCGAAGAGGATTGTGCAAATTTCACCATATCGGCTTGTTTCAATAATAGCAAATAAGAGGAAATGGTTGCTTCATTTACGCCAACTTGTTTTAACAATGCTTTGGTTTCAAATGTGGTGGTTTCCAACAAGTTTAATTGGTATCGCCCCGACATATAACTGCGCAAAATATGCGATAATTCGGTGTAATGTTGTTTCAATTGTCCTTTGGTCCACAATTTTTTGTTGTCCAACGCATCAATAGCATTTAAAGCACGCACATCAAGTGGTAAAACGACAATAGGCTGTACGGTTTTTTGTTTTCGCTTGCGCCACCACCATAAAAGCCCTGCAATTGCTGCCAATGCAATAGCAACGAAATACCAATATTTTTGAAGCAATTCCAATAATGTATAATCAGTAGAAACGTTGGAAAAACCTTCTTGAATGTCAAACAATTCGTTTTTTGCACCAATGGTTTGTGGGTTGACGTAAACCGTTGTGGCATTGAATAAATAAGTTGAATCGTTGATGCTTATTTTTTGAATAGGAATGGTAATTTTTCCTGTTTCCCAAGCAATGAGGGTATATTTTCCAGTCCAAATGGTTGCCTCTTGAGTGGAATTAGAACTATCCGAAAAAGCAGTTGTTACTTCCAAAGCAATATCTTTTTCATCGTTTTGTAAGGCTGCTAATTCGCTAACTGCTGGTACAAATTTTATCGTTGAATTTGGTGCTAAACGAGCGGTTAAATGCAATTCAAACGGTTCGCCCAACTGCACTTTGTCTTTGTTTACAGTTGCTTTTAACTCCTGCCCAAAAACCGCACACATTGATAGCGTTGATGTAAGTAAAACAAACATCAAAACACGAACAATCGTCTTATTTTTCAACCCATTCATCTATCTATTTTTGAATAGTTTTATCAACTCTAAAAAATAATCACTTCCTGTATTTAAAACGGCAAAATCAATTCCGTTGGCTGTAAATTCCTTTGTAATTTTCTGCTTATTGGCCTCAAAATTGGCTTTGTAGGTGGCTCTAACTTGCGGATTATTGGAATCTACCCAAGTTGTGGCATTCGTTTCGGCATTGTAAAGCTGTAAAAATCCCATTTTTGGCAATTCATATTCAGAAGGATCTTCCAACATCAAGGCAATAACATCGTGATTTTTTAGGGCAATTTTCAATCCTTCCATGTAATTGCTTTCATCTATAAAATCGCTTATAACAAAGCAAATGGTGCGTTTTTTCTGTGTATTTTTTAAGAATTTCAAGCCATTGTTGAGGTTCGTGCCTTTGTTTTTTGCTTTAAATGCAATGAACTCGCGCAGCAAATACAAAATGTGTTGACGTCCTTTTTTAGGTGGAAGGTAACGTTCAACTGTATCGCTCACAAAAATAACTCCCACTTTATCGTTGTTGGACAGCGCCGAAAATGCTAAAATTGCCATGGTTTCTAGCAACATTTCTTTTTTCGATGTGGCGGTAGAACCAAAATCTGCCGAATTGGAAACATCAACCACCAACATTACCGTCAATTCACGTTCTTCTTCAAAAACTTTCACAAACGGATCATTGAATCGAGCAGTAACATTCCAATCAATGGTTCTTATCTCATCTCCAACTTGGTAGTTGCGTACTTCAGAAAATGCCATACCTCTTCCTTTGAATGCCGAATGGTATTCTCCCGAAAAAATATGTTTGGTGAGCCCTTTTGCTTTGAGCTCCAAACGACGTATTTTCTGAAATAACTCTTGCGCTTCCATGGCTAAAATATCTATGGAACTTCTACTTTACTAATGATTTTTGAAACAATTTGTGCAGCAGTTAAATTTTCGGCCTCCGCTTCGTAAGTTAACCCAATACGATGGCGCATCACATCTGGTGCAATGGCACGAATATCTTCTGGAATAACAAATGCTCTACCTTGCAAAAAGGCATACGCTTTAGCTGCCAATGCCAAATTGATAGAAGCACGAGGCGAACAACCATATGCAATCATTGGTTCTAAAAACTCCAATCCAAATTGACTTGGGCGACGTGTAGCAAACACCAAATCAACAATGTATTTTTCAATTTTTTCGTCCATGTAAATTTCCTTCACCAACGAGCGTGCACGCACAATATCACTTGCTTTAATGACTTGTTTTGCTTGTGGCAAACCTTCGGGGCGAACAATGGAACGGATAATCATGCGCTCTTCTTCCATGCTTGGATAATCCATAAACACTTTGAGCATAAAACGATCCACTTGCGCCTCTGGCAACGGATAGGTTCCTTCTTGTTCTATTGGGTTTTGAGTTGCTAACACCAAAAATGGTTGTGGAAGTGCAAATGTTTCTTCGCCTATGGTAACTTGACGCTCTTGCATGGCTTCCAATAAGGCCGATTGTACTTTTGCTGGAGCACGGTTAATTTCATCTGCAAGAATGAAATTGGCAAAAATAGGTCCTTTTTTCACCGAAAATGATTCGTTTTTGGGACTATAAACCAAAGTTCCTGTTACATCTGCTGGCAATAAATCGGGTGTAAATTGAATGCGGTTAAAATCAACATCTATGGCATCGGCAAGTGTTTTAATGGCCAATGTTTTTGCTAATCCGGGCACCCCTTCCAACAAAACGTGACCATCCGCCAATAAAGCCACCAATAATCGATCAACCATGTAGGTTTGACCAACAATAACTTTTGCTATTTCTTCTCTCAACAGGTTGATGCCTGCAATTTCTATGGAAATACGTTCACTTAACTGTCTAAGAGCCTCAGCCGGACTCAAAGAATCATTCATTTCATTTGTCATAATCTACTGTATTCAGTACAACATACAAAGTTGCTTATATCTCTTGCTGAAATACTTGATTTTGCTGTTAAATATTGTTAACATTGTGAAATAATAACAATTACAAATGGAAAATCGTAAATGTTTAGAATGTGGCACCGTTTTAAGAGGGCGAAAAGACCAAAAATTTTGCAGCGATCAATGTAGAAATACCTACAACAATCGTCAAAATGAAGATGCCAACAAATACGTGCGAAGAATCAATAATATTTTGCGCAAAAACCGCCGTATTTTAGAAAAACTCAATCCCAAAGGCAAAACAACCGTTGATGGTATCCATTTAGCCGAAGAAGGATTCAATTTTCACTATTTTACCAATACTTACAAAACACAAAAAGGAACGGTTTACTTTTTTTGCTACGAGCAAGGCTATCAAAAAATTGAAAACGACCAATACATTCTTGTTGTTAAGCAAGATTACGTGAAATAACCGCTATTTCATACGTTTGAGACCAACTCGTTTGCGTGGAATATCAATTTCGGTAATTTTTACACGTACGTGTTCATGCAATTGGATGAATTTTGAAGGATCTTCCACATATTCATCTGCCAATTGCGATTTGTGAATCAACCCATTTTCTTTAATCCCAATATTGACAAAAGCACCAAATGCCGTAACGTTGGTAACAATTCCTTCCAACTCCATTCCAATTTTTAAATCTTCAATGGTGCGAATGGATGAATCAAATTCTAATACTTTGGCTTGTTTGCGAGGGTCGCGACCAGGTTTTTTCAACTCGTTTACAATATCGGCAAATGTATAAGCATCAATTTCTTGAAAATCCGCTTGCTTAATTGTTGCAAGTTTTTCAGCATTGCCAATTAATTCTTCTGTTTTCAAACCCAATTTTTTGGCAATTTTTTCAACGTGCTTGTAGCTTTCTGGGTGCACCGATGAATTGTCAAGTGGGTTTTTCCCCTCGCGAATGCGCAAAAATCCTGCTGCTTGTTCAAACGCTTTATCACCCAAACGTTTTACTTTTTTCAATTCTTCTCTGGAAGTAAATTTCCCAACCTCTGTACGGTGTGCAACAATGTTTTCTGCCAACTGTGGACCTAATCCAGAAACATAACTTAACAAATAAGGAGAAGCTGTGTTGAGGTCAACCCCAACTGTGTTTACAGCCGAAACAACCACATCGTCCAATGCTTCTTTCAATTGTGTTTGGTTGACCTCGTGCTGGTATTGTCCCACACCAACCGATTTCGGGTCAATTTTTACTAACTCAGCCAATGGGTCCATCAATCGGCGACCAATAGAAACCGCTCCTCTCACAGTTACATCGTAATCAGGAAATTCTTTACGAGCAATGGAACTTGCCGAATAAATAGAAGCTCCATCTTCGCGCACAGAAAACACCAACAAATCACGGTTGAATTGAATGTGTTTGATAAATGTTTCTGTTTCACGTCCCGCTGTTCCGTCACCTATTGCAATAGCTTCTATTTTGTAGGCTTCAACCAATTGTGCAATTTTTGCTTTGGCTGCACTTGTTTCTTTTTGAGGTGGATGTGGGTAAATGGTGGCATTGGTCAACAAACTTCCGTGCTCATCAATGCACACAACTTTACAACCGGTTCTAAATCCTGGGTCTATTGCCAACACACGTTTTTCGCCCAAAGGTGGCGCAAGTAACAATTGACGCAAATTGGTGCTAAACACTTTGATAGCTTCCTTATCGGCTTTTTCTTTTTGTGCTTGTAGGATTTCATTTTGTAGCGATGGAGCTAACAAACGTTTGTAGGCATCATCACACGCTTTTTCAACAACAGCCGAGCAATCGTCGTTACCTTTCACAAACATGCGGTGCAAGGTTTCCAAAGCTTCCTCTTTTTCTGGTTGAACAGTGATTTTCAACAAACCTTCTCTATCAGCACGATACAATGCCAAAAATCGGTGCGAAGCTGTTTTAAACAAAGGTTCAGAAAAATCAAAATAATCTTTGTATTTCTCCGCTTCTATTTCCTTGCCTTTTACTAGTTTAGAACTTAATTTTCCTTTGCGTGTGTAGAGGTTGCGCAAGCGTGCACGTGCAGCAGTTGATTCGTTTACCCATTCGGCAATGATGTCTTGCGCTCCTTGAATGGCTTCGTCTTCATCATTGATTGAGCCTTTTACAAAACGGTTGGCCATTGCGTATAAATCGCCTCGTTGCGACATAATCATTTTTGCCAAGGGTTCTAATCCTGCTTTTTTTGCTTTATCGCCACGTGTTTCTTTGCGTTGTTTGTAGGGCAAATAAAGGTCTTCCAACTCAACTAAATCAAACGTAGTTGTAATTTTTTCCTTTAATTCGGGTGTTAATTTATCTTGTTGTTCAATGCTTTTCAAAATGGTTTGCTGGCGTGCTTCAATTTCATCGTATTTTTTAGCTTCATCACGAATAGAGGTGATTTGCACTTCGTCTAAATTTCCAGTTAACTCCTTGCGGTAACGAGCAATGAAAGGTACGGTTGCACCAGATTCCAATAATTTTAAGGTATTTTCTACTGCTCGTTGACTTTGAGCCGTGTGCTGAATAACAAATTGAACTTTTTCCATACGGGGCTGAAAGTACAAAAAATGCTTGAATTATGTGAGGAAAGAATTTATTAACAACAATTTTTTAGATTAAAATGAAAGTATTTATGTTTTTATGATTTAAGTTGCTTACATTTGTACCATCAAATCATTCAATTTTTGTTGAGTGAGGTTAATTATTTGAATAAAAGAGTTTTAAAAGTAAAGACATGAAGACTGCGCAAGCAAATCAAAAGTTAGAAGCAATTATTGAGAAAGTTGAAAAGAAAGGAATTGAAGCTCCTCAATTAGTAGAAGATTTAAAATCGCTAAGAGAGATTGCTTTGCAAGAGCAAGATCCTTTGGTTACAAAAGTGTTGCGTTTGACTTATGAATACTTGACTGCCAACAACGCATTTAGTGTTGAAGCTCAATACGATGAGGACGAGGATGGAAATGAATTTCCAGTTGAGGTAGATGACAAAGAAAACTTGTTGTATTTGTTGAATTTGCTTAAAAACGCAGAACACAAAATAAACCGCGAAGAAATTAAAGATTACCGTACAGCTTTGAAAGAAGAATTGTATTAATTGTAATCGATGCAATAATTTTGAAATCCGTTAGCAATAGCGGATTTTTTTATTTTCCATTCATTACAATGGCCGCAAATTGTTGGTTTTGTGTAGTAGCCGAAAATTTAGGATTGTCAATCAATTGTTGTTTTAATTGGGTGTGATGTTGAAGGAAATTGGAAAATTGTTTGCCAAAATTATTCAAATTGTAAAACTCAACTCCTGTGTTAAAATCTTCCCAATCACGGTAGTTTTCATGAATCATCAACGGAATTTTGTAGGCAAACGCATTGTTGATAGCTCCCGAAATTTGACGCGAAAAATACTCTTCGGCACTTGGTGTATTGGGATGAACCAACGGCATTAGTCCGTCAAAATGAGATAGGTAAGCATCAAAATCCACTTCCGATACAAAATCATCAAATAATTGAACCCGAGATGTAAGGTTGCTTTGTTCAATAGCTTGTTTAAATGCCGCCACTTCTTCTTTTTTTGCATCGCTTTTACCCAAAAAAATGAATTGAACGTTGCTCGGAGTTTGTTGCGCCATTTTTAAAAAGCCCGTTAAATCTTTTCTGCGCGATTCAACACCACCAATTATTCCTATCCAAATTTCATCTGTTTTTTTCTCCAACTTTTTACCAAAGTGAGCATAACTCAACGGATAAAAAGAATGTACAGTTCTCCCTTTTTGAGGTTTTACACGACTTTTCAAGGTGTCATTGAGTACAAAATACGTTTTTATTTTAGTAGAAATAAGTGTTTGAGTAAAGCTGCCATTGAGCATTTTGATGGTGTGAATAATACCAAAAAAATTAATTTTTGATGGAGCCGTTAGACACAAATTGCGGATGTGACCTCCTTGGGCTGTATTGGCAATCACAGTGGTGATGTTTTGTTCTTTAAACCATTTGTTGAGTTGTTTCATTGTAAAAAAATCGCCCAACATGGTGTGTGGAAAACTAACTTCGTGAAAACAATCAATCGTGTTTTTGAATGCACTGTTTTTTTCGTACATTTTTTTATCGCAACACAACGCAACCCATGCACCAGCTTGTTTTAAACCAATAAGTTGAGAAAGGATGCATTCGTCGTGACTTCCTCCAATTTCTACAATTGCAATTCTTTTTTGTGTGCTCATTTCAACAGCAAATATATTCTTTCCAACGGTTATTTTTGAATTTATCTGTTCCAACTTTTACAAATAGCAACATTTATTGTATTTTAGCAATCTGAAATTTTTTAAAATGAATACATATTTAGATTTCGAACAACCAATTAAGGAGCTTGAAGAACAAATAGCGAGTACGAAAGAAATTGGTGAAAATACAGGCGTTGATATGTCTGATAAAATCAAAGAATTAGAAAAAAAATTAATTAAAGAAACCAAGGCTATTTTCTCAGGTTTAACACCTTGGCAACGTGTACAATTGTCGCGTCATCCAGATAGACCTTATTCATTAGCATACATTGATTACATCACTAACGGAACTTTTCAAGAATTGCACGGAGATAGAGGTGTAAGAGATGATAAAGCAATGGTGGGTGGTTTTGGACTTGTTGACGGTCAATCGGTTATGTTTATTGGTCAGCAAAAAGGAATTAACACTAAAATGCGCCAGTACCGTAATTTTGGTATGCCCAATCCAGAAGGTTATAGAAAAGCCTTACGTTTGATGAAATTGGCAGAAAAATTCAACAAACCAATTGTAACGTTTATTGATACTCCGGGAGCTTTTCCAGGTTTGGAGGCTGAAGAACGTGGTCAAGGAGAAGCGATTGCACGCAACATCTACGAAATGATGCGTTTAAAAGTCCCTGTGCTTTGTATCATTATTGGAGAAGGTGCTTCTGGTGGAGCGTTGGGAATTGGAGTAGGAGATAAGGTAACCATGTTGGAAAATACGTGGTATTCTGTAATTTCTCCTGAATCTTGTTCATCTATTTTGTGGAGAAGTTGGGAATACAAAGAAAAAGCGGCAAGTGCTTTGAAATTAACGTCAACAGACATGAAGAAAAACGGATTAGTTGATGACGTAATTCCAGAACCAGTATGTGGAGCACACCGCAATCACGAAGAAATTTTTGAAACGGTAAAACAATACATCGTTAAAAATGTAAAAGCACTCGAAAAAGTAGATGCAGACAAACGCGTAAATGATAGAATTGAAAAATTCTGCAAAATGGGTGTTTGGAAATAATATTTTTCAAAAAGGATATAAAAAAACCGATTCAAACGAATCGGTTTTTTTGTTTTCAATACTGTGATTATTTCATCTTTACAATAATAAACTCGGTTCTTCTATTTTGTTGGTGAAGAGTTTCTTTTTCTTCCTCTGTTTTAGCTTTAGCAATTTCTGCATCGCTCACCTTTAGTTTTGATTCACCGTAACCTTTACCATAAATACGATCTTTTGCAATTCCTTGTGAAATGATGTATTTT
>JAKQEZ010000429.1 GCA_029558435.1 Bacteroidota bacterium
GAACGGGCTAAAGCCGTTCCAATTAAGCACTTCACCGCTTTTTGCTATATTGCGTGTTAGCATTTCGGTGGTTATTGTCATACTGTTTTTGTTTTCATTTCAAATTTACATATTCCGCCCGATAAATATAAATGATTCCACCACCAACCACTCAGGTTTTTAAAAATCATTGTTTTTCGTAGTTTGTAGCTTTTGTAATGTTTCATTATGCCCAAATACGAGTTCATGCTGCTTTGAAAGGCTTGTTGTTCTTCTTTTGTCGGTTTGTGGTCACGGGCTATTTGGTTTTGCTTTTCTATGGCATTGTAAAAGTTTCCTTTGGTGCGGTTGGCTATGTATGTTTTATGTGGTTTGATTACTGCGCCTAAGTATTTTACTCCTTTGCTATAATGCTGTAAATAAATTTTATCTGGGTGCAGTGTTAGTTGTAAAGTTGAAAGTAAAAAGTCTGAAAGTTTTGGGATAACAGATTGCAAATAATCTTTACTTTCGTGTATCAATACGAAATCATCAACATACCTACCGTAATGTTTTATGTGCAATTCTTTTTTAACCCAATGGTCGAACTCGTTCATGTAAATATTGCCAAACAGTTGAGAGGTTAAATTGCCTATTGGCAAGCCGCAATTGGGCTGGGCATGAAACAAACTTTTTGTTTGAGGTAAACCGTTCCAATCTTCTTTTTTGCCTTTGATTACGCAATTTACTTTGGGGTCATTGAATATTGTTTTTTCAATAAGATAAAGCACAAGTTCCAAATCAAAATCGACTTTGTTTTTATTACGGATTAATTCATTTTTCACTTTGTCAAAAAGCAACAATTTATTCATTGCCATAAAATAGCCTTTGATGTCGAGTTTTAGAATGTAGCAGTCTTTTGAATAGTTTTGCGAACACGAGCGTATAAAATGGTCTATTCGATTTATGCCGTAATGCGTTCCTTTTTCTTTTCTACAGCTATAACTGTCGTTAATAAATGTTTTTTCAAAAATGGGCGAAATGTAGTTGTAAATAAAATGATGAACTACTCTATCTTTGAAATCGGCTGCAAAGATCTCTCGTTTTACTGGTTTATCTACAATAAAACAAATACTTGGATTTGGGGTGTATTTGCGTTCAATAATGTCATTAGCTAAAGCAAATAAATTCGCTTCCAGATGCTTTTCAAATGCAAGGGCATTAATGGTATTACGTTTGTTTTTACGTGCATCAAAATACGCTTGGAACAAATCGAGCGTGATTTTTTCCTGTCTATTTCTGAAAACAAATTGAGTTGCTGCATCCTTTGTTTTTTATAAAAGCCACGGAGAAATAATCCCCGTGGCTGTGTTTTCCTTCAAATCCATCACGCAACGGACAGAAAACCCCAACTCCTTATTGTTGTTGTTCCTGTTTACATTGCTGTTATTGTAGTTCATGTTCCGGTTCCAGGCGTTATTGGTATTGTTCTCAGTAGCACTCCACCAGTTACCGTTGTTACCAATGTTGTTGAATGTTCCATTGTTGTTACGGTTGCCCCCCGGAAGGGCTGTAAGAGTAACCGCTTAATTTGTTGCACCGGCATTTGCAGCCAATACAATCTTTTATAGCTAACATCTACCTGTTTTGGATATGGCAGGTTTTTACAATGCCAGCGGGTTACCGGATTTAAAAATGCTCGCTCGTCTATGCCGTAGCACGCACGACTCTGGCGGAAAACTTTTATTTTTG
>JAKQEZ010000432.1 GCA_029558435.1 Bacteroidota bacterium
ATGCAAACGGAAATATCATTACCGAAAATTTGACCGACTACACCAAGAAAAACGTTTTACAAAAATTCGCTTCGCTCAACGATTTTTTAAGCTATTGGAACAACGAAGAAAAGAAACGTGCTATAATGGAAGAATTGGAAGCACAAGGCATTTTCTTTGAAGCATTAAAAGATGAAATAGGGAGAGATTTTGATGCTTTCGATTTGATTTGCCACGTTGCTTTTGATGCCAAACCTTTGACCAAAAAAGAACGAGCAAACAACGTAAAAAAGCGAAACTACTTTGCAAAATACAGCGAACAAGCACAAGCCGTTATCCAAAGTTTGTTGGATAAATATGCAGATAGTGACATTACTTCCATTGAAAGTTTAGATGTGTTGAAACTCGACCCATTAAACAAATTGGGTTCTCCGCTTGAAATCATCAACGCATTTGGAGGTAAAGAAAACTACCTAAAAGCAATTAAAGAATTAGAAACAGAATTATACAAAGTAGCGTAAATGGCAAATGTAAGTGCAGTAATATCAAGTATCAGAAATATAATGCGTCAAGACCGAGGAATTTCGGGAGATGCACAACGATTAGAGCAATTGGGCTGGATGTTGTTCCTTAAAATTATGGACGACAAAGACCAAGAATTGGAAGTAATCAAAGACAATTACGTTTCGGTAATTCCCGAAAAATTTCAATGGCGGAATTGGGCTTCTAATCCCGAAGGAATTACAGGCGATGAACTCCTAAATTTTATCGACAGCAACGAACCTACCAATAAAGGTTTGTTTGCTACGCTTCGCAATGTGAGTAGCCCAACAAATCCGCAAAGGGCTATGATTGTGAAAGAAGTTTTTGACGGCTCGAACAACTATATGAAAAGTGGGTTTGAAATGCGTAAAGTCATCAACAAACTCAACGAAGTAAACTTTACCAAAAGCGAAGACAAACATATTTTTGGTAACATTTACGAAAGTATTTTACAAGAATTGCGAGATGCAGGAAACAAAGGCGAATACTACACACCACGAGCAGTTACGCAGTTGATGACCCAAATGACTGACCCGAAATTAGGCGAAAAGGTTTTAGACCCAGCCGCAGGAACAGGCGGTTTCCTTACGGCAGCCATTGACCACATAAGAGAAAACTATGTAAAAACCGTAGATGACGAAGCTATTTTACAAACCAGCATTACAGGTTGGGAACTAAAACCAGTTGC
This sequence comes from Bacteroidota bacterium, assembly GCA_029558435.1. The sequence goes on from JAKQEZ010000432.1 coordinate 1,211, forward strand.
TTATGTTTTGGGTTTAACTAATTTGATTTTACACGAAATAGATGTACCCGATTATCATTACATCGACAGCTTAAAAAAAGAATACAACAGCATTGGTAAAAAAGACCAAGTAGATATAATCCTTGCCAATCCACCATTTGGAGCAAGTATTGCGGACGGTGTAGAAACAAACTTTCCTGCAAATATAAGAAGTAAAGAATCCGCCCAATTATTTTTAGCTCTTATGGTACAACTTATGAAACATAAAGGCAGAACTGCCGTTGTTTTACCAGACGGTTGTGTAAAAGGAGACGGTGCAAGAATTAGGGAAAAACTTTTACAAGATTGTAACTTACACACTATCGTTAAATTACCAGAAACTGCATTTTTCCCTGCAACAGTAAGTACCAATTTGTTGTTTTTTGAAAAAGGAACTCCTACCAAAGAAATTTGGTACTATCAACATAAATTACCCGAAGGACAAAAAAGTTATTCAAAACAAAAACCGATAAAATTTGAGGAATTTGCACCGATTATAGAGTGGTGGCATAACAGAGAAGAAAACGAAAATGCCTATAAAATTTCAGTTGAGGACTTAAATGATTTTGACCTTGATGTAAAAAATCCTAACAAAAATATTGAAAAAGCGACTTTCAATATTCCGTCAATTATTGAAAATTTGAAAAATCAATCTCAAAAAATCAATAACCTAATCAATGATTTTGAGCAATCAAATGAAAACTATGACGGTGAACTAAAACCTATTAAATCATTTTTAAATAGAATTAAAGTTCCGATAGACATTGAAGATGACAAACATTACAAAAGAGTAACCATTAAAACTAATCACAACGGAATTAGTTTAAGAGATGTAGAAATTGGAAATAAAATTGGAACAAAAAAGCAATTCATAGTCAAACCAAATCAATTTCTACTTTCAAAAATTGATGCAAGGAATGGAGCTTTTGGAATTATCCCAAATGAATTAGACAATGCAATAATTACAGGTAATTTTTGGACTTACGAAGTGGACAATAGTATTGTTGATATAAATTGGTTTTTGCTTTTTACGGAATCACAGCAGTTTATTGAAATCTGTAAAACAGCCTCAAAAGGTTCTACTCATCGCAAGTACCTTGACGAAACCAAATTTCTAACATATAAAATCAATGTTCCACCAATTATTGAACAGCAAAAAATAGTAGAACATATTGGCAAAATCAAAGACATACAGGAGCTAAATATTACATTACAAAACGAAAGTAACGAACTCTATAAAGGCATATTGGACAACTATTTTAAATAACAAAAACAACACGACCGAGAATTACCACAGCCTATAACATCAGTTTGGCAAAA
>JAKQEZ010000440.1 GCA_029558435.1 Bacteroidota bacterium
AAAAGATAGTAATCCACCTAAGAGAAACACAGTCCATCATCCGGTCTCGCTGAACACCGAATATTCAAAAGCCGGGCTGGCTTAGTGGCTTACGTTGGAAGATTTTTGGTGGGCTTTTGTATATTCGGCTTAATGTTAGCACCAGTAATTAATTGTCTGTCAATATGAAAGGTAAATAGTCTTTTTGTTTTTCGTATTCACTTTTTAACATTTTTTTCAGGTTTTCATTATTTCTCATAATCAGAAACATTGCTCCCTGTGCTCTTAATAATTGTTCGTTTTTGTCTATTCCAAGATTTACGGTATATAGTTCTTTTATAGCCTTTACAAATTCATCATACATACTGTACTCTTCACTTTGGTAATGTTTCAGAATTGATGAAAATGAAAATGCTTCTATAAATGGTTTTCTTTCACTTTCTGTTTTCTTAATGTCGTTCAAGCCAACACAAACTTTACCTACGTAATGTCCTTCTTCAGTCAGTCTCATAATTGAAAAGTATTTCACAGCCACATTTAACAATTCGTCCATAGAAATTGTGTCTTTTGGGATTTTCCTGTCAATTGTCTTGCTCACTAAATCAGTCATAACAGAATTAAACAAACTATCTTTTCTAAGGTCTTTGAAATACTTGTCTCTAATTCCTATACTGTCTGTCAACTCCAATAGATTTTGATAGTTTTCGTTTGATGAAAAGTTTGTCAGTATGTAGTCTATAATCATAGGGTTGTTATACACTAAATCTGAAAAACAACTTTTTTTCTGTGTTTCAACAACACTTTTTATCAAATAAGCTTTTTCATTGTAAAAGGACTTTTGAATCGAAATGAAGTCTTCATAATGATTCTTAATGTCACATTGTTTTTGTCCAAATCCGTGAATTGTGATAAGGGTCAAAATGATGGTTGTTAAAATTAATTTTTTCATAGTTCTGCCTTATTATTGGTGCTAACGGTTCTCGGCTTGGCGATGTGGCGGATTTTTAGCACAAAAGTTTAATAAAATTCCTGCTGTTTAACCTTGCACAAATGTTTCATAGAAGCACTTCAGCCGCCATATTGCCAAACCGATGTTCAAGCGACACCTCCGGTGAAATCCCCACAAAGCTAAAATAATACCCACAGCCTTGCTTGTTATACATATTTAATCATATAAAAATAAGTAATAAACATGAAAGGTAATGAATTTTCAGCAAACAAATTAA
>JAKQEZ010000441.1 GCA_029558435.1 Bacteroidota bacterium
CAAAAAAGATAGTAATCCACCTAAGAGAAACACAGTCCATCATCCGGTCTCGCTGAACACCGAATATTCAAAAGCCGGGCTGGCTTAGTGGCTTACGTTGGAAGATTTTTGGTGGGCTTTTGTATATTCGGCTTAATGTTACAAGCAGTTTTTCTCATTTCTTCAGTCGTTTAAGTATGTCGTCAAGTGTGTATAAATAGTCTTGAATTTGTCCTGTCGTTACTTTTTTAGGCGTATGAACCAATGTGTTTCTAAATGTTCTTAGCCTGTCAATTTGAAATGATTGTTCTTTGTCAAGATAACCGCTTTCAAACAACATTCTTATTGCTTCACGAACACTTAAAAATCTGTCTGTTTGTTTGCGAGCCACTGTCACAAGTTTTTCTTCAAGTTCAGCCCACAATTTTAGAAATTCTCCAAGGTCGCCTGTTCTTAGTTCTTTGTCTGCTATGTCTTTAATTTGTTGGCATAAATCAAATATTGGGTCGTTGTCAGGATATAATGATTTTTTGGGAATTTGGTCAAACCCTTTGCCCCAAAAGGTCTTGTTGTTTGGTATCTTGAATTTTGCAAGAAGTCGGTTGTTAAAGTCAAGTTCCGTTTTAGCATCATAATTTGTTGTAATGTCGTCCGTTCCTGCTAAATAGCCTTCTTGAAAATAAGGTCGTAATGCTGTCGGTGGGCAAATACTTAAAAGGCGAATGTTTATTAAGTCGTGTTCTGAATTAATTGTAATTCTGTTTGTCAAGTAGGGAAGTCCAAAAACGAAAATATAAGCAAAGTCTTCTGTGTTGTCCATTGTTGCAAAAGAACAGGCAACTCTCAATGAATGTGTGAAGTCAAGATAAGGAGTGTGACAAACTTCATAATGTTGCAATACACTCCATTGAACAGCTTTTCTTCTTTTGAGTTCTTTATAACCTTCAATTTTTTCCCTTTCAAAGAGGTCAACTAAAGCCTTACTTGCACCTTCTAAAATGTCAAACCGATTTGTTAGTTCCCGAATTGGTAAATAGTCCCCACGATAAATGCTTGGATAAAAAGAAGAGTTTCCTGCCTTGTTTTTGTAGTCTGTTGATTGTCCACGGTAAAAAATAAGGTGGTCTTTGTTTTTGAAAGCCAATTTTGCAGTGTGTTCAACAAGTTCTCTAAATGTCGCTACCGGATATGGGTCAGTCGAACCAACTTTGGTCGGGTCACCAAAGTGTTTTAATAATTCGTCTGTTAATTCTGGTTGTATGCGTCTCATTTAAAATTGCTTGTAACGTTTTGCGGCTTGGCGAAGGTGGCGATTTTCACCACAAATGTTGATGCGGAGAACCAATGTTTGATTAACGACAAATGTGTCTGCGGAGAACTGAACCGCCACTTTTGCCAAACCGCTGTTCAAGCGACACCTCCGGTGAAATCCCCACAAAGCTAAAATAATACCCACAGCCTTGCTTGTTATACATATTTAATCATATAAAAATAAGTAATAAACATGAAAGGTAATGAATTTTCAGCAAACAAATTAA
>JAKQEZ010000450.1 GCA_029558435.1 Bacteroidota bacterium
CTAATTTATTATTTGCGGGAGCAACACAAAAAAATGCAAGCTTCAAAACAAGAAATAAACAAACCAACTCAAAAAAAAACATCATTAATTAAGGTAATGCCGAAACAATACGGACACTTTAAAAAATACGGCTTATGAAAAAACAGACATCAATTATTTATTGGTCTATTTGGTCCATAGTTCATTTATTGGTTTTATTACTAATGTTGTCATGTTCACCAATTAAACGCCTAGAACGTTTTGAAAAAAGACACCCTTATTTGTTTGAAAGCATCAAAGACACCGTTGTAATTGAAGACACAATTCGCACAACAATACCATCAAAAAACGCAGATTCTACAATCAATTTAGACACGTTTTTAAACAAAAAGCATTTTAGTTTTTCAGAAAACGGAATAAATGTAGATTTATCAATAGACAGTAACAGAAATTTAGCGGTAAAAGCAAAAACAAACCCAGAAAAAATAGAAATACCGTATAAAAAAACCGTTGAAGTAAACAAATATGCAATAAAACCAATTCCAAAAAAGACATTTTGGCAACAAATGGAGCTTTTTTTCATTTGGGCGGTTTGGATTCTGTTTATCATAGTGGTTATTTATCAACTAACTAAGGCAATTAACAACAAAAATCGTTGATATTCAAGCAAAACCGCAAAGTGTTATTTCCACTCCTTACAACTTTGCAATCTAATTTATAAACATTCAAAAATCGCATGAAAGCACAAAAAGTTATCGGGATTATTTCCCTTGTTTTGGTTGCAGGTGTATTGGGTTTCACTATCTATTCGCACTTTGCAAACCGTAAAAAAAATGAATCAACAGAATCAGCAGTTGAAGAAACAGTTTAAAAACAAAAAAGTTAAAGAAAATGTCAAATAGAGCAGAATTTATCAAAGCAGAATTAAAAAGAAAGACAGGAAATCAAGGTTTACTTTCTTTTGCAAATGGAATTAAAAACGTGATTGGTGCACGTGCGACAGGTTCAAATATTCGTTTGCGTTTAATCAATCAATGGGCAACAGACGTAGTAGTATTAATTGCGCCAAAAATGTTATTGGGTACATCAGACGGTGCAACAGCATTGGCAAGCGATTTAGGTTTACCAACTGGTATTCCTTTTTACACACCGTCATCAGCAGAAACTGGAGGTACGGGAAAAAACTTCACGATTGCTTCATTAGACCCAGCACAAAAATTGGCAATCATTGCTAGTCAGTTGAGCAACGAACCAACTCAAATCACAGGTATTTCAATGAAATCCTACACTACTGCTGGAATTCCAGAAAACACCAACTACGGAAACTCTTTAATCCATTATAGAGTAAGCCATTTGGAAGAAACAAAACGTTCTACACCGTTGAATTTCGATGCGTTCCAAAACTCAAAAGACGTTTCAACTGAAATCTTGAAAATTGATTTGGTTAAAAACAACTTTATGGGGCTTGTTTCTCAAAAAGACGTGTTAGCAATTCAAATCAATGCTGGAACACGCATGGATTTAACCTTACACATTGGCGCAAGAGCATCAATGGAAGAGTTTACATTCCGTGAAATTAAAGCTGGTGCAGAAGTATTGCGCGAACAATTTGGAAACGAAGAATTGTTTGACGGAAGTTGCAACTGTTAACAATAAACACTAATAATTATCTTATAAACCTCACTCCACCAATGGGGTGAGGTTTTTTAATTAAAAACATCATGGCAGAAGAAACAAAAAACACCACCTCAAAAGAAACCTCAAAACAAATGAACACAGGTTGGGTGGGCACCTTAATTAACACGGTTGGCGATATGGCTAAAGGCTTTAATTATAAAGCGCAAGAAAACGAAATTGAATTAGCACGGTTACAAGCAGAATCTGCTAAAGCAACGCAACCAGCTCCACAAGACAACAAAAAAATGCTTTACATAGGCGTTGCCGTTGTTGTTGTTATAGTATTAATTGTCGCACTTAAAAAATAGAACAAATGACAGTAGAAGAGTACACACAGAGAAATAAGGACATACAAGAATCAATTACTAAATTACAGGCACAAGCAACGGCATTGCGCTCACAAGCTGGTTCAGCAGATACAAATTCGCAAGAATGGTTGAATAATATTGGAAATTGCTCCAAAGGCACAAAATCACAAAAAGCCGCGTGTGAAAAGGATGCAGAATGGAAACGTCAAAAAGCGGCTTCATCCAAAGCAACTGCAAACGCATTACGTGAACAGGCAACTACTATTGAATCTAAAACAATTCCAGATTTGAGAAAAGAGTTTGACAACAACGTGAAAATGATTGCACAGGCTCAACAATCATCAGCGGAGGTTGCAAAATTATTGGCTCAATCTGGAAAGACAGAACAATCCGTTGAAATTGAAAGCAATGCAAATGCAGAAGCAACAAAAACAACCGCAGAAATAACCGCAAAGGCAAATGCACAAGCAATTCAAGCAAATGCACAAGCCGATGCAGACGGCAAAAAGAAAAGAAACATGATTTTTATGATCGTTGGAGCCGTTGTTGCTTTGGGAGCAATTATTTTCTTGATTAAAAAGTTTAAAAAGAAAGGGTAGTATGAACGCAAAAACAGTTTCTGAACAAATGGCAGGTTATGTTATCAACGTAAACTTGCCCGATTGGAAGAGCCAATCACAAGAAAGCAAGAACGCTCAACAAGTAAAAGCAGACGAGTTAAAAAAACGTCAAATTATTGTTGCTGGAGCTGTTTTGGCAGTTTTAATCGTCGCACTAATTTTTATCCGTAAAAAATGAATCTTGAAACAGAAGTTAAATTAAACCAGCACAACTTAGTAATGATAGGTTTAACGGTTGCAATCGTTGCCACATTCATTGTTTTGGTTGTAAAAATATCAAAAAGAAATGCTTAACAACTTTAAAAAAGCAAGCCCATTAATGCAAGTAACGGTAATTGTTATTGTACTTGTTTTAATTGTATTGGCGTTAAAATTTTTTCGTTCATTTTTAGAAAATTCCAAAATCAAAAGCGAAAGTTTGGGCGAAGAATTGGCACTAGAAGCGCAAGGAGTACAACAAAGCTACTCAACAGCAAAATACAAACAATTTGCCAATAAACTTTATGTAGCATTTGACGGAATGGGAACAGACGAAAACGCAGTTTATTCTGTTTTTGGACAAATGAACAACGATTTGGACATCATAAAGCTAAACACGGCTTTTGGAATTAAAGAAGAAACGGATTTAACGGGGTGGATTCTTTCAGAATTATCCAGCTCCGAGTTAATGAAGCTAAACAACATTCTTGCAAACAAAGGAATCAATCACCAATACTAAAAAATGAACACAGACTTATTAAATATTTTAACTCCGTTTGCTTCGGCTGGTTTAACGTGGTTTTTAGCTCGCAGAAAATACCGTGCAGAAAGCAAGGCAAATGAATTGGAAAACGTGGAAAAAGCTATTTCAATTTGGAAAAATTTGGCTATGGACTTGAAAAAGGAAGTTGAGCAATTGAAAACGGAATTAATTGAACACAAACAACAAATTGACAATTTAAGAAAACTCGTAAAAGCAAAATGAAAAACATTGATTTAAAAACGGTTGCTATTGTTCTAGCTATTTCAATAGCGGTTGTTTTTGTTGGTCAATATTTAATGAATAAATTTTTAAACGTGATGTTATTATCCAAATTAGTACCATTTATGAAAAAATGGGAGGGAGGTTTATCCCGAGATCCAAATGATACGGCTTCTAGTTATCCAGCTCCATGGACATATAAAGGCGTTACAGGTTGGCACACCAATAAAGGGATAACTTATAAAGCATTTGTTTCAAATGCTCAAAAATTAGGATACGCACCCACGGCAGAAAATTTTTTCAATATGCCCGATGATATTTGGCTAAAAATACTCAAAGGCTCTTATATGGCTTCTTTTCCTCTCAATAAAATTTCTCACTTGCCACGTATTCAAGCCGTCATTATTTCGTGGTCATGGGGTTCTGGCGTGGCAGGTGCAGAAAGATATTTAGCAAACTTTCAACGTGAAGAAATGGGAATAAAAGACAGCAATATTACTAAGGAGGAAATCATCAAAAACTTTGCTTTGCGCGTCAACCCCCTAAATGAGTTAGACTGGTTTAACAAATTATGTGATAGACGTTTAGAAGATTTTAAAAAAATGGCAACATGGAACGTTCACGGCAAAGGGTGGACAAACAGATTAAACGAATTTAGAACAATTTTATCTTAAAAAAAATGAAAAAAATCAGCACACCAACAAAAATTTTGATTGCCGTAATAATATTGGTTATCATTATTGTTGTTATCCGTAAAAAGCGAGCTAAACAAGCCGAGGAAACAACCATTAAAACACCTAATAAAGCAGTTACTGGCATTACCACCAAACCAGCTTTGATTTGCGAAAATACAACACCGTTAAAAAAAGGTAGTAAATGCGACAGAGTAGAATGGGCGCAGTATGAAATCAACAAGGTTGCAAGCAAAATTGGTATTGCAAAACTTGCACAAGACGGAATTTTCGGAACAAAAACAGAAGCTGCATTTAAAAAATTGTTGGGCAAAACATCAGCAAGTTATGCAGAAGTAAGAAATAAAGTAGCAGAAATTAACAGTTAAAAATGAAGACACAGACAAAATACATTATTGGCGCAGTTGCTTTGGTAGCAGTTGTTGCCGTTGTTTATTTCTTATTGAAAAAGAAAAAAGAAACAGGAAGTTTTAACCCCCTTGCAAAATCAACCATTCCAGCAGAAGTGTTGGCAGAACCCGTTGAAGATTGGGAGGGCGAAGTATTAGAATTTCAAGGGGTGAAATATACACCAGTTAACGGAGTGTGGCAAACAGTTTAAAAAAAGTAGTATGTTTAGAGAATTTGAAGAAAAAGCAAAAAAAGCAAGAACGGCGCAACAACCAACCCCAGCACCTACTATTGGAGCTGGTGGACGCAACCCAATGAGTGGTCCAATAGTATTACCTCCATTACGTCCAGCTCCAGCTCCAGCACTTCAAAGTAGCATTAAAAGAATACACAATTTATTAGCTACAATGTGGGGGAGTGTAAGTATTGGCGTTAGTTTTTCCAATATATCCACCGAGGTAATGGAGAAGGTTTTTAGAAAAACAGATTTAGTAGGCTATGAACAGAGATTAGCCGGGCTTGTTAAACAGGTTTCTTTTTTAAACGGAATATTTTTAGCGTGTACACAAACAGGGCTTTATACTTCTCCAGACGGTTATAATTGGACACAAAGACAATCTGGAATTGTAAAGGTTTTATTTGAAAAAGGCGTTTTTGTAGCGATTGGAGTTGCTGGAACATTCACTTCAACGGACGGTATAGCATGGACTCACAGCTGGTCAGATGGATCTGTATATGATGTGGTTTATTCAGCGGATTTGGGAATGTTTGTTAAAACAACTTTTCATTCACAAGGGGTATATACATCTTTAGACGGCACTAATTGGACACAAAGACAATCTGGAATTTTTTTTAAAGTTGTGTTTGGAAATGGCGTTTTTGTAGCGGCGGGAACATCGGGAGTTTATTCATCAACTGACGGCATCACATGGAACCAAACCTCCACAGATTCTATTAACGACATTTGTTTTGGTAACGGGATGTTTATGACAACATCAATCAGCACCGCCAAAACATATAGGTCCACAAACGGAATCACATGGACTGAAACTTTATCAACAGGAACACTCCGTTTCCACCTTGCAATAGGAAGGATTGTGATGTTCAACCCATCCATTAATTCAATACATTATACAATAAATGGTGATTCCTGGACAACAATAGAAGCGGCAAATATTATAACCCAAATCTTTGGAACTGATGATTTATTCGTGGTTAAAAATGAATTAGATACCGCCTTTACAACAGACTTTAAAACGTGGACAATTGTTCCAGACGACTATATCATTACATTATTAACCGTTCCACGCTCGGAGTTAAATGTATAGTTATGAA
>JAKQEZ010000452.1 GCA_029558435.1 Bacteroidota bacterium
TTTGACTTCTTGACAACTCAAAAAATACGACACAATCCTTTTATTCCGGCTGACAATGAAGTTCAAAAAACATACACAGAAGGAACACCAAATCAAGTTTCAGTAACAAAATATGAACGTAATCCTTTTGCAAGAAAAAAGTGTTTAGAGCATTATGGATTTACTTGTGTTGCTTGCGACTTCAACTTTGAAAAAACATACGGACAAATAGGGAAAGACTTTATTCACGTTCACCATTTGACACAAGTTGCAACGGTTGGACAGACTTATGAAATAGACCCGATAAAAGATTTAAGACCTGTTTGCCCAAACTGCCATTCAATAATTCACAGACAGAGAACTCCGTTGACAATTGAAGAAGTAAAAAAAATAATTAACGACAATGCAGATAGAAAGTAGAACACCAGCCACCAACAGCCGTTTGCCGCAATGGGGGCTGACGTGGTTAAATCAAGTGCAGTGCTACTATCAACATTTGTGTTTGGTTGACAGTGAAGTGCTCCGAAATCCCCCACTGCGGCAAGCGGCAAAACGTTAGCGGTAAGCGTATGACGACAAACACGACAGAAATAAAATGATGGGAAATTTATTCAATAAATATTATTTAAGTGACTTTGTAAACGCATACAGAAAATCACTATTGGAACGTATAGACAAGTTAGAAATAACTGATAGCACAAACATTCCTGACCTTGTTCAGAAATTAAAAGATGAGTTCACGATATATCCAATAACAATTGGAGAACCCAAACCTTCTGAACCTAAAGAAACAACCAGACAAAGAAAAAATGATTGGGGTGAAAACTTTACTCAAAAGGTTTTTGAAATATTTGTAACAATACCATTTGTAGGAAATTCAGACCTGTTTTACTGTATGCCTTCATCATCAACAGTAGTATATCTTGACAAAAGTGCGACTATTAACAGAACTAATGTGACAGCAACTATTGTATTGACACAGCTTGACGAAAGTGCTTATTTTTCTCAAGTTAATAGCATTGTTGGAACTTTGAAAACAAACTTGCCTCGTGTTCACGCGGAAATAAAGCCTTGGAATGACGGATTAGAAAGTTTAATTCAACAATCATTAGAAAGCAGAAAAGGAGTTGTTTCAAAAAAGTTTGATTTTATGGAAAAAATTGGATTAAAAGTAAATCCAAAATCAACAGAGTTTCTCATTCCTCCAACAATTACCAAAAAGACAATTCCAACTCCTGCGACAGAAACCACTAAATCTATCGCAAAAGAAAAAGTTCCGATTCTTCAGCAAGAAGTCTTTAACGACATCAAAGAAGTTTTATACAATGTTGGTAAAGCTATTGAAAGAAAACCATCTATTTACAAGGACAAGCACGAAGAAGATTTAAGAGACATATTCTTACTCTTTTTGGAAACAAGATATGAGTCCACAACCGGAGTTGGCGAAGCTTTTAACAAAAAAGGCAGGACAGATATATTATTGAAATACGCAAAAGACGGGACAAATCTATTTGTTGCAGAATGTAAGGTGTGGAAAGGTCAAAAAAAGCTACTTGAAGCTATAGACCAATTGCTTGGATATTTAACTCATAGGGATTCAAAAACAGCATTAATTTTCTTCGTTGACCAAAAGGAAATGAGTAGCATTGTTAATACAATAAAAAGTGAGATTACTAAACATCCAAATTTCTGCAAGCACACGAAAGACACCTACGAACACTCTATCAATTATGAATTCTCGTTACCTGACGACAGTAATAAAAAAATACAAATTGAAGTAATGCTTTTCCATTTCCCAACTATATGACAACGAGAACGAACAAAGAACGCCATACCGCTAACACGGGCTTTGCGTCAGGCGGGGTGACCTGCAAACTTGGAGCTTTGTGCTTCTATTCAAGTTCAGTGCTGGTTGACAGTTTTGTGCTCCGAAAACCGCCCGAACGCAAAGCCCGAAAACGTCAAACTGTCTAAAAACCCCCACGCTTTACTAACATCCTAAATGTGAATAACTTATCAATATCTTCAGGCCTCATCTTGTTGATATTCAGTATATTTGCATCATGAAATTTATTAAAGGAAAAAACAGAAATCAA
>JAKQEZ010000454.1 GCA_029558435.1 Bacteroidota bacterium
TATGATTATTTGGACTATTTGCGCGAAACATACGGCGCAAATGATACTCACATAGATACAGTACTTAAAAAAGCTATTGATAAATTTGATTTACAATTTTAAAAAACAAGACAATGAGAACAACAAACGAAAGTATTAAGTTTTACCTGGGAATGGTAGACAATGGCAGCAATACCATCTACTTGCAGCAAGAAAACGGGACAAACAACATCAAAACAACAAACGGAAATCAGTTGATTTTTTCCGGAACGAAAAAAGAGGTTTACAATTTTCTGGTTGGAGTGTACCGGATAATGTGCCTATAAATAGGTAAAAGCCAGTACTGAAAAAATGTACTGGCTGTTTTAATGCAGCCTGGGACGGTTACAAGCCCGTGAAAATGCAGAGTAGAACAATGAATGAATTATTAACCACTAAAAATTACAATTATGGAAACAACAAAAATCGCTAACTTTCATAGTTTTTGGAATTATGAAAATAATTGCTACGAATTAAAATTCGTAGTAATAAGGAATTTCGCAAAAGTCCAATCTTCGGACTTTTTCGGTTCGCTTCATAACGGAAACGAAGAATTCGTGGATTACGGCGTTCGTTTGACGGACGCGGACATAAGTAAATTAAGGGAAAACGAAATAGAGATAATTTATGAAAGTTAAAAAATCCCCGCACAATAAAACGTGCGGGGCTTGTCTGGGAATAATCCCACTGAAGAGTCCGTGAAATTCGGACGAAACAAGTAAAACAATGAACGACATTAACCAATAAAAAATAAAAAGTTATGAAAAAGTTTGTAGTAACAATTATTGATGATTTTAATAAGCCGATGGCTTCGGGAATGTTCTCGGCAACCGCTGAAAATTTGCGTAAAAAAACAACCGACACAATCGGAAATGTATTTGAAGAGGATGTAGAAATAGAAAATTTTAATGTAAAAAAAGTATTTTCAACGACCGAGCCTATTTTGTTTCAATTTTATGCGGGTCATTGGTTGAGCGGAACGGCTCAAATCGAATTGGCAAATGAATTTTAAATTTTATTGTTAGCAAAAGGCTTTCCGCGTCTGGTGGCATTCCGGCATTCATGCAGCCGGAAATCCAAGTCCGATTCTTGGGCGGGAACAAAAAACCAAATGAACGAGTAAAAATGAAAGAATTAATGAACGAGTTAAAAGCAACCGTTTCCAGGACTGAACGATTCCTTATTTACGGATAAGGGATTTTTACAGCGGTTGGAACGGTTACGGTATTGATAGGAATTATTAACCAATAAAAGAACAAGAAAATGAAACGAACAGGACTTTATTACTTAAACAACACCGGTAGCCGTTGGGTGGTTTTCGGTAACGACGGAAGGCGTGAAAAAATATGTCTTCAAACAACTTCTGGAAAAATGATTGAACGACGGGTAAATTAC
>JAKQEZ010000489.1 GCA_029558435.1 Bacteroidota bacterium
TGGTCTTTTACTTCAAGAATAATCGAACTACTAATAGAATGTCGGAATCTAGCTTCAAACACCTATTATCTCGATTTACAGGAACTCCTTTCGAACAGCACTTTCCATCTGGACATCTCTACTCCTTGCCTAGAGAATCCCTCAATAGAATTAACCAATTGAGCGAATATTTACGAGCAGACGGCCAATCAAATGACAGACATTACTCACCATCTTTTTACAACCCACACTCAACTGACGACTATATAGCATCGTGGAAAAATCACATGCATCATCCATTAGACCAAAGATTAGAACATTTGAACAAGTTTAAACTCTGTCATTGTCCCCAAGAAAACGATATAAAAAGGTGTTCATGTAACAATGTTTATTAGAATGATATTATTTTCAGCTTTAGTTCTTGCAATTTTTGCTTCACCAATTTTATTCAATAAAAACATGTCACTTGATTCGGCCGAAGTCTCGTTCGTTTACGAACCACCAAAAAACACAATGACATTTCTCGACTATAATGGCGAGGAATCGATAGAAGTACTGCTGGCAGTAGTTCGAGCTGGTTATCTTTTTGACCCAGTTCTTTATCTTTATTGGAATGATAAGCCAGTAACTAATCTTTACGACAAGTATGACAAGTTGACGATAACAAATTATCCAATCAACACAGGAGACGCGGGCGTAGAAATGCTTTACGAAATAAAGATCAACAATCTAGCTTATATTCGAGATCAGTACACTCAAGTTCATTTTCGCAAAACTTCACTTCCAACAAAACAACCCGACGAAACAACACAACAAACAAACAAGCCTGAAGAGTTTACTCTTGTCACCAATGAATAAACAACTCTGGACACCGCAACAGATTTCATCTGTACGAAATGAACTTTCGCGAAAATTTCCCTTGGTCAATTTTTCTTCGTTTACAAAATTCGAACTCAAAAACATTCAACAAAACTTGCAGTTTGTTCAGTCGAGATTTAACTTTACTCAGTTCAACAAAAATTATGTTAACATGTTTCATTTTTTAGCTCAATCAAATTTTGTTAATTTTGATTTGCTACTATTATTTTTACAATACGAAATGTCATGCGTAGTACTCAACGAAAACCTTGTCAATTCACAACCAGTCATTTTAAAACGACAGGATGATAGGACTGAATTCGCAAAGTTTTTGTCCACACATAAAGGCATACTAAACGGAGATTTTTTGTTTTGGTATCTTTTGCGTGGAAATTTGACTGCAGCCCAGCATATTTTTTATGATACTTCAGATAATAATCCGCTAACGCCAAAATTAAATACACAGATTTCCAAAAACATGATAACATTTCCATACTTTAATTTAATTAACCCATTTATCAAGAGTCTTTTTACAGCTCAATTATTATCAAAGTACACTTTTATTTTCAATCTATTAACTTATATATATCTATAAGCATGAGAAATTTATGCAATACTACTACTTGTGTGTTTTTTTGAGAGTTTTTATTAGGTTTTCCCACCTACATATCTTTTTTTAGAATTTGATGCCTTTTCTATATGATCATTAATTTTTTATCACACAAACTAACACTGATATAAGCATAGTTTTTAAGTTTAAAATTTAATAAACATTCTTGAACCAAAAAAATTTTTTTGTTTTAATTTTTTAACATGGAATACGAACAAGATTTAATTTTTAACTTGGTAATCGTACCTGAGCGTACACGAGCAAAATTAACAAAAGCTTTCATAGCATT
>JAKQEZ010000505.1 GCA_029558435.1 Bacteroidota bacterium
TTTGTTTTCCAGGTAACAAGTATTGCTTTTAAATCGTCTTCTGTTAGTTTTCCTGCATCAAAAAGGGTTTGCGAACTGTCAAACTGTTCTGCTTCAAAATCATAATCTTCCCAAATCGGTGTAGTTTCAAATACTTTGAAACCATTTTGCGATTTTAGTTTTTCTAATCTTTCAATTTCATTCTTTGTCTCTTCGGTTGGCAATTCTGTCTTTAGTTTTTCAATTTTGCTGTCTAATTCTGTATTTATTTTTTTTGCTGCACGCAACAAACGCTCTTTTGTAATTTCAAAAATAGTTGGTTCGGCTTTGAGCTCGTTTTTTATAAAATTGTAAGCTGTTTTGCTTTTCTTAAGGTCTATTTCTTCGGGAATCTGCACTAAAATATACTTTCTATTGCCACCATCTTCGGCATTTAGTTGAAATATTGCTTCAGCTGTGGTTCCGGATCCAGCAAAAAAATCAAGAACAATATCGCCATTTACGACACAAAAGCGAATAAATTTCTTAATTACTTCTTCGTCTTTTGGAAAGGCAAATACGTCTGTACCACCAAATAGCTTTTTCAATCGCTTTTTTGCACCCCTTGCATCACGGTAAAAAACACTTGAGGGAACTTCAAACTCCGTGTTTTGCAAATATGTTTTTTTATTGGGAACAGTTGTTTCATCAATACCAAAATGTATTTTATCTTCTTTTACTAATCTCATTAATGTTTCTTCATTGTATCGCCAACCCATCTCAGGAACTGCGGTTTCTTTTTTTGTTACTGGATGAATCAGCGGTTTATGTGACCGCGTTTCTGGTTTGTCGGGGGCGGATGTGTTATCAGGAAAATAAACGCCATTCCCATCTGCAAAACAATAATGGTCGTGTGCCTTAGATGGATTGTCATCACTCAATGAGTCATAAAAATCTTTTAAGCCATTAGAAATTTTAGTGTAATCAGTTCCATATTCTGCTTTTAGTTCTTCAAATTTCTTATAAATTAGCTCTAAGCCCTGCTTTCTCTCACGCCAAAGTTTTCCATTAATTTCAGTATCATCATCTTCATTAGTTACTTCTACGGCAGATTGTTTGTTTTTAAGATTTGCATAAATAACACAATATTCGTGGTTTGTTGCAATCAACTTTGCCATTGATTTTCTGCCCGTATTCCATATCATTGAAGCAATAAAATTTTCCTCGCCAAAAATTTCATCCATTAATAGACGAAGTTGAGCTACTTCATTATCATCGATAGAAACAAAAATTACTCCTTCTTCTTTTAATAATTGTTTTGCAATGTAAAGACGTGGATACATAAAAGTTAACCAAGCCGAATGGCTATTACTTTCATTTTTTGTAAAATCTAAGATTCGTTTTGCTTTATCAGCATCAATGCCAATCAAGTTTTGTAATTCTTTTACCGTGTATTTTCTGTCGTCCTGATATAAGAAACCATCGTTGCCCGTGTTATAAGGCGGGTCAATGTAAATCATTTTTACTTGTTCGTAATAGGCATTGGCAAGGTGCTTTAACACTTCCAGGTTGTCGCCTTTTATGAGCAAGTTTTCAGAATTAGCGTTTTCAGGTTTGCTGTTGTGGGTTTCGTCTGCTCTTAGCAAGGTTGTTGCAGGGTCGCTTGCCAAAAGCCGTGCATACGATTTTCCAAGCCAGTCTATACCGTAACTCTCGGTAGAAAAGTTAATTTCCTTTTCAGTCAAATTGGCTTTAAACTTTTCCAATTGAAAGTTTCCATCTTTGTCAAAGCAATGCGGAAAATTTATTCTCAATGTTTCCAAATCTTTGTTTGGTACTTTTATGTTGTTCGTTATTTTTTCTTCCTTGCTCATTTAT
>JAKQEZ010000521.1 GCA_029558435.1 Bacteroidota bacterium
ATTGACGGACTGATAACCTTAACCAATATTCCGAACGGAAAACAGGTAATTGAATTTCGTTATATAGGTTATGAAACACGAAAAGACACCTTTGAATTTCCTTTAACAACAATAGACCCGATTGAAATTTTTCTACAATCAGAAACAGACGAGTTGGACGAAATTGTGATTTCATCTACACGAAGTTCAAGAACAATCAAAGACATTCCGACAAGAATTGAATTTATTGCAGGCGAGGAATTAGAAGAAAAAGGAAATATGAAAGCGGGCGATATTCGTATGCTTTTGAGCGAAAGCACAGGCATACAAACGCAACAAACATCGGCAACATCTGCCAACGCTTCTATTCGTATTCAAGGGCTTGACGGACGATACACCCAAATCCTTAAAGACGGATTTCCCTTATTTGCAGGTGCAGCAAGCGGTTTGGGACTTTTGCAAACACCACCGCTTGACTTAAAACAGGTGGAAATTATCAAAGGTTCTTCATCTACACTTTACGGAGGCGGAGCAATAGCAGGATTGGTAAACCTGATTTCCAAAACACCAACTGATGAAAGAGAGTTGCGTTTTCATTTAAACGGAAGTTCGGGCAGAGGATTTGATATAAATGGTTTTTACGGACAGCGATTTAACAAAATCGGGACAACTATTTTTGCCTCACATAACCGCAATTGGGCTTACGACCCTGCAAATATTGACCTTACAGCTATTCCAAAATTTGAACGGTATGTTTTCAATCCCAAGTTGTTCGTTTATTTCAGCGATAAAACAAAACTGAATGTTGGATTAAATACAGCCATTGAAAACCGTATCGGTGGCGACATACATTATATTCAGGGAAATAGCAACACTATCCACAGTTACTTTGAAGAAAACAAAACACAACGCTATTCTACGCAATTGTCTTTTGACCATAAATTTAATGACAAAAGTTTTTTCAATTTTAAAAACAGTGTAAGTTACTTTAACAGGATAATCAACATTCCGAATTATAGTTTTGACGGCACACAAACAGCAACTTTCAGCGAAGCAAGCTATACCAATATCAGGGAAAAAACAGAATGGGTTGCAGGGGTAAATCTTTGGACGGACAATTTTCAGGAAAAGCCGTTAGATACTTTTCCGTTAAGAAATTACGACCAAATTACTTTTGGTGCATTTGCTCAAAATTCGTGGAAAGCTACCAAGTGGCTCAATCTTGAAACAGGTTTCAGAGCCGATTATGTTATTGACTACGGCATTGCATTACTGCCAAGAGTTTCGGCATTATTCAAAATAACCGACAAATTTTCTTCACGACTTGGTGGTGGATTTGGCTATAAAACGCCAACCATTTTTACAGAAGAAAGCGAACGCATACAATATCAAAATGTAATGCCGATTGATAAAAACATTAACAAATTAGAACGCAGTTACGGAGGAAATGTTGATTTTAATTATCGCACCGCATTTGGCGAAAAAGTAACGTTTAGCATTAACCAACTTTTCTTTTACACCTATTTGGATAATCCTTTGTTGCTTGACTATCAAACAAACGGCTTATACCAATTTATCAATTCGGCAGGGCATATTGATACAAGAGGAACGGAAACCAATATCAAAATCGGCTATGAAGATTTTAAATTGTTTTTGGGCTATACGTTTACAGATACACGCTTGCATCAAAACGGAGTTTCGACAAATACGCCACTTACACCAAAGCACAGGATAAATTCAGTTTTAATGTATGAAATAGAGGATAAATGGAAAGTAGGTTTGGAAGCGTATTATTTCAGCCCTCAAAAATTAAGTGACGGAGCAACAGGAAAACAATATGTGCTTTGCGGATTTATGGTTGAAAAGCTATGGGAGAAATTTTCTGTTTACATCAACTTTGAAAATTTCCTTGACGCAAGGCAAACCAGATTTGACACCATTTATATAGGAACAGTTACCAATCCTGTTTTCAGGGACATTTACGCACCGCTTGACGGATTTTTAATTAATGGCGGTATAAAACTAAAATTGTAAGAATTATGCAAAAGACAATATTTAAAATCATAAAAATGGATTGCCCAAGCGAGGAGCAATTGATACGAATGAAACTGCAAAATTTTGATGAAATAAAATCATTGGAGTTTGATATTGCAAACCGAAAACTGACAGTTCATCATATTGCGGAAAGCCAACCTATACTTTCGGCTTTGGAAACTCTAAACCTTGATACAACTCTAATTTCAACGGAAGAAAATACAATAGAAATAGAAGCAGACACAAGCAGTATGCAACGAAAATTATTGTGGACGGTTCTTATTATCAATTTTCTGTTTTTCGGGTTGGAAATGCTGTTTGGCATTTTTTCCAATTCAATGGGATTGGTAGCGGACAGTTTGGATATGCTTGCTGACAGTATCGTTTACGCATTGGCATTATTTGCGGTTGGAGGAACGATTGCAAGAAAAAATAACATCGCCAAGTTTGCAGGATATTTTCAAATCCTTTTAGCTGTTATCGGGTTCGTTGAAGTTGTCAGACGTTTTATCGGAGTTGAAAAAATGCCCGATTTCCAAACAATGATTGTAGTTTCTGTTTTAGCCCTGATAGCAAATGTGATTTGTCTTTACTTATTACAAAAAGGGAAAAGCAAAGAAGCCCATATGCAAGCGAGTATGATTTTTACTTCCAATGACGTAATCATTAATTCGGGTGTAATCCTTGCAGGACTTTTGGTTAATTGGCTTAATTCAGGTTATCCCGACTTGATTATTGGAGCAATTGTTTTTGTAATTGTTGCAAGAGGAGCATACAGGATATTACAGTTAGCGAAATAAAAAGCCAACGCACACAAGCACACACATTTTGCAGCCGCTACAAGCCAACACGCAAACCAAAGCTGCAAAAAGAGTGTGCTTGTTCCCCCGAAAAAAAATGAATAAAAAATTTTCCTGCCCTTCTGAAAAAAGAAAAAATACCCGAACACACAAGCCGACAACGACACTTGAACGTCATCCTATGTTTGCAAGAGGAAGTTCTTTGAAAATTTTATAAATTTATTTCAACAGAAGAAAGAGAAAGATAAAAGCTAAATTTTGTCATTGGTCAATTAAGACTGTTCAGTATGCTAGTTCCTTTCT
>JAKQEZ010000537.1 GCA_029558435.1 Bacteroidota bacterium
TATTACAGAAGAACGAATTCAAGAGATACAACAAAAAATTAATAACAGACCTCGTAAACGATTTAACTATGAAAATCCTATATTTGTAATGGAAAAATTATTGTTTAACTCAGAAGTTGCATTTGTGACTTGAATTCAGCTTTAATTAAAAAATTATAATCAAAAATAATAAAAAAATAAAAGGTTGCCAAATTCTGACAACCTTTTACTATTCGGTTTGAATTTTTTATTTTCTTTTAATTACTTTCAAAGCTGCTGCAACAACATCTGGTGTATCGATGTGGTATTTTGCCATCAATTCATCTGGTGTTCCAGATTCTCCAAAAGTATCGTTTACCGCTACGTATTCTTGAGGTGTTGGTGTTGTTCTTGCCAATAATTGTGCAATAGAATCGCCCAATCCTCCGTGATACATGTGTTCTTCTGCTGTAACCACGCATTTTGTTTTAGCAATTGACTTCAACACAGCTGCTTCATCCAATGGTTTGATGGTGTGCATGTTGATAACCTCAGCAGAAATCCCTTGTTTTTCTAATTCTATTGCTGCTTCAATTGATTTCCAAACCAAGTGACCACAAGCAATGATGGTTACATCCGTTCCTTCAATAATAGTATCGGCCTTTCCGATAACAAATTCAGCGTCTTCTTTAACAAAAATAGGCACACTTGGGCGACCAAAACGCAAGTAAACCGGACCATCGTGTTTTGCACAAGCAATGGTTGCTTGTTTTGTTTGATTGAAGTCTGCAGGAACAATTACCGTCATGTGAGGCAACATTTTCATCATCCCAATGTCTTCCAAAATTTGGTGAGTTGCACCGTCTTCACCCAATGTTAAACCTGCATGCGATGCTGCAATTTTTACGTTTTTGTTAGAATAAGCAACCGATTGACGAATTTGGTCGTACACACGTCCAGTTGAGAAATTGGCAAACGTTCCAGTAAATGGAATTTTTCCACCGATGGTCATACCAGCTGCAATGCTAATCATGTTTGCTTCGGCAATACCGACTTGGAAAAAACGTTCTGGACATTCTTTTTGAAAAGCATCCATTTTTAACGAACCTGTTAAGTCGGCGCACAATGCAACAACATCTGGGTTGGTTCTACCTAATTCTAAAAGACCTTCTCCAAAACCAGAACGGGTATCTTTTTTTCCCTTAACTTCAATTTCAATCATTGCTTAAAAATTTAATGAGGTTATTTTATTTGAGTAAATTCTAAATTCTTTTTCTGTTGTGTAAAGCGTGCTTTTAATTTTTTTGCTACGATACACTACTTTATAGTTTCCAGGTTGTAAATAGTAGGTTCCTTGAGTTGGTTTATCGTCCAAGTTACACACCCATGTATAAGTTCCATCACCGTTAACTGTAAACACTTGACCTGTAATTGGGCTTGTAGCTTTGTATGAAAATGTTCCAGGCGCTACAATATCCACCTTGGTAACACTGCTTTGGGTTACCTCAACTGTGGCGTAAGTGCGTGGCAAGGTGAGGATTTCCAAATCATAGGTTCCAATTAAATATTTATCCGTTTCATCTACTTGTTGCACATTGATGGTTGCAGGATTTCCTTTGAGCATCACACGGGTTGGAATAACATATTGGCGATTGCCTAACACCACTTTTGTTTGGATGTAACCTTGCGGAACATCGGCAATAATGGTATTGTGTGTATGCTTTTTAAGGTGAATGCCTTTAACCTCGCGCTTTGGAAGTGTATTGACAACCATATCGTAGTCGATTGCAGGATCCATCACAAGTGTATCTGGCAATCCCGAGCGATTCAAAGTATGGGTAAACGTGTATTTCAATTCTTTCGTACCTGCCTTGTATAAAAACAACGTAACATCCGTTTCTTTAGGTTCCTTGTTGATATTATTCAAATTGATTTGAACAGTGGTATTCACCAATGCTTTGTTGACCACATTTTGCAATACTTTTTCAAAACTTTCGGGTGTTTCAGCATCGGCATATTCTCCTATGCAACGGAATTTTTCCAAATACGATAAATCCATTCCCACACCAATAACAAACGGTTTTACGTTAACACCTTTATCGTGCAATTTTTTAGCAATAATACACGGATCGTTATCACAAGCCTCTAAACCATCAGTAATTAAAATAATCACGTTTCTGGAATTAGCATCTGGAAAATCTCCAGCAGCTGCTTCCAACGAACGGGCAATGGGCGTTGTGCCTTTTGCTTGAATGGTTTTTATACGATTGATGATGCGGTCGTGGTTGTTCACTCCAAATGGAATTTCCAATTTGGTATCGTCACAATCTTGATAAGTTGCTGTAACTTCAGATTGATGACCATAAACCCGCAAAGCAACTTCAAGGTTGCCTACACCTTGCAAATCCATAACCGACTTGGATAAAATACGTTTAGCAGCAGCAAAACGTGTTTCTTTTCCGTCCCACAAGGCGTTCATACTGTTAGAGGCATCCAAAATAAAAAGTATGCGCGTCAAACGCTCCTGTCCAAAAGTTAATGAACTAAATAATAAAAATAGTATAAGGCAACTTATTCGCATCGATTTAATAATCTCCGATGGTCTCTTCCAATTGATTCAATGCTTTTTCCAATTGTTCCGCATTGGGAGCAGAACCGTGCCATTTGTGAGTTCCCATCATGTAATCAACCCCTTGACCCATTTCGGTTTTCATCAAAATAACAATTGGTTTACCTTGCCCTGTTTTTGCTTTTGCTTGTGCCAATGTTGAACGCATATCGTCAAAATTATGACCATCCATTTCCAAGACTTCCCATCCAAAAGCTTGCCATTTTCCTTTTAGGTCGCCCAAGCTAACTACATCCTCGCAATCGCCATCAATTTGACGACCGTTGTAGTCAACCGTTGCAATTAAATTATCCACTTTTTTAGCGGCTGCATACATTGCTGCTTCCCAAATTTGACCTTCTTGCAATTCACCATCTCCGTGTAAACTATAAACCAAACAAGGATCGTTGTTTAATTTTTTCACTTGCGCTGTTCCGATAGCATTAGACAAACCTTGTCCCAAAGAACCAGAGGCCATGCGAATTCCTTCCAATCCTTTTTCTGTAGAAGGGTGTCCTTGCAAACGGGATGAAATTTTACGAAATGTATTCAATTCATTTACTGGAAAATAACCTGCTCTTGCCAAAACGCTGTACCAAACCGGACTAATATGCCCATTTGACAAGAAGAATACATCTTCATTTTTTCCATCCATTGTGAAGTTTTTAGGATCTTGTTTCATCACTTCAAAATACATCAATGTGAAAAAATCGGCACAACCCAATGAACCTCCTGGGTGTCCAGAGCTTACTGCTGCTACCATTCTAACGATGTCTCTTCTAACTTGCGATGCAATTCTTTTTAATTCGGTATTTTCCATTCTTGTAAAATTTATGCAAAATTACATTTTTTTAGGCGATTTTTTAAGAATACTAAAACGAGTTTTCAACGGATGTTAATTTCAACCAAAAATAAAGGAAAAAAAAAGCCCCGTTCAAAAATGAACGAGGCCCTTTTATGAACACTACTTTATTTATATATGTTTACCTAAAACGCAGCTTTTAATTTAACTTCTTTACCTTGACGAATTACGGTTAATTCACGTTCGTCACCAGCTTGAAGTTTGGATAAACATTCCATGTATCCATACACATCTTTGATTGTACAATCTCCGATTGCAATTAGAATGTCACCCGCTACAACACCAGCATTTGCTGCTGCTTTTCCATCTACAACACCGTCAATATGCAAGCCATCTCCGTGGTCGGTATAATCTGGCATCACACCCAACGTAACTTTGTATTTTGGCGTTCTTTTACCTGTTTCTACCTTTGTTTTTGTAAATGTCATTTGTCCTTTTTCTGCAATTTGGTTGGCAACTCTTGCTGCAAATCCTGTAATTGCACGCAAACCATAATAGTTAATTTTTTCTTCATCATCACTTGGTTTGTGGTAATCCATGTGTGTACCTGTAAAGAAGAACAACACTGGAATGTCTTTCAAATAAAACGAAGTATGGTCAGATGGTCCAACGCCAGTAGAATCAATTGTAATGGTAAATCCAGCAGGTTTTGTTTTATCAATGATTGGTCCGAAATCTGGACTTGAACCTACTCCACCAATAACCAATGCTTTGTCTTTGCTCAAACGTCCAATCATATCCATGTTAATCATTGTCAACACATTTGGAAATTTGCTTTTCAACGATTCTGCCATGTGTTTAGAACCAATCAACCCATCTTCTTCACCTGAAAAGAATGCAAACACATAGTTTACTTTTTCTTTTGTACTGTTGGTTGCATACATTCTTGCTAATTCTAACAACGCCGCTGTACCAGAAGCATTGTCATCTGCACCATTGTGAATTTCACCTTCTGAATTCACTTTTGTAGAATGGTGGTGTTCGTTTCTACCTAAGTGGTCATAATGTGCACCAATTACAATCGTATTTTTAGCACCATTATCCAAAACTCCAATCACATTTGTTCCGTGCCAATCTTTTGTGCTTGCACTATCGTGTGGATTTAAACGAACCTTGTAGTTGAATTTTTGCAAATAGCTTTTTCCTTCATACGGTTTTAAACCATATTTTTTCAATTCAGAAGAAATGTATTTAGCTGCTTTTTGTTCTCCTTTTGAGCCTGTTAAACGTCCTTCCATTTTGTCAGAAGCCAATGTAGAAACGTGTTTTTTCAATTGTTTATCTTGCACAACTTCAGCAGCATCTGTTTCTACCCAATCAGCAATGTAAACATTTGTTTCTTTTGGTTTATCTGGAATTCTATTACTTGCATACACCAATTTTTTTCCATCTGGTGAGAACATTGGAAAAGCATTGAAATTACTTTCAAATGTAATTTGACGTAGGTTTGTTCCATCAGCATCGATCATAAACAATTGGAAATCGTAACCGTGCACAGAATGGTGGTTGGATGAAAAAATGATGCTTTTATCAGATGGGTGAAAATAAGGCGACCAGTTAGCTTTTCCTAAATTAGTAACTTGTTTTAAATCAGTTCCGTCTACGTTAACTGTATAAATTTCCATGTTCGTTGGAGCAACTAAACCTTGGCTCAACAAATCTTTGTATTCTTTAATTTCTTCTTCTGTTTTTGGGCGCGAAGAACGGAATACTAATTTTTTGCTATCGTGAGAGAAAAAAGCCCCTCCGTCATAACCCAATCCAAATGTGATTTGTTTTACGTTTGAACCATCCAAGTCCATTGTGTAAATTTCCAAATCACCAGAACGCATACTTGTAAATGCTATTTTTTTACCATCTGGAGATAAAACAGCTTCTGCATCATAACCTGGTGTGTTGGTTAATTGGTTGACAATTTTACCATTCAAATCTGCTACATAAATGTCAAATTCAGGGAAAATTGGCCATAAATACTTACCGTTTGCCTTTGGTGGAGCTGGACATGCGTGTCCCCCTTCGTGTGTTGAGGCATACAAAATATGTTTGCCATCTGGCATGAAGAAAGAGCAAGTTGTTCTACCTGTACCAGTTGAAATTAATTTTAAATCTTTAAATGTCGGATTTTGAATACTTAAGTCCAATTCATAAATCTGATCGCATTCTACTCCTTCTTTTGGATTGGTAACTTGCATGGTTAATTTTGTTCCATCCGGACTAAAATAAGCCTCTGCATTATCTCCTCCATTGGTTAATTGACGTAGGTTTTTGATATTAACTTCTTGGGCAAAACTAACACTTCCCAAAAATGCAACTACTGAAAATGCACTTACAACTTTCTTCATTTCTGTTTGATTATAAATTAAAGTGCGACAAAAGTAGATAGAACAAATTGGAGAAAAGTCATAAGATTGTCATAAAAGTGAATTTTATCCTATTTTGTTTATTTTTTGGAGATTTCTTGTTTCTCTGTAAATTCTAAAAGCATCTCGTGCATAAATTCGATATTTAACCGTAACTTTGTGTTTTGCTTTTTTATTACATAGTATTGTTGTCATGACCGAAACGAATTACAAGCAAACAGAATCACGCAAAGACCATCATTTGGAGTTGGCGCTATCTTCTCAAAATGAATTGGTTGATTCCCGTTTTTTTTATGAACCTTTATTGGCTGCTCACCCTTCTGATTCGGAAGAATGGCCGGTTAAAATAGGTTCTAAAGTAATGCGTTTTCCAATTTGGATTTCAAGCATGACAGGGGGCACAGCAAAAACCAACGAAATCAACATGCGTTTAGCAAAAACAGCAGCCACATTTGGTTTGGGAATTGGTTTGGGTTCATCGCGCATTGCGTTGGAAAACGAAAAAAAGATTCAAGATTTTGACATTCGTCCAATTATTGGTCGCCAATTGCCATTTTACCTCAACTTTGGTATTGCTCAAATTGAAAAAATGTTGGAACAAAATTCGGTTGCTGCCCTAGAAGATTTGGTTGCAAAATTGGATGCCGACGGTATTTTTATTCATGTAAACCCGTTGCAAGAATGGATGCAACCCGAAGGTGATAGACTAAAAAAAACACCCATCGACACTATTCAACAATTTATGGCAACGTCTAAACTTGCAGTAATTGCAAAAGAAGTGGGGCAAGGTTTTGGTTACAACAGTATGAAAGCGTTGATGCAATTGCCATTAACAGCCATTGAGTTTGCTGCAAATGGTGGAACCAATTTTTCAAAATTAGAATTGTTGCGCAATACAACAAAAAGTCAGTTTTTAATGCCTTTTGTTCATGTGGGACAAACAGCAGAAGAAATGGTGGATATCAACAATCAACTTTTAGCCGAGCTCGGCAATAAAGCACAGTGCCAATCCGTTATCATCAGCGGTGGCATCAAGAGCTTTTTGGATGGCTATTATTTATTAAAAAAATCCAAAGCCAATGCGGTTTATGGGCAAGCTTCAGAGTTTTTAAAATACGCTCAAATTTCGCAAGAGGCACTTGATGAATTTACTAAAAATCAAGTGGAAGGGCTGCTATTGGCGCGCACATATTTAACACTAAAACAACAATAACACATGCATAAGGATCAACATTTTGTACCTGGTTTTTCAAAAAAAACACGCGATGAAAAATTGAACTACGTGGTGG
Source organism: Bacteroidota bacterium (assembly GCA_029558435.1). The sequence continues at coordinate 7,078 of JAKQEZ010000537.1, forward strand.
ATAATCACCTTAGCTCAAATGAGGCTTTAGAACTTTTAAAGAGTTTTCATCACCAAGATGCAAAAATTCAGAATTTATTGGAAGAATTTAGTGAAAACACCATCACCAATTTCCCGTTGCCGTTCAATATTTGTCCCAACGTGCTTATCAATGGCAAAAGCTACATGGTGCCAATGGTTGTGGAGGAAAGTTCGGTGGTGGCTGCGGCTTCTAATAGCGCTAAATTTTGGTTCACGCGCGGAGGTTTTAAAACAGAAATCATTGGAACAGAAAAAATTGGTCAGGTTCATTTTTTGTGGAACGACGATGTGCAACTTTTAATCAATCGTTTTGAGGAGTTAAAAGAAGTGTTGAGAAAAGAATGTTTTGAAATTACCGAGAACATGATGAAACGTGGCGGTGGAATTTTAGACATTCAATTAAAAGATTTTAGTGCAGAAGAACCTGGATTGATGCAGTTGTATGCTTCTTTTGAAACAGTGGATTCAATGGGTGCCAACTTCATTAATTCTTGCTTGGAGCAATTTGCTTCTACATTCAAAAAATGGCATGCCGCACAACCCGAATTTAAAAAGGATGGGTTGGAAATAATCATGTGTATTTTATCCAATTTAACGCCTAACTGCCGTGTTCGTTGTACGGTTGAAACACCTATCAATGAGTTTGACAACATTGTACCGGGCATCAGCGGGAAAGAATTTGCTCGAAGATTTCGTTTGGGTGTACGCGTTGCCGAAGTAGATCCTCACCGTGCAACTACACACAACAAAGGAATCATGAACGGCGTTGATTCGGTAGTATTGGCTACAGGAAACGATTTTAGAGCTGTTGAAGCTTGCGCACATACATACGCTGCAAAAGACGGAAAATACACATCGCTTAGCCATGTGGAATTGAACGGAGATCTATTCCGTTTTGAAATGGAAATTCCATTTGCTTTGGGAGTTGTGGGTGGTTTAACTTCGTTACATCCGCTAGTAAAACTTAGTTTAGAGCTACTTGATAATCCCAATGCGAAAGAATTAATGGCAATTGCTGCAACGATTGGTATGGCAAATAACTTCTCAGCAGTGAAAAACTTGGTAACGGTGGGCATTCAACAAGGTCACATGAAAATGCACTTATTGAACATCATCAAACAGTTGAACATTGAAGAGGTGCACAGGAATGCTATTGTTGAACATTTTAAAGACAAAGTGGTTTCTGTTTCTGCTGTTCGTAATTTAGCCGAAAAATGGAATTTAATTCCAGCCGAAAAAGTTAAATAAAGGCTTCATTGCAATGGAAAAACAACAGTTCTCTGCCGCCGGAAAATTATTGTTCTTTGGTGAATATTTGGTTTTAAGAGGCTCAAAATGTTTGTCGTTTCCATTAAAATATCAGCAAACACTTACGGTTTCATCGCAACAACTCCCTGAAATTCATTGGACTTGTTTCGACGAAAACGCTGTTTGTTGGCTCGATATACGTTTCTCTTCATCGTTGGAAATCATTCAAACTTCGGATGAGGAGAAAGCAAAAATTGCACAACGTTTATTACAACTTATTTGCGAAAAAAATCCAACGTTAAAATGTGCTGGACTTAATCTAGAATTCAGTCTCAATTTTAACCGTATGTTTGGTTTTGGCACCAGTTCAACGCTGCTTTCTTTGCTTAGTCAATGGTCGGGAGTTGATGCTTATTATTTATTAGAACATTCTTTTGGAGGTTCGGGCTATGATTTGGCAACTGCCTTGTCTCGTCAGCCAATTGTGTACACCATGCGCGATAAAACCTTGCAAAACGTTCAATTATCACCTTCCATTTCCAATCAACTTATATTTGTTTACTTAGGAGCAAAACAAAGTAGTGCCAACGAAATAGCTAATTTTAAAAATAAAATTACAACTACAGCGCACATCAACGCAATGAATGCAATTGTTGAGCAAGCAACTGTTTGCACCACTATTGAAGAATGGGAAAAGTTAATGAATGCAAGCGAACAACTTTTAAGTACAATTTTAGCTATTGCCCCTATTCAACAGCGTTTGTTTTCAGATTATCCACACTGTATCAAGTCGTTGGGGGCTTGGGGTGGCGATTTTATTATGGCAACATGCAGTAATAAATCGCAAGCAACCGCTTATTTTCGGGAAAAAGGGTACAACATCATTTATTGTTATGATGATTTGATTATTTGACAAACGCTCTGATTTTCAATTGATGCGTTTTTTCTTTAGTATTTGCAGAAACGGTGATGGTTTTATGTTGCTCACCTGTTTGTCCTGGGTTGGATTTAAACGTAACTGCTATTTCATCCGATTGACCAGGTAAAATGGGTTTTTCTGGTTTTTTAGAATTCGTACATCCGCAACTTGTTTCAACATTGCTAATTATTAAAGGCTTATCACCGGTATTAGTTACTTTAAACGAAGCTTCGTTGGGTGTTTGTGCTTTTACATTTCCAAAATCGTGTTCTGTTTTATCAAAAGAAAGGGTGGTTTGCATAGAACGTTCTTTAGCTTCTTTGGCTTCTTCTTCTGCACGAATTTTTGCTAAGCTCTCATCCAATTCTTTTTGAGAAAGAGGCGTTGCAGCAATGGTGCTTTCCACTTCTTTTCCACGCAAGTCTTTAAATTCTGTATCATTCCCACCACATGAAGGAAGAAAAAATAAAATGCTAATCCAAATAATTGCCTTTTTCATGTTGCTTAATTTTGAGTAAAAATAAATTGAATCTACCAAATCAACTGTTAAAGATTTATTAATTCTTCAATTAAACGTTCGGTTTCTTGTTTGTAATCTGTATAAATTTTTCCTGTTGATGGACCCGAAAAACCGGTATGAATGCGCGCAACATTTCCTTTTTTATCGATAAAAATAGACGTTGGATAAGATGAAAAATTAGATAAGAATGTAAAATCATCCATCACTTTGTTTTTGCGCACATTTCCACCTACAACAATGGTGTTTTTCAAATTGAAACGTTGCTGAAAGGCTTGCAATTGTTTGGAACATTCTTCAAAAGTTGCACCTGTTTCATAACCAACCGTAATGATTTCAAGACCTTTTGCATTGTATTTATCATACAATTCTTTGAAATACACCGTTTCATCCATGCAATTGGCGCACCAAGTACCCATAATTTGAATGATAACAACTTTATCTTTAAACTGCTCGTTCGGATATTCGAAATTAGTGCCGTCTAAATTCTTGAAATTAAGAATAATGTCATCTTTTGACTCGCCAACAAAAGTTGTAATTGAATCTGCATCACTTAATTGAAAAGTATCATTTCTTTCGGCAGTCCAAACCGAACGATGGTGTGTACCACTTAAAAACAATCCTTTAATTTTACCTTGATCGTCTTGAGTGCCGACAAATAAATAAGCATGGCTTCCATCAAATCCAGACAAATACAATGTGTTGGAATCTACATTCCCCGATAAAAAACGATAATCTCCTGTTTCTGTTAAAAAAGTACCTGTTGCATTCGCCCCATTTTGCTGAAACAAACCTATGGCAATTTCTTCACCATGCATGTCTTTAAAAGAGGATTTCCATCTCCCATCAAAGTTCTTTACGGGCGAAAGTTTAGTTATTGGAAAAACGGTTGTTGCTTTACTCAAATATGCTTTAAAAGGTATTTCATAATTGGTTTTAATATGATTAACCCATCGCCCTTGAATTGAAGTTTTGTTGACTACCTTAAATATTAGTTCTGTATTAAAATTTGCAAATTGCACATGAACACTATCGCCATTTATTGTAGGTTGGTTTAGCGGAACTATTTCTTCTCCGTTTTTAATTTGAATTGTACAATTTGATTTTTTATTATCTATCCTTATTTCAAAATACAATTTTTCGTTTTGAGTCAGCTCTAACACACCTATCCACTTACCACTTTTAATACGAATAGTTGGTTTCGCAAAGGAAAAGTAAGAAGAAACAAAGAAGATTGAAAAAAGTATAAATTTCATTAAAGTGTTGTTTTGAGTTGCTAAATATAAGTATATTTCGGTAAAAATTATTTTTTTGTTGCAAGTGATGCAACTTTAATTAAACAAATAAAGTCTATAAGATTGTTGGGAGTAAATGGAGGAGCAAACATTAATAAAAGATTGTTTAAATGGCAACCCCATTGCTCAACGAAAGTTGTTTGAAAAATTTGCGCCAAAAATGATGACTGTTTGCTTGCGGTATATGAAAGACCGACAAGAAGCAGAGGATGTTTTGCAAGATGGATTTGTGAAAGTATTTCAGAAATTTCATTTATACGAAAACTCAGGATCATTGGAAGGTTGGATAAGAAGAATTATTGTTAACACTGCTCTGGATCAATTACGAAAAAACTCAAAATTTGGGTACATGGATGATGTGGATGAAGTGGGATATAAAATTGAAAACAATAGTTATACATTTGAAAATCTGGTGGCGCAAGATTTGATGAAAATGATAGATCAAATGCCCAATGGATACAAAGTGGTATTCAATATGTTTGCAATTGAAGGTTATTCGCACAAAGAAATCGGTGAAATGCTTGGAATTTCTGAAAACACCTCCAAATCGCAATATTTAAGAGCACGCGATTATTTAAAAAAACAATTAGAAAAAATTGAAATTGAACGAGAAGGATAACATAAAAGATTTGTTTCAAGAACAACTGGGGAACTTAGAATCGCCAGTAAATCCTGAATTATGGCAATCTATTGCTTCTCAAGTAGGCATTACTGCTACTACTTCTACTGTCACAGCAACAGGAATATCTCTTGCAGCTAAGTTAGCAATTGGTATTTCTGCTGCATCTGTGATTGCGGTGGGTGCCTATTTCATTACAAAAGATACTTCAACTTCTGTAGCAACAAATAAAACTATAATAGTAGAAAATCAAAAACCATCTACTGAAACATCAGAAGTTGAAACAAGTCAACAAAATGATGGGGTTAAAAAATTAGATGTTCAACCAACACATCAACCGGCAATAACTCCAAATTCAACTAAAAATAATTCTAATTTAGTTGAAGAAGTAAAAAACACTACTACTTCATCAGATGATTTATTGTTGGACAATAAAACGTATATCAGTACGCCTAATCCAAATATAATGGATAAAAAATCGGCAACTACCACCAACGAAAATAAAGTGGTTGCTCAAGAACCTGCTCCAACAAAAACAGAAAACAAAACAAACGAAGTCGTTAATAAAGGGACAACATCAAATGCAGTTGCAAATGATGCACAGCCTACATTTGAGTTAATTACCTTACCAAATATTTATTCATTAAGTGCCAACGGTTATTTTTCTATTGATTACAAGGGTGAATACAGCGATTTCCAATTCACATTAATGGATGAAAACAGCAATGTGATTTTCAAAAGTGCACAACCTGATTTTAAATGGAGAGGAACCGACTCGTTTAACAACGTTATTCAACCAGGAAAATACATCTACATCATTACCGTTAAAGATGTAAACGGCAAGGCAATCAACAAATTCAGCACGTTGACTGTTATCAATTAATCTTATCCTTTTGTTTATTGATTTCGAAATTGAACGATTTTATGTCGTTTGAATAATTTTATATTGAACTCTAGAAATAGGATGTAAACACCATTTTTCCATTCATTTTGAATGCTATTTTTTCATTTTGAAAATATTTTTAACCCTCAATAATTTTATAAAAATCGTAATGCTTTGTTTTTCAATGTTTTGAAAAAATATTATGTTTTGGCACAGCATTTGAAAAAGAAATGGCAATCTAACAAAACTGGTTCGAGTAATAAATAATAATAGTTGATAGATTTTATTTTAGGTAAGGTTAGGTAATTAGGTGAGTTTAAAAAGACCGTTTTAATGCGGTCTTTTTTATTTAAACACAATTTTTTCTGGTTTTCTACTGTTTTTCTTAAATACTTGACTACGCAAATAATCTTCTTCTAAGAAAACAAAATGTGGTACAACTTTTAGTTTTGCTTGACAATCTGCAATTATCAGTTGCATTTCTGTTGTATTTTCTATTTTCTTTCCCAACAACACGGTAATCATATCGTTTCCTAAATAATCTTTTGAAATTTCTACTTTGTAACACGTTACAGCCGGTTGTTGATCAAACACTTCATAAATGGCGTTTGGAAAAATAGTTGTGCCTTTGTATTTAATTAATTGATTTTTACGGCCAATAATAGGACCTAAACGAGGTGTTGTTCGTCCGCAAGCACATGTTGTTGTATGCAATCGTGCTAAATCTCCTGTTTTATAGCGAATTAATGGCGTTCCTTCTACTCCCAAAGTTGTAACAACCACCTCTCCTATTTCGTTATTTTGAGCGTGACTCCCATCCTCTTTAATCACTTCAAGGTGAATCAAATCGGGGTTTAAATGTCCACCATTTTGAGCTAAACACTCCGTAAAAGCTGCTCCCATTTCAGTAGAGGCGTAGGTGGAATACAGTTCCACATCCCAATCTTGTTGGATGCGTTTTCCAAGCACATTCAAACTAAAATCGTCTTCGCGCAATGCTTCGCCAATGCACACAATTTTTTTAACTTTCGATTGCTTGTAATCAATATTATTCATTTTTGCATAAGCAATCAACGTAATAATAAAACTTGGTACAGCAATTAAAACAGTAACTTCGTTATCAAAAATAGATTTCCATTGCAATGCGGGAACGCCAGGGCCAATTCTGACCATACCAGCACCCATCTCTTGCACACCAAGATAATAGGCCAATCCAGCCATAAACTGACGATCGATGGTTGTGAGCAATTGAAAAATATCCTCTTCATTCGCTCCGGTGCAACTTAAAGCTACTTTTTCGTTGAATGCCAATCGCTGCAAATCGTTTTTGGTAAGGAAAATTGTAACTGGTGAACCAGCGGTACTAGATGTTGTAACGTATTCTGCAATTTTATGCTTAGAGGTTGCTAAAAAATCACGGTTGCGTTGTGCCAAGTCGTCTTTGGTAGTAAAAGGCAATGCATGCAATTGTTCAACAATTTGTTCATTATTTTCAAAATGAAAATGCGCTAATTGTTCTCTATAAAAAGGGGAATTTTCTTTTGCGTATGTAAGCGCATTGTATAGTGATTGCATTGAGAATGTTTTATCTATTTAAAAACTCAAAATTAGCAGATTTTATAAAAAAACCCATTTTTACGACAAAAATCAATCAAAATCACACTTTACACAATATGTTTATTATTTTTGATAATCAGCTGTATAAAAATAAAGTATGCCTTTCATTAAAAACACGCTTTTTCGCCATCGGATTATTGACAAATGTTTGCGCAATCCCTACAAGCCGTTTCCCTCTAAAGAAACGTTGAGAATTGCGTGCGAACAAGCGTTGTTTGGAAGTGAAGACAAACAAAATATTTGCGATTCAACCATCGAAAAGGATTTATTTGCTATGCGTCAAGAATACGATGCACCCATCAAATACAGCAAATTGCACCGAGGTTATTATTACGAAGACCCCAATTTTACTATAAATGATGTTCCACTCAACGAATCCGATTTGGATGCGGTAAGGTTTGCGGCCAATACATTGTTGCAATTCAAAGATGTGGAAATGTTTAAGGAATTTGGTAATGCCATCGACAAAATTGTGGAACGTATTACCTTGAGTTCAAATGCCAAACACCAACCCGAATTAACCGAATTCGTTCAATTTGAAACTGCTTATTCTGTTGGTGGTGGAGAATATTTACCCTCATTATTAGAAGCCATTCAAAAAAGTGTTGCCGTTTATTTTGAATACGAAAATTTTAATTCAAAAACCGTTAAATCGCGCAAAGTTACTCCTTTACTACTCAAAGAATACCGCAATCGTTGGTATTTGATTTCCTATGATTTGGTGAAAGACAAAATCACCACCTATGCCTTGGAACGTATAAAAAAATTGGAATTATCTTCCGAGAAAGTGGTTAAACCTCATTATTTCCAGCCCAAAGAATTTTTTAATTATGCGATTGGAATTTCTACCAAAGATACCGCTCCAGAAATTGTTGTTTTTGAAGCCGATGATGTTGCTTCCAAATATTTAATTGCTCAACCCTTGCACCACAGTCAAAAAATTGTGGCTCAAACAGAAAACACGGTTACTTTTCAATTGGAAGTCTATATTTCTGAAGAATTAATACGCTCCTTACTATCATTTGGCGGTGAAATAAATGTAAAAGCACCACAGATTTTAGTTAACGACATGAAAACGAGGGTTGCACAGATGATGAAGTTTTATAAATAATCAAACTGTTATTTTTCATAAATCAATTCTCATTGTTTGTTAATAAATCAACAAACCAATCTTTAATTGGTATAATTTATTAATATTGTATGAATTAAGTATTGCTATTACAAAGAACTATGATGAAACTACTATCTACATTTATTCTGTTTATTGCTTTTTTTGCTGTAAACACATTTTCTCAAAATTTAGTAATCAATCCCAGTTTTGAATTAAATAGTGGATGTCCGATGGGACCAAGTGAATTATCAAAAGCAAATAACTGGTCAGACCCATTTGTTAATTTGGTAGGTGACACATGTTCAACATCTGATTATTATCACTCTTGTAGTCCATTAGGTGCAATGGGGGTTGGTGTTCCCGCAAATATTTTGGGAAATGAGCCTGCACGAACAGGAAGTGCTTATGCTGGTATTATCACATATTCGGGTATGGCATTAACAGGGTGTACACCAATGATGAGTGATGGATGGAGAGAATATTTACAAGGACAGCTAACAACACCACTTACAGCTGGACAACAATATTGCGTTTCTTTTTGGGTTAGCTTGGCCGACAATGTAAAATGGGCAAGTGATTTATGGGGAGTTCATTTATCTCCAACTCCTGTTGCAGTCAACTGTGCTACTGTAGGAAGTAATTCCGATTTAGCATCTTATGGAATTGTGCCCCAACTAACATATAATGGGCCAGCAATTACATCTACTAATGGGTGGACAAAAATCCAATTTACCTATACAGCAACTGGTGGTGAACAATATTTTGTTATAGGAAATTTTTATAACAGTGCAACCACCTACACATGCGTAAATGCAAGCGCCATGAATCCTTATGCTTATTATTATGTGGATGATGTAAGTATAACTGATGGCGTATGTTGTGATGCTACTTTCACAGCCCCAACAACAATGTGTAATACAGATGCAGCAGTTACATTAACCCCTTCAACAGCTGGAGGAACTTGGTCGGGTAATGGCGTAAATTCTTCTGGTGTTTTTGACCCCGCTATCGCTGGAGTTGGCGCCCATACTATTACCTACACACTGCCTTGTGGTAGCTCTGAAAACCATACTATTACAGTTAACAGCTGCGTGAGCTTGAGTGTGTGTAAAGAAGCTAATGGAAGTATAACTGTATCTGGTGGAACAGCTCCTTATTCATGGCAAAATCAAACAACTACTCAAGATTGTAGTGCTTGCTTGGTTGGTTGTACGTTTCCTCCTGGTTGTGCGGTAAATGTTACAACATGGACAACTTTTGGCACTGGAACAAACCAAACACCTGGTACTTATCCTGTACAAATTGTAGATAATTCAGGTGGAACTATTTTAATAACTAGTGCGGCTTCAGTTACTGCTTGTAGTGCAGATCCTTGTGCTTCGGTAACAATCACTACAACAATAACACCAACACAACCAACTTGTACTGCTGCTGGTTCGGCAATTGCAAATCCAACAGGTGGTACAGCTCCTTATTCATACAGTTGGAATACATCACCAGTGCAAACAACACAAACTGCAACTAATTTAAGTGCAGGTAACTATACGGTAACGGTAACAGATAATAACGGGTGTACAGGAACTCAAAACGTAACTATTAATGCCGTTCCAAATGCACCAACTGTAACTATCACACCAACACAACCAACTTGTACTGTTGCTGGTTCGGCAATTGCAAATCCAACAGGTGGAACAGCTCCTTATTCATACAGTTGGAATACAACACCAGTGCAAACAACACAAACTGCAACCAATTTAAGTGCTGGTAACTATACGGTAACAGTAACAGATAATAATGGATGTACAGGAACTCAAAATGTAACTATTAATGCTGCTCCGTCTTCACCTACAGTTACAACAACAACAACAGATGCAGATTGTAGTGGAACTTTAGGAACAGCAACTGCAAATGTTACAGGAGGAACAGCACCTTACTCTTATAGTTGGAATACATCGCCAGTGCAAACTACACAAACTGCAACCAATTTAAGTGCAGGTAACTATACTGTAACAGTAACAGATAATAGTGGATGTATAGCAACTACCAATGCAGCTATAAACACAAGTGGTGGTACAATTACTATACAAAGCATAACCCCAACACAACCTTCATGTGCAGGTGCATGCGATGGTTCTTTAACTGTAGTTGCTACAGGTGGAAGTGGAACTTATACTTATACATGGAAAGACAATGCTGGAAACGTTGTTGGAACTAATAGTGCAACTTTGTCTAACATTTGTGCTGGAAACTATACTGTTGAAGTAACAGAAACTGGAGGTGGAAGTGGAACACAAACTATCTTTACTGAAGATTTTGAATCTGCAGGTGCTGGTTGGAATCTTAATGTTCCAGTTGCTACAGAAGGAGCTGACCCTAACTTCTTTGTTGTAAATGATAACGAAGGTGGTGTTGCTCCAGGAGGCTGTGGTGTTGCAGGAAATGGAGACGCTACTCTACACATTACAAGTGTGTTCTTCCCTTCTGGCGGTGCAGCTTACGATGCTGGTGGATTGTGTGGATTTTTATTTTGTCCAGAAACACATCGTCGTGCAGAATCTCCAACTATCAACACAACAGGATTTACAGGTTTAACTCTTAAATTTGATTATATTGCAAATGGCGCAATTCCAAACGATCAAGCAACTGTTTGGTATTTTGATGGTGCAACATGGAATCAATTAGGAACTGCTCTTTCTTCTGGTACAGGTGCATGTGCGCCACAAGGTATTTGGACAGCCTATTCTCAAGCATTACCAGTGGTTTGTGAAAACAATCCAAACTTTAAAATTGCAATACGCTGGGACAATAACGACGATGGAGCTGGAACAGATCCTTCTGTAGCAATCAACAACATAGTAATTGAATCTACTTCTGGAGGAGGAACAGGATGTCCGGTAACTCAAGCAGTCACATTAACAGATCCAACAGCAGGTGCAACACCAAGTTTTACGTTTGCAAACTTCTGTGCTGGCGCAACAAATGGTCCAACAGGAATTTCGCCAACAGGTGGTACATTCACATTTAATCCAGTTCCTTCAGATGGTGCTACAATCAATGCAACAACAGGTGTTATTTCTAATGGAGTTGCTGGAACAACATATACGGTTCAATATACAACAGCAGGTGCTTGTGCACAAAGTAGCACAAATAATGTTACTGTTTTTGCTCTTCCTCAATCGACCATCTCTAGTACAGACGCAAGTTGTGGATTAAACGATGGTTCAGCTACAGTCAATGTTACTTCAGGTGCAAATCCACTTTCTTATAGTTGGAATACATCGCCAGTGCAAACTACACAAACTGCCAACAACTTAGCAGGAGGCAGTTACACAGTTACAATAACCGATGGAAATAGCTGTGTAAATACGAATACTGTAACTGTTAACCAAAGTTCAAACATTACGGTTACAATAACACCAACGCAAACATCATGTACTGCAAATACAGGAACGGCTACTGCAAATGTTACAGGTGGAACTGCTCCTTACTCTTATAGTTGGAATACATCGCCTGTGCAAACCACACAAACTGCAATAAATTTAGCAGTTGGCAATTATACTGTAACTGTAACAGATAATGCAGGATGTATTGCATCACAAAATGTTTCCATCAGTGCTGCAAACGCACCAACTGCATCCATTACTACAAGTCAAAATAGTACTTGTTTTGGTTCTAACAATGGAACTGCTACAGTAAGCGCAACAGGAGGAACTGCTCCTTACTCTTATAGTTGGTCACCAACAGGAGGTAATAATGCAACAGCTTCAAATCTTTCACCTAACATTTACACGGTAACAGTAACTGATGATGCTGGTTGTTCAACCACGCAACAAGTAACGATAACAGAACCTGCAGAATTAATTGTTACATTGAGTGAAACAGATACAGACTGTGGGCAAAGTAACGGTGAAATTACAACCAATGCAACAGGTGGTACAGGAACTTACAGTTATGTTTGGACTCCAAATGGAGAAACAACTTCATCAATAACTGGATTAAATGTTGGAAATTATTCAGTAACGGTAACAGATGCTAACGGTTGTTTAGCCTCAGCAACTGGGACAATTAATACATCCACAACATTTGGTTTAGATGCTACACCTGCTCAATCTACAATCGAAGCTGGAGGAAGTGTAAACTTAGAGATTGAAGTGGAAAACGGAATCACAATAGGAACAATTGATTGGACGCCAACATCTGGTTTAAGTTGTACGGATTGCCCTAATCCTACTGCTAGTCCAAGTCAAACAACAACTTATTACGTTACTGTAGTTGATGTAAATGGGTGTTCGGCAACAGATTCTTTAATTGTAACCGTTAAACAACCTTGTGGAGAATTATATGTTCCTACGATTTTCTCTCCAAACGGAGATCAAATGAACGATTTAGAATGTGTAATGGGTTCATGTGTTGTGTCAATTGACTTTACCATTTTTGATAGATGGGGAGAAATTGTGTTTCACACCAAAGACAGAGACAACTGTTGGGATGGTAATTTTAGAGGAAAACCAGTTCAGTCGGGGGTGTATGTCTATAAATTAGTTGCTACTTTAGAAAATGGCGACACGGTAAAAGAATCTGGAAACATCAATGTTGTCCGCTAAGTTGAACTATTAATACCACAAAAAATGAAAAGAATATTGATAGGAACAATGCTTTGTTTGGTTACATCAACACAAGCACAAGACATCCATTTTTCACAAATGCCCTATTCTCCATTAACGTTAAATCCTGGTTTAGCTGGCGCAAATTATGACCTTTCTACTTCGTTAAATTTTAGGAGTCAATGGAACAGTGTTGCAGAGCCTTTTCAAACGGTGGCTTTTTCTGTTGATGCAAGATTGAACGCAAAAAACAAGAGAAGAGATAAAAAAGTGCATGTAGCTGCAGGAATTAATTTTTTTAACGACAGAGCTGGGCAAGCTAAAGTTGTTACAAACAATGCAAATTTTCATTTAGCCACACACATCATTATGGATTACCGCCATACTTTAGGTTTGGGAATATACGGTGGGTGGTTGCAACGCACATTGGATCCAAATGCAGGAAGATGGGCCAACCAATACGATGGAATGGCATATAATCCAAACTATGCGTCAGGAGAAACGTTTAACACGTTATCTTTCAATAATTTTGACACAGGAGCTGGAATGGTTTATACATTTTATAATGGTCGAGAATCGCGAATTGCAGCGAATGATTCAAAAATGATAAATGTTGGTTTTGCAGCGTTTCATTTGAACAGGCCTGGGTATTCATTCATCAATAAAGCACAAGAAAAAATGTATATACGCTTCTCTGCGTTTGCAAATGCTTCTTTTGGAATTAGAAATACCCATGTATTGATAGAACCAGGAATTTATTTTCACAATCAAGGAAATGCTAGAGAGTTGTTTTTTGGGTTGTATGGAAAATACATCATCAAAGGAGAGTCTCACATTACCAATTTTGTGCAACAAACAATGGTTGGTTTGGGGTTATTCTGCCGAAATCAAGATGCTTTGGTATTAAAAGCTATGTTTGAATGGAATGGACTAGGAATTGGTTTTGCGTATGATTTCAATTTATTTAACTCATTGATTCAACTTTCCAAATCAAGAGGTGGAATTGAAGTTGCCTTGCGTTGGGTAGTTCCTGATTTATTCAAATACAATTCCAGAATTAAATAAAAAATTGAAGCTTAATTTCTAAATTGTTTACCTTTACAAATTCAGGTAAATGAATATGAATTTTAATCAATTTGAAGCTTTTATTTTTGATATGGACGGCGTTTTAATCGACTCTGAACCATTATGGAAAATAGCAATGGAACAAACGTTTCAAGAAGTTGGATGCAGTTTAACTAAAAAAGATTTTCAAAAAACCGTAGGCATGCGCATCGACGAAGTGGTGAGTTATTGGTACCACCACACAGGCTGGCAAAATGTTTCCGAAAAAGAAGTAGAAAACCGCATTGTTAACCGCATGATACACCTCATTGAGGAAAACGGAAAACCTTTGCCAGGAGTTGTGGATACGTTAAATCTTCTCAAAGCAAAAGGCGTGAAGATAGGTTTAGCAACATCTTCCTATGCCATTTTAATTGCCGCTGTATTGAGAACACTCGATATACAAGATGCCTTTCATTATGTGCATTCTGCTGAGCATGAAAAATACGGAAAACCTCATCCTGCAGTTTATCTCACAGTAGCTGAAAAATTAGGCGTAAATCCTAAAAGTTGTTTGGTGATTGAAGATTCATTAAGCGGAATTATTGCCGGAAAAGCAGCAAAAATGACAGTCGTTTGCATACCCGAAAAAACACATCATCCCGAACCTAAATTGATAATTGCCGACCATCAATTTGAATCTATGGAAGATTTATTTGTTGCACTACAGTAGTTTTTAACTTATAAATGGTTTATTGTTAATATATTAACAATTTGTAAAATAAGCAACTTTTTACTATTTTAGACGTCTCTGAACTATATACTAATTATTGATTTATTATGAAAACAACTTGTAAACTTTTGTTTGCTTTCATAACACTGTTAAATACAATAGGTTATGCTCAACGCTTAATCATAAAACCAACTACTAACAATCTATTACTACAAAAAATTGATAAAAATTTTGTATCTCATTCCGAATACAATCAATATGCTTTAGCACTTAATGTTGAGAATATTGAATTAATTCAATTAAGAACAGAAAATTCTAAAACTTTTTATGGGGTTGATGGACAATACCGCGTGCAGCAAACAGGAGGTGTTTTTCATTATAAAGATCAAAACAACCAATGGATAACCCTGCAAGAACATGCAACAACCAATGGCAATGAATATGGAATTTTTCAATCTGAATTGCCGTTAAAAATAAACACTGTTGATGGTTTAACATCCATGCAATTACAAAAAAACGGTGGCAACTATGAATTTGGAAAAAAAGTTTCTCTTGATTACATCGATAAAAATGGGTCTCTTGTAAAAAGTGTGTTTGGAACATTTAATAATGCACAAACATCCAACAACAAAGTTATATTTAGCAATGCTTTTAGTGGAATTGACCGCTATCAACAAATTAATTACTGGGATTTAACAACCGATTACATCATTAAACAAAAATTAGAACTTCCTGATAATGTGGAAACTATTCAATTCAATGATCGCATACGTATGCCAGAAGATTGGTCAATTGAATTTGGAGTAGGTCAACACACAAAATATGGTTGGGAAGGAAGTTTATTGATTAAAGATGAAAATGGCAATGTGCTTTCAGAAATTTCAATGCCTAAATTTTACGATTCAAGCATTAAGAAAAGTAAAATGGAAAGTGGACATGCCATCAACGGAACTTATAAAATCAAAAAACTGTGCACAAATACCTACAACATTCAGTTGGTAGTACCAGCAAAATGGCTTAACAGCCCCAATTTAGTTTATCCGTTAATCATTGATCCAACGGCAACCAATACGTATGCATCCAATCAAGCGTTGCAAGATAAAAACACAACATTTTCTGCAAGTTGCCAAGCAACAATGAATGTTACGATGATTGCAACTCCATATCAAGTTACTGGTACCAATACTTCCTATAAAATTTGGGCAAAAGGATATATGGGCTATGTTGCAGATATTTTTGGTAATACCGATGTATATGCAGATAAAGCCGAACAACGTTCAAAGGTGGGCTCATTAAATGGTTGGACCGCTGTTCAAGCTGGTGTTGGAACAAACCATACGGGTCCTTGGACAGTTGCTAACAACAGTATGGATTACAACCTCACTAATCAAACAATTGCCAATGGTTGTTATAGCAGCCAACCTACTTTGCCTTTTTATTGGCAAGGATACCAAACTTTTTTACCTTACGATACAGGTGGTGGTTCTGGAAATATTTATACTGCTGGTTGTGTAACTGATTACCAAGAATTGGTTACAAATACATGGATTGTTACCGTTACATATACACCAACTGCTGATATTACACTGTCAAACTTTAATGTAGGAGCTTGTTCCAATAACCTTTACGATTTGTCTGGAACAGTAAACATTACCAATCCTCCTGCAACAGGCAACTTAATTGCCACTACATGTGATGGTACGCAAGTGACTGTTGCCTCTGCTCCATTTAGTTTGGGTTCTTATCCATTAACAATGACAGGATTAAACGCCAACGGTCAAGCATGTGATGTTGAACTTTATTTTTCTGTGGGCGCTTGTTCTCAAGTATTAACACAAACATACACTGCACCGTCATGTACAACACCAACATGTAGTTTCTCAAGCATGACTGCATCCACCACCGGATGTGATCCAGGAAATACCTACACTGTTTCAGGTACTTTGACGTTTGCAAATGCACCTACAACAGGGCAATTAATTGTAACCGATTGCTCGGGCAATACACAAACATTCAATGCACCGTTTACCAGTCCACAAAATTATTCTATTAGTTCACTTACACCAAACGGACAATCGTGTACAATCACAGCAGCTTTCACTGACGATGCTGCTTGTACCATTAACCAAAGTTATACCACACCAACAATACCGACTGTCAATGCGGGAAATGATGTGACTATTTGTAGTGGAAGTTCAACAACACTTACCGCCTCTGGCGCAAGCAACTATGTATGGGATAACAATGCTGGTAATACAGCAAGTGTAACAGTGTCTCCTTCATCTACCACAACCTATATTGTTACAGCTACAAGCACTGGATGTACAGCAACCGATCAAGTTACGGTAACTGTTGCACCAAGTTTAAATGTCACAACAACAGGTGATGTTACGATTTGTCCAGGTTCAACAGCAACAATAACTGCATCTGGAGCAACCAATTATTCATGGAATAACAATGCGGGTAGTTCTGCAACGATAAATGTTTCTCCAGCATCAACTACAACATATATTGTAACGGGTACAGATGCCAATGGTTGTTCAGGTCAAGCACAAGCAACAGTAACAGTTGCCAACAGTTTAACGTTAAACGCTACCAATGTTTCAATGTGCGAAGGCGGTAATAGCACAATCACCGTTTCTGGTGCTGGAACAAATGGAACTTACACTTGGCAGCCTGCAACTTATTTAAGTAGCGCAACAGGAAATACTGTAACCTTTACAGCTGGTGCAACTACAACATACACTATTACTGGAACAGATGCCAACGGATGTACAGGTACAACAACAGTTACAGCAACTGTCAACCTTAACCCAACAATTGATGCAGGGGTTGATAAAATTGTTTGTACAGGAAGCAATGTAACCTTAACGGCATCAGGTGCAGGTTCAAATGGCACATACACATGGGATAATAACGTAGTAAATGGTAGTGCATTTATCCCTCCAGTTGGAACAACTACTTATACCGTAACGGGAACAACAAGCAATGGATGTTCAGCAACAGACCAAGTTACGGTTACTGTAGAAGATACACCACAAATTAGTTTCACGGCTACGCAAGATCAAAATTGTAGTCCTGTTACAGCAACATTTACCAATACTTCAGCCAATGCAAACAATTGTGTATGGACGTTTAGCAATGGACAAACAATAACCAATTGCGGGCCAATTACACAAACATATAACAACGCAGGCTACTATGGAGCAACTTTGCAAATTACTTCTCCAACAGGATGTGTAGCAACTTTGCATCAAGATTCATTGGTTTATGTAGAAGCAAAACCTGTTGCCTCTTTTGTGCCAAGTCCTGTAATTTTTGAATTGAGTAATCCGCAAGTTACATTTACCAATCATTCTACTGGAGCTACATCGTATCTATGGGATTTTGACGACAATGGAGCAACTTCAACCCAAGAACATCCATTCCACAAATACCCAGAAACACCAGCTGCATATACTGTTACCTTGTATGCTTATTCTGCAAGTGGATGTATGGATTCAACAACTTATTTTGTGAAAGCAGAGGAAGATTTATTGTTTTACATTCCCAACACATTTACACCAGATGGTGATGAGTTTAACAATGTTTTCCAACCGGTGTTTACATCTGGCTTTGATCCTTTCGACTTCAATATGTTGATTTTCAACCGATGGGGCGAGCGTGTATTTGAATCTAAAGATGCAACAATTGGATGGGACGGTATATTTGGCGGAACAGGGAAAATGTGTCAAGATGGAACTTATATTTGGAAAATTGAATTCAAAACATTGAAAAACGACGAACGTAAAACATACACCGGTCACGTAAATGTAATGCGTTAAAAACTTTAAGTTAAACACGTCAATCCTACTTCAAGCGGTACAAAAATACAGGCAATTGAAGTAGGATTTTTTTGTTCCTGATAATTTACAAACCCAATAATCATTTATAAAGTGGATAAAACATTTTTTTATCCCAAAGGAACTTTGTAAATTTGCACTCTAAAAAATTGAAATTTAAATACTAATATGAGCAATACAACCGAAAAATTGGCTTACAAAGTAAAAGACATCAGTTTGGCCGACTGGGGAAGAAAAGAAATTAAATTAGCCGAAGCAGAAATGCCAGGATTAATGTCGCTTCGTGCAGAATATGGAGCTTCTAAACCATTGGCTGGAGCACGTATTGCAGGATGTTTGCACATGACTATTCAAACTGCTGTGTTGATTGAAACATTGGTTGAACTAGGAGCTGAAGTTACTTGGTCATCTTGTAACATTTTCTCTACACAAGATCATGCTGCTGCTGCAATTGCTGCTGCTGGAATTCCAGTTTTTGCTTGGAAAGGAATGAATGAGCAAGAATTTGACTGGTGTATTGAACAAACATTGTTTGCTTTTGAAGGTGGCAAACCATTAAATATGATTTTGGACGACGGAGGCGATTTAACAAACATGGTTTTTGATCGTTACCCAGAATTAACAAAAGACATCAAAGGACTTTCTGAAGAAACTACAACTGGTGTTCACCGTTTATACGAACGCGTTAAAAATGGAACATTGGTAATGCCTGCAATCAACGTAAACGACTCTGTAACAAAATCAAAATTTGATAACAAATACGGATGTAAAGAATCTTTGGTTGACTCTATCCGCCGTGCAACTGACGTTATGATGGCTGGTAAAGTAGCTGTTGTTTGTGGTTATGGTGACGTTGGTAAAGGTTCTGCTGCTTCTTTAAGAGGTGCTGGAGCGCGTGTAATTGTTACAGAAATCGACCCAATTTGTGCTTTACAAGCTGCAATGGACGGTTTTGAAGTGAAGAAATTAGATTCTGTTTGCCACAATGTTGACATTATTGTAACTACAACTGGTAATAAAGACATCGTTGTTGGTCGCCATTTTGAAAAAATGAAAGATAAAACCATCGTTTGTAATATCGGTCACTTCGATAACGAAATCGACATGGCTTGGTTGAACAAAAACTATGGCGCTACAAAATACGAAGTAAAACCACAAGTAGATATTTACAACGTAAAAGGTAACGAAATCATCATTTTGGCTGAAGGTCGTTTGGTAAACTTAGGATGTGCAACTGGTCACCCATCATTTGTAATGTCTAACTCATTTACCAACCAAACTTTGGCACAGATTGAATTGTGGACAAACTCAGACAAATACGAAAACTTAGTGTACATGTTGCCTAAGCACTTGGATGAGAAAGTAGCAAAATTACACCTTGCAAAAATTGGCGTTGAATTGGAAACATTGACTGAAGAACAAGCAAAATATATTGACGTTCCAGTTGAAGGACCATACAAAGCTGAACATTACAGATATTAATCAGTAAAAAATAAGTGGAAAGGTGGTTCGATGGAATCACCTTTTTTTATACCCAAAAAATTATCAGATTATCATTATCTTTGCAATCTGATAGATTCCAAGAAATAGTAGCAATGAGCAAAAAATATCAAGAATACAAAGGATTAAACATGCCTGAATTGGCAAAAGAAGTAATGCAAAAATGGGATGCCGAAAATGTGTTTCAACAATCTATTACTTCTCGCGAAGGGAAAGAACCGTATGTGTTTTTTGAAGGTCCGCCTTCTGCAAACGGACTTCCAGGAATTCACCACGTTATGGCGCGCTCCATTAAAGATATTTTTTGTCGTTACCAAACACTTAAAGGAAAACAAGTAAAACGCAAAGCGGGTTGGGATACACACGGTTTGCCCGTTGAACTTGGTGTTGAAAAAGAACTTGGAATCACCAAAGAAGACATAGGTAAAAAAATATCTGTCGACGATTACAACAAAGCTTGTAAGCAAGCAGTAATGCGCTATACCGACATTTGGAACAACCTCACCAAAGAAATGGGTTATTGGGTAGATATGGAAAATCCATACATTACCTACGACTCAAAATACATGGAATCTGTTTGGTGGTTGTTGGGCGAATTGTACAGCAAAAATTTATTGTACAAAGGATACACCATTCAACCCTATTCTCCAAAAGCTGGAACAGGATTGTCATCTCACGAATTGAATCAACCGGGGTGCTATCGCGATGTTACTGACACTACCGTTGTTGCTCAGTTCAAAGTTAAAGAAGGTCAACAATTACCGTTCAATTATACGGATGCTCAAAATACTTATATTTTAGCTTGGACCACTACTCCATGGACTTTACCATCCAACACGGCGTTGACAGTTGGACCAAAAATCGAATACGTGTTGGTAAAAACCTTTAATCAATATACTTTTCGTGAAATTTATGTAATTCTTGCGAAAAATCTTGTTGGTTACCAATTTGGTGGAAAATATTTTGCAGTAGAAAATGAAGCCGATTTAACTTCATTTACCAAAGAAGATAAGAAAATTCCATACTACATTATAGGTGAATGTTTGGGTAATGATTTGATAGGCATCAATTACGAACAATTATTACCGTATGCCTTGCCGTATGAAAATGCAGACAAAGCGTTTAAAGTAATTCCTGGTGATTTTGTTACCACCGAAGACGGTACGGGAGTTGTACACACTGCCCCTACCTTTGGTGCTGATGATGCTCGCGTTGCAAACGAAGCAGGTGTTCCGGGAATGTTGGTTTTAGACGAACATGAAAAAGCTGTTCCTTTGGTTGATTTGCAAGGAAAATTCAGACCAGAAATGGGTGAATTTGCAGGCATGTTTGTGAAAAACGAATATTACAACGATGGTGAAGCACCTGAAAAATCAGTAGATGTGCAAATTGCCATCAAATTAAAAGAAGAAAACAAAGCGTTTAAGGTTGAAAAACACGTGCACAGTTATCCGCATTGTTGGAGAACCGACAAACCAGTATTGTATTATCCACTTGATTCTTGGTTTATCCGTGTTACCGACGTGAAAGAACGCATGATTGCATTGAACAACACCATCAATTGGAAACCAGAATCTACAGGCTCTGGACGTTTTGGAAAATGGTTGGAAAATGCCAACGATTGGAACTTATCGCGTTCACGTTACTGGGGAATTCCAATTCCTATTTGGAGAACTGAAGATGGAACTGAAGAAATTTGCATAACATCGGTTGAACAATTAAAACAAGCTTGTGAAAAAGCTGTTGAAGCTGGTTTTATGAGCGCTAATCCGCTTGCTTCGTTTGAAGTTGGAAACATGTCGGATGCCAATTATTCTACCGTTGATTTACACAAAAACTACGTTGATGCAATTGTTTTGGTGAGCGAGTCTGGAAAACCAATGAAACGTGAATCTGACTTGATTGACGTTTGGTTTGACTCTGGTGCAATGCCGTATGCTCAATGGCATTACCCATTTGAAAATAAAGAATTGATTGACAATCACTTGAGCTACCCTGCGGATTTTATTGCAGAAGGAGTTGACCAAACAAGAGGTTGGTTTTATACCTTGCACGCAATTGCAACAATGGTTTTTGATTCTGTTGCCTATAAAAACGTGGTTTCTAACGGATTGGTATTGGATAAAAACGGTCAAAAAATGTCTAAACGTTTAGGCAATGCCGTTGATCCATTCGATACACTTTCAAAATATGGTCCGGATGCTACACGCTGGTACATGATTACCAATGCACAACCTTGGGATAACTTAAAATTTGATGTGGACGGCATTTCTGAAGTGCAACGCAAGTTTTTTGGCACGTTGTATAACACCTATTCTTTCTTTGCATTATATGCCAACATTGACGGGTTTGATTATACAGAGGAAGAAATTGAATTGGCAAAACGCCCAGAAATTGACCGTTGGATTTTATCTAAATTAAATACCTTGATAGCTCAAGTGGATGAAGCTTATTCAACTTACGAGCCAACAAAAGCAGGTCGTTTAATCCAAGATTTTGTATGTGATCAATTATCCAACTGGTATGTGCGTTTGTGCCGTCGTCGTTTTTGGAAATCAGACGATGCTCAAGATAAAATTTCGGCCTACCAAACATTGTACACTTGTTTGGAAACTGTAGCATTGTTGGGATCTCCAATTGCACCGTTCTTCATGGATAAATTGTTTAGTGATTTGAACGCTGTAACCAATAAACACGCTGTTGTTTCTGTTCATTTAGCCGACTTTCCTAAAGTTGATAGCACAATCATCAACAACCGTTTAGAAGCGCAAATGGACATAGCACAACGCATTTCATCGTTGGTATTAGGAATTCGTAAGAAAGAACGTTTAAAAGTACGTCAGCCGTTGCAAAAAATCATTGTTCCTGTATTGGACAAAACATTTGCATCCGACTTAGCACACGTAAGCGATTTGATACTTTCTGAAGTAAACGTTAAAGAATTGGAATTGTTGGAAGAAGGTAATGGTATGTTTGTGAAACAAATTAAGCCTAATTTCAAGACAATTGGTCCAAAATACGGTAAACAAATGAAAGCCATTGCAGCTATGGTTGCTCAATTTACGCAAGACGACATTGCATCGGTTGAGGCGAACAAAGGTTGGAAGGGTGAAATTGAAGGTGTTGCAATTGAATTGGATAATGCTGATTTTGAAATCGTTGCGCAAGATATCCCTGGTTGGTTGGTTAGTTCAGAAGGTGGCATTACTGTTGCTTTAGACAGTCATCTATCAGATGAATTACGTCAAGAAGGAATTGCCAGAGAGGTGGTTAACCGCATTCAAAACCTACGCAAAGACAGTGGTTTAGACGTTACTGATAAAATTGAATTAACCATTGAAACAACGGAAGAAATTAAATCGGCAATTGCTTCCAATCAAGCGTATATCTGCAACGAAGTGTTGGCAACTAACATTCTATTTGCTGCTGTTAATGGCGATGCTGTAAGCGTTGACATTGAACAAGAGGGGGATGCGAAAATTGTGCTGTTGAAACAGTAATTTTAAGCCGATGACCACAACAATTGAAATCTTCACCGATGGTGCTGCAAAAGGTAATCCAGGAAATGGTGGTTATGGTGCATTGCTGCGTTTTAATGGCAAAATAAAGGAATTATCACAAGGTTATCGCAAAACAACCAATAACCGTATGGAATTGTTGGCTGTGATTGTTGCTTTAGAAAGTTTAAAAACCAACCAATATCCTGTTGTTGTTTATTCTGATTCAAAATATGTGGTGGATGCCATTACTCAAAATTGGCTGTATGGCTGGGTAAAAACCAATTTTAAAGGCAAAAAAAACAAAGATTTATGGTTGCGCTACTTAGCTGTTGCCAAAAATTTTAAAATTGAATTCAAATGGGTAAAAGGACACAATGGTCACCCAGAAAATGAACGTTGCGACCAATTGGCGGTGGCTGCAGCCGAAAGCAACAATTTGTTGGTTGATGAAGAATACGAAAAATTAGAAAGTGAAGGTGGATTGTTTGATTAATGGGTAAATTTTAATTGACCTATCAAATCTTTAAAATACGCTTGACTCCAAATTTCTAATTTAGAAGCATCGTTTACAAATCGCAATACATCATCCTTTATATGTGGTATAGAACTTTGGTCTATTTTATCGTTGAGAATTGCCAAAAATTGTTCTTCCGTAATTTGGTCATCCGTCCAATCACCTGTGTCTTTTGCTCGTTGCAAAAAATGTGTTAAATTCAAAGGCACACCCTTTCTGATATACCATTCCATATCATACCAATCCCTTCCTTTTACCCTATTTTTCCATTTGCGATACAATAAAGCATGCATTTTTCCTGCAAACAAGCAAGGTAAATCAAAACATTTCACATAAAAAGAATAAGGGCGCAACAACAATTTTTCTTCGGTTTTAAATCCTTTTGGTGGTTTTCTATCAACTTCTATTTTGATTTTAATTGTGCGATTGGAGCGTATATTAACTTGTTGCACAATATCTTCCAAAACAAGTTCCTTCCAAATGGTTTCTGCTTTTAAAAAAGCGGATTCTATTGGTGTTTTTATAGTTTTTGATTTTTCTCTTAAGCTAACGGTTAACCCAAAAGAATTAAATTCTTCTTGAATTACCTCAAAATAGGGTTCCAAAGAAAAATCTGGATTATCTTCTTCAAGAGAAAAATCCAGATCTTCCGAATAACGATCCAATTGATAAAAAATTCGCAAAGCTGTGCCGCCATAAAATGCCGCTTTTTTAAAAAAATCGGTCCGTGAAAGAGCTGCTAATGTAATTTCTTGCATTATTTCACGCAAGGCAGAAAGTACTTCCTCTTCGTTTTTAGGACGATATGTTTCTATCCAATCTTTAATCATAAAGCTTGCAGTGTTTTTACCAACATTTGTAAACTCGAACTTTTTGGCGCATCCACCACCCACGATTGAATGGCTTGAACATCCAACGTTGCGAGTGTATCTTCATCAATGCGCAAATCATCCACTAAAAAATCCAGTGTTTGAACTTGGCTTCTTAAATTGACTCCTGGCGTTAAGATGATTTTATCACAAATTGCTTTTTCTTTTGTTGCAATTATTGCCGCTTGCCGAGGAGTTAACTCTATGCGTTGCAATCCAAATGAATAATAAGGAAAAGCCAAATGCCTATATGAAAACCGACCAATGGGTGTGTTATATGTTTTTGTGGTTTTTAATGTAATGGAACTTGTTTCAACTACTCTTTCTGGAATCATCCCCCAATAAGAAAGGGCCGATTCTAATGATACATAACTAGGACCACGCAAATGATTGGCGATAACAAACATATCGGGAATCGATAAATCTGCTTCTGGGCCCGGCACATACAAACCACGTCTTAACGCAATTAAAAAACCACTTTTAAGCAACTCACTGATTTTGTCGTTGGGTCTTTCGTATGCAACAAGCGACTCCATCACAAGCTGATGTGTTAAGGGTGCATCTGTATAGTTTTTTATGTAATTTCTTATTCTCATATGACAAATATAAAACATTAAATCGGATTATTTTCGATTTTGTATTATATTTTTTACATATACATGTTATTTAAAACACACATAATCGGATTATTCCCGATTATACACTGTGTTTTTTATATATATTTTGAAATTTATCTACTTTTTTAAAGTTTGATTTTATCCAATTCTAAAAATGCTTCTTTTTCCAATGCACTGATGGCATTCAAAATATCGGCAGAATGGTTGTAATCTGCTTGTGTAGTTAATCTTCCTTTGTAAATACCCGCCATTTGAACAGCGCTATCACGCCACATATCGCCCGCTTTAGTAATTTTTTCTGAAACAAGCAACAATTCATCGTTACGTGTAATAGCAGCTGCTTCTTCCAAAAATGCAGCATACAAGTAGCGAAAACCACCACCGCCTGTACCAATTTCTTCTTGCATGCGCACAATCTGACCCAAATACAAAGCCGCTTTACGATCGCCCAATTTATCTTTCCATTTTCGGATGTTTTTAGCAGTATAATTAATGCCACTTGTTCCAATAAAACTTGCGGGGATGCGCAACATGTCTCTGCAATTGCGTTTAATACCAGTTTTAATGGCTTTTATCAATTTATCTTGTGTTACAATACCAATCGAAGTTGGATAATAAATGTGTCCTTTTGGTGCAAGCACTCCTTTTGCAAATCGAACTTTACGCATGGCTTGTTGTGACAATCGGGTTGTGTCTTCCATAACAGGATCAGAAACCAAATAATCATTGCCTTCTTTGCCAAATGCAATTAAATTATGAGCATTGAAATGAAAACGGTATTCTTTGGGATAATACGATAAATGAAAAACACCCACTTGACACCCAACCGATTTGCCTTGAGCAAGCAAAGCATCCAACTCATTCATCCCCTTGATTTCGTCGCGGTATTTTTTAGAATACAATTGAACGTCAAAAGCCTTGCACGTGCGCTTGAAAATGTTTCCAGGAAAGGTGCGAAATGAAATAGCAGGTCCACTTTGTAATTTTAAGAACGGAATTTCAATGTAAAACAAACCCGAACCAATTCCAAAGGCCAACGGCTCTGTAATTTGTTCTAAACCAACTTGCTTTAATAAACCAACTGTTACACCATTCTCACAATGGGCTGCTTGATAATGCTTAAATTCTTGCAATTTATTTGAAGTTTTTTAATTGTTCTACATCTATTTCAAAAACAGTAGCATAGCGTTGTAAAACAGTAGGTTTTAATTTTCGAAATACTTCCGGTTTAAAATGACGTTTAACGCGCCACTTCCAAAACCCCATGTATTGTGCAAGTACACTCACATCCATCAAATTCAACTCCATGAAATAATAAATTGGGCTCATTTTACCGTCTTTTACTAATTGGTGAGCTATTTCCACATTTTTATGCACTTCCTCCCAAGCACCGTCCAACGCATCTTTTTTCACGCTCCAACCAGTGCTTAGTCCTGCTTCGTACTTGCCTTCCTCGTTTTTAGCATAAAAAACTTCACGTGTCCAGCCCTTTAAAGCGCTTTCATCTTGTGGAATTTCACTCTTTTTCATAGGTGCAAATATACAAAATTGCTGGATTTTAGTTATCCTGTTATTCCAATAAGGAGTAAAAATGAAGTTGTTGACCGTTGCGCAGTTCTGGATGGGTTATCCAAATTAAATCTTGCAACAAGGCATCGGGCATGATGGACATCATTTCCCAATAATACGTATCGTTTTTAGAATAACAATAAACGTTTTTTTCTTTAAATGCATCATATAAATTTGCTTTGCTGTTTATTGCCAATAATTCTTTTAATGAACGAGCGCCAGGGTTGATCCAAATTTTTGCATGTCGGTTTTTTACCAAGTAATTTTCTTGCGTATTGGCAATGCTCCCAGTTCCTTTTGAATCCGAAAAAGCATAGGTAATATTGGCATCTCTAAACAATTGTGCATAAAAACTACCTCCAGCAGGAGAATACCACTCACTGCCAATAATGTTACCACTCATCAACAATTCAGATGGTTTTAAAGTGCGTGCTTGTTGTACCAATTTTTGGTAGTTGCTTTCAATGGTTGTAAACAGTTGTACGGCAGCTTCCATTTTTCCGTAAAGAAAACCATAAACTTTTATCCATTCTGCTTTGCCCAAAGGAGTTTCCTCGCGCCAATCAAATATTGGAACACAGTGAATGCCCAAATTTTCAAATTGTTGCTGATGCGGGAATGCAGAATTGAGTCCGTTGTGCAAAATTACTGCTGGTTGAACAGCTATGATGGCTTCTACTGCCAATTGAGTTTCATAACCCGTTTCAATGACTTTATGCTGCTTAAAATTTTCATTTACCAAAGGATTGTACACGTATTTTATTTCTTGCACCCCAACAATGGTAGAAGCAACATCGAGCGCATTCATCATTCCAATAATGGTAGCAGAAATGGCAATACTTTTTTTATTCTCTGTTAATGGTTGCAAGGTTTGCACAACTTCTTTGGTGTCTGGGCTAATGATTTCCAACACTTCTTTACCTTGTTGCGTAGCAAAGCGAAAATGTTTGGCGTATTTAACTGCCGTTTGATGATGAGTTCTTGCTTTTTCTTGTTGTGAATTGGAACAAGCAAACAAAAGGAGGCTTAACAATAAAAATACAAAATGCTTCATAGGTTGTGAAGTTATAAAATTTGGTTTAAATGCATAAAAAAAGTCCCGAATAAATCGGGACTTCTCAATATTGGTGATTGCTATTATTCAGCTACAACACTAAATTTGAAAGTAGCGATAACTTCTTTGTGTAAGTTAGCCACTGCTTCGAAAGTACCAACTTCTTTGATTGGTTCTTCTTTAATTTTCAATGATTTACGATCAATGTCAAATCCTTCTTTTTTCAAAGCTTCAGACAATTGAACAGTGTTTACAGAACCAAAGATTTTTCCATTTTCACCTGCTTTAGTAACGATAGAAACAGATACTGCTTCCAATTTACCAGCAACTTCTTGTGCTTCAGCCAAAATCTTAGATTCTTTGTGTGCTTTTTGACGCATTACTTCTTCGTGTGCTTTTTTAGCAGAAGCAGTAGCCAAAACAGCGTAACCTTGAGGAATCAAAAAGTTACGTCCATATCCTGGTTTTACGGTAACGATTTCGTTAGCGTAACCCAATTTATCTACATTTTTCTTTAAAATTACTTCCATTTTCTTAATATTTTATTGCAAATTCAATATGTAAGGCTTATTTCAACATATCTCCAACGTATGGAAGAAGAGCGATATGACGTGCTCTTTTGATAGCCTTGTTTACTCTTTTTTGGTATTTTGCTGAAGTACCAGTAATTCTACGAGGTAAAATTTTACCTTGTTCGTTAACCAATTTCAACAAAAAGTCAGCGTCTTTGTAATCAATAAATTTGATTCCGCTTTTCTTGAATCTACAGTATTTGTCTTTTCTAATTTCGATGTTAATCGGTGTTAGATAACGAATATCATTTTGAGCCATTTCTCTAAATTTTAATGATTAATAATTAAGCTTTTGCCAATTTAGCTCTTCTTCTTTCTGCGTAAGCTACATGGTCTTTGTCCATTTTCACAGTCAAGAAACGAATCACACGCTCATCACGTTTTAATTCAGTTTCAATTCCAGCGATAGCAGGACTCTCAGCTTCAAATTCTACTAAGAAATAAAATCCAGTAGATTTTTTTTGGATAGGGTAAGCCAATTTGCGTAATCCCCAATTCTCCGAGTGCTTAATTACACCTCCAAATGACTTGATGTCATTCTCGATTTTTTGCACTGCTTCCTTTGCCTGATCGTCAGACAAAACGGGAGTTAAAATGAAAACAGTTTCGTAAAAATTCATAATTTTTATCTTTTAAATTTGATTTATAAGGGCGCAAAGATAAGGATTTTAATTAATAAACCAAAGGAATGACAATATTTTACACAAAATTAAGTCCTTACTTTAATTCCATCTCCAAATAGCGCGCAGTGTGCGATTGCTTGCTGTATTTTTTCACTACTTCTTCGGGTGTACCCGTTGCAATGATTTGTCCACCTCCTTTTCCACCTTCTGGTCCCACATCAATAATGTAATCGGCTACTTTTACGATGTCTAAATTGTGCTCAATAACCAATACGGTATTGCCTTCGTTTACCAAGCGCTGCAACACATCCAACAAATTGTGAATGTCTTCAAAATGCAAACCGGTTGAAGGCTCGTCTAAAATATAAATGGTTTTTCCAGTTCCTTTTTTAGATAACTCAGCTGCTAATTTGATGCGTTGTGCCTCTCCACCAGATAAAGTAGTTGATGACTGACCAATGGCAATATATCCCAACCCAACCGATTGCAAAGTGTCTAGTACTCGGTAGATTTTAGGAACGGATTCAAAAAACACAACGGCTTCTGAAATTGTCATTTCCAACACATCGCTGATGGATTTCCCTTT
Organism: Bacteroidota bacterium; assembly: GCA_029558435.1. Next base: position 36,934 of record JAKQEZ010000537.1, read on the forward strand.
GTAGCGCACCTCCAAGGTTTCGCGGTTGTAACGCTTGCCATTGCAGGTTTCACATTCCACATACACATCGGGCAAAAAGTTCATTTCTATGAGTTTCATACCGCCACCCTTGCAGGTTTCGCATCGTCCACCCGCCACGTTAAATGAAAAACGACCGGGTTTGTATCCTCTAATTTGTGCTTCGGGGAGGGAACTAAACAAGGTGCGAATTTCGTCAAAAACTTTGGTGTAGGTAGCTGGATTGGAACGAGGTGTGCGTCCAATTGGCGATTGATCGATCTCAATTACTTTATCCAAATGCTCCAACCCGTGAATGGACTTGTAGGGCAGAGGTTTGCGAACGCCATTGTAAATTTCTGCCAACAACAAAGGATACAAAGTTTGGTTAATCAACGATGACTTGCCGCTGCCCGATACACCCGTAACACACGTTATAGTTCCTAACGGAATTTTTAAATTCACATTTTTGAGGTTATGTCCTGTTGCTCCTTTTAACTCTAAGAAATTACCATTGCCTTTTCTACGTGTTGTTGGAATTTCAATTTTTTTGGTTCCTTTTAAATATTGGGTGGTCAACGAGTCGGATTCCATCAATTTATCCAAAGTGGTAGCATTAACAATTTTCCCGCCGTGTTTTCCAGCTTTCGGACCAATATCTACAATAAAATCGGCACTTTCAATCATTTCTTTGTCGTGCTCCACCACAATTACGGAATTCCCTGTGTCACGTAAACGTTTCAACGAATTGATTAATCGTGTATTATCTCGTTGATGCAAGCCAATGGATGGTTCGTCTAAAATGTACAAAACATTCATCAACTCAGAGCCAATTTGGGTAGCCAAACGAATGCGTTGTGCTTCGCCTCCTGAAAGTGTTTTTGCTGAACGATTGAGGGTTAAATATTCCAACCCTACATCTAAGATAAATCCTAAACGTGCCCTAATTTCTTTTAAAATTTCGGTTGCAATCACTTGTTGGTCAACCGATAAGTGATGTTCAATATCTGAAAAATAAATGCTGAGTTCCGACAAATCCAAAGCAGCCAATTCACCAATATTTTTATCGGCAATTTTAAAATACATGGCTTCTTTTTTCAAACGGTGTCCGTTGCAAGTAGGGCAAACCACTTGATTCATAAAACTTTGCGCCCAACGTTGAATCGCAGCCGAGCTTTCCTCCGAGTGCCGATCAAGGATGTGCATAATACCATCAAAAGTAACAGCATTTTTTGAAGTACGCTCCAAATCAGAATTGCCATACAAAATAACGTTTAACACTTCTTCTGGAATATCTTTTAACGGTGTTTTTATACTAAAACCTTCAGCAGTTAAGTAATTTTCAAGCTGACCAAAAATCCATGTGTTTTTATATTCTCCCAGCGGCGCCAAACCTCCCTGTTTGATGGATTTGGAAGCATCTGGAATGATTTTATCAAGTGATGCTTCAGAAACTTCGCCCAAACCATTGCAGGTGGAACAAGCCCCATAAGGCGAGTTGAACGAAAACAAGTTGGGCTCTGGTTCTGGGTAACTAATTCCAGAAGTTGGACACATTAACAAACGCGAAAAATGACGCACTTCATTGGTGTCAAAATCCATCACCATCATTTGTTTGTCGCCTTTTTTCATCGACAAAACCACTGCATCGTAAATGCGTTTTCTATCTTTTGGATCAATCAACAAACGGTCAATCACCAATTCAATGTCGTGAATTTTGTAACGGTCGAGCTTCATTCCCTTTTGAATATCAACAATTTCACCATCAACACGCACTTTGGTGTATCCGTTTTTTTGAATTTGTTCAAACAATTCACGGTAATGCCCTTTTCTTCCTTTTACAACTGGCGCCAACAACACCACTTTTTTTCCTGAGTAATGTTCTAAAATTAAGTTAACCACTTGTTCATCGGAATACTTGACCATTTTCTCACCCGAAATGTAAGAATAGGCGGTGCCCACACGTGCATACAGCAAGCGGAGAAAATCGTATAGCTCGGTGATTGTTCCAACGGTTGAGCGGGGGCTACGAGAAACCGTTTTTTGTTCAATGGCAATAACAGGGCTCAACCCATCAATTTTGTCCACATCCGGACGCTCCAAGCCCCCAAGAAACTGACGAGCATAAGCGGAAAAAGTTTCCAAATAACGGCGTTGCCCCTCTGCAAAAATGGTGTCAAAGGCCAACGAAGATTTGCCACTACCACTCAAACCAGTAAATACAACCAGTTTGTTGCGCGGAATTTTAAGGTCGATATCCTTCAAATTGTGTTCTCGTGCGCCGTAAATTTCAATTTCTTCCATTATTGCTTGCTCGCTACTTTTTTTATTGTACAAAATTACGCAATTGTGCTGGAACAATCAAGCAACAAATTTGCCCGAAAAACACACTATTTTTTGATTATTTAAAAAAACACCGTATTTTTACTATAAATTCGACCACTATGAAAATCCTGTCTGTACCTCAACTTAAAAATGTTGATGCTCTCACGGTGGAGCGTCAAGAAATCACTTCACACGACTTAATGGAGCGTGTTGCGGGTGAATGCATGGGCGCCATTTTTTGTCATGTAGACCAAGATGAAGAAGTAGTTGTTTTTTGTGGAATGGGAAACAACGGAGGCGACGGTTTAGCAATTGCGCGTTTGTTGTTTAAATGGCATGCTGCTGTGCGCGTTGTATTGGTGAAACACAAAGATAAATTTACACCCGATACGCAAAAAAATTTAGACAAATTACCAGCTGCTTTAAAACAAAACCTTCTTGTTATTGAAAAAGAAGAGGATTTGAAAAAAATAAAACTTCGACCCAAATCGGTTATCATTGATGCACTATTAGGCACTGGCGTTAACAAACCAGTGGATGGTATTCTCAAAAAAGTGATTGCACAAATAAACATGCATCCAAGCAAAATTATAAGTATTGACACGCCAAGTGGCTTGCTGATGGATGATTCTTCGCAAGAATTTATTGAAAGTTGCGTGCATGCCGATTTAGTGTTGACTTTGCAATTACCAAAATTGGCTTTCTTGCTACCCGATAATAAACATGTGGTCAATGAATTTAAAATTATCGACGTTGGTTTTGATAAAAGGGCAATTTTGGAGCAAGAATCGAGTTTTTATTTCATGCAAAAAAGCGACATTCTTCCGTTAATTCGTCCGCGCAATACGTTTTCCCACAAAGGATTGTTTGGTCATGCCTTGTTGTTAGCTGGAAGCAAGGGAAAAACTGGCGCCGCCATTATTGCTGCCGAATCGTGTTTGCGTAGTGGTGCGGGATTGCTTACAGTACATTCGGTAGATAAAGTTACTAATGCTTTGGCCATTCGACTACCAGAGGCAATGACCAGCACCGATGGATTTGACAACCACATTACTCATTTTGACAATTTCTCAAAATACAGCGTTATTGGTTTTGGTCCCGGCGTTGGCAAACACATGGATACACAACAGGTTTTGAAATCCATCATTTATCAGCACCAAGGTCATTTGGTAATTGATGCAGACGGGTTGAATATTTTGGCAGAAAATAAAACATGGTTGGAATTTTTACCCAAAGAAACCATTTTAACACCTCATCCGAAGGAATTTGAGCGCTTGGTTGGTTCGTTTTCCAATAGTTTTGAGCGCTTGGATAAAGCACGTCATTTTGCAGCACGCCATCAATGTATTTTGGTGTTAAAAGATGCTTTTACTCATATTTGCATGCCCGATGGAAGCGTTGTGTTTAACTCTACGGGGAATCCTGGATTGGCAAAAGGTGGCAGCGGCGATTGTTTAACAGGAATAATTGTTGGACTTCTTGCTCGAGGTTACACACCTGCAAAAGCAGCATTAATTGGCGTTTATGTACATGGGTTGGCAGCCGATTTGTGTGCTAAAAAAATGAGCGAAGAAAGTATATTAATTTCGGATGTTATTCAAAAATTACCTGTTGCATTTAAGCGCTTAACCAAATAAATAGGGACAAATAATTACCTGAACAGGTGATTTTTATTTGAACGCATCTTTTCAATTCAATATTTTATTTACTTTGGTGCAACAAATTCAAGTTATGAAAACAGATTTTGATGCAGCAAGCGATAAGCCAGTTAAAAAGAAGAAATTTTATCAGCAATTATACATTCAAGTTGTTTTTGCGATAATTGTTGGTGTTTCGTTGGGTTATTTTTGGCCCGAAACAGGCAAAACCATGCAACCGTTGGGAGATGGTTTTATCAAATTGGTAAAAATGATTATTGCTCCTGTAATTTTCTTAACCGTCTCAACGGGAATTGCTGGAATGAACGATTTGAAAAAAGTGGGACGTGTGGCTGCAAAAGCGTTTGCCTACTTTATCTTTTTTTCCACCTTGGCATTAGTTATTGGCTTGGTTGTAAGTCATTTCATTCAACCAGGAGCGGGGTTAAACATAGACCCAGCCACATTGGATGCTTCTAAAATAAGCAAATACATACAAGCGGCCGAAGAAAATTCATTGGTCAATTTTGTATTCAACATCATTCCCGATACCTTATTTAGCCCCATGACAGGCGATGTAATTTTACAAGTGTTGTTGGTTGCTATTTTATTTGGTATTGCCTTGGCGGTAACAGCAGAAAAAAGTCAGCCGGTGATTGATTTTTTAAACGTATTGCAAGTTCCGGTTTTTAAAATCGTGGAAATGTTAATGAAAACAGCTCCTATTGGTGCTTTTGGTGCTATGGCCTTTACAATTGGCGCTTATGGAATTGATTCACTGTTGTATTTAGGAAAATTGGTAGGTACGTTTTACCTCACATCTTTAGGGTTTGTGGTTATTGTGTTAGGATTTGTTGCTTGGCTCAATGGCTTTAATATTTTTAAGTTTTTGCGTTACATCAAAGATGAAATATTCTTGGTGTTGGGCACTAGTTCTTCGGAACCTGCATTGCCCGGATTGATGGATAAATTAACCAAAGCAGGTTGTGATAAAGGTGTGGTTGGCTTGGTGGTTCCCACAGGGTATTCATTCAACTTAGATGGCACCAATATCTACATGACTTTAGCCGCATTGTTCATTGCGCAAGCGTGCAACATTCACTTAGAATTTGACCATTTGATGGTGTTGCTTTTGGTAGCAATTTTATCTTCAAAAGGTGCGGCTGGAGTAACAGGAGCTGGATTTATAACCCTTGCTGCAACATTGACCGTTGTGCCCGAAATTCCAGTAGCCGGTATGACCTTGATATTGGGAATTGACAAATTCATGTCGGAATGCCGTGCTTTGGTGAATGTAATTGGCAACGGCGTGGCATGCGTAGTTGTTTCAAATTGGGAAAAACATTTAGACAAAGAACAGCTGAAGAAAACGTTGGGATAGAGGAAGTAAAAATACTTTTTGTTGATTTGTTTTTTTAAAACACATCAACCTTTGAATGAAAACATCAAACTTTTATTGGAAAATAAGAAAAATGAGTGAGAAATGCTATTTTTCTTTTCCGTTGTTCATGCCTTTTTCAACTTTGCGGTACATGTAACGGCGTAAAAAATACATCATAAAGGCCATTGCTGCAAACACATACATAAATCCCCAACGGTTTACTCCTTCCATGATGGTTTTGTAGGTTACAAACAATGTAATCAAAATAGCAATAACCAACCAAAGCGTAACCATTAATTTATTGTATGTCTTCATGTGTTTTATTTTTGGGTAAAGATACTTCAAAATATTGGGGAAGTCCAACTTTGAAGAAAAAAATGCATATTAGAAATAGAGCACTCCACTTGTTAAACAAAGTAAATTCTAAAAAAAAGTGTGTTTGATGCATTTTTGGTGTATATTTACACCATATTTTAATAAAAATGAAAAGACAAAGCATTTCTTTTACAGAGCCTAATGATGAGTGGTTAAAACAACAAATTGCCACTAAAGAATACACTAGTAAAAGTGAAATTATCAACGATTTAATTAGAAAAGTTAGAACACAACAACAAGAATTTGATTGGATTCGCACGAAAATTGAAAAAGCTGAAAGAAGTGGATTTACTTCAGATAATCAAGCACAAATATTACAGCAATCAAAAGATTTGTTGAATGAATAATTACAGAATGTGGTGTTGATTCTATCAATTATCGAATCGTAGAGAATACAGTAGAAATCATGACAATTATAGGAAGGCAAGATTTTAGATAACATCAAAACTCCTTCATTATAAAAACCTCCAAAAACAACAAAAGCGACACATTCACTGCGCCGCTTTTGCTACTAAAAGTAGATAAAAGATTATTTAAAATCTTTCAATGCTCCTTTGTTGATTTCAATTAATTTCACTTCTCCGTTGAATGTCATTGCGCCTGCAGACATTACAATTTTGTGTGGAAACAATACGCCACCAACTGCTTTGTAGTTAGAATAAGTCATTGTAACTTCACTTGGACCTTCTTCTTCCTCACCTGCTTTGCTGATAGTGACTGTTTTGATTTTGCTGAAATCTTTTGTATTGTAGTAATCATACGATTCGCTTTCACCATCGTTTAATTTTACTACATACATATCTGTTCCATTTTGGTTTTCAATTCCCAACAACTCATATTTCATTCCTGATTTTGTATAGTTGATTTCTGGAATCAAACCAGTAGATTTGTTCTTCGCTGCAATTTCTTCTGCAGTTAAGTCTTTTTTACCAGTTTGCATATTGGAATTGTAACCTGTAGTTCCATCAAAATAGGTTTTTTGAACCATCATTCCTTGTGCTTCAATGGTCATTACTTCACTGTTTGGAGCTGCCCAAAAACGAACTGATTTTAATGGGAAAGGTACTTGCGACATTGACATTTCAACTTCTTGACGTACCGATTTGATTTTTTTCAATTTTTTATCTCTTTCTTTTACTGTTTTAGAAGCAGTAAGTGCCAAAGAATATTTTTTAAACAATTCATCTGCTGTGATGTCCGCTTTTTTCATGTCTTGAACTGGCTCACCAAAAGCATCTACCACTTCAATGTTGCCATCCGCATCAAATTGTTTTAATTTTTCTAAAACTGACTCGTTTCCAACAACAATGATGTAGCAATTTTTATCTGTATAGAATTTTTGAGCAATGTCCAACACTTTTTCTTTGTCAACCGCATCCAAATTTTTCAAATAATCTTTGTAATAGTTTTTATCCAAACCATTGCGCTCAATTTCTAATGCAAAACGAGCAATTGTTGATGGACTTTCCAAAGAACGTGCAAAACGACCAGTTAACACCGCTTTTGCAAGACTCAATTCTTCTGCCGTAACATAGCTGTTGGTAATTTTGTTCAACTCACTTAACAATTGAACAATTGCACTATCAGTAACATCATTTCTAAAGCTACCTGCAGCTGAAACATAAGCCCCTTGTTGTTGTACACTTAAATTTGAATAAGCTCCATAGGTATACGCCTTATCTTCACGCAAATTTTGCATCAAACGTGTTCCAAACCCGCTTCCACCAAAAATGTGGTTGGTTAAACTGGTAGGAATGTAATTTGCATCTCCAATTTTGATTCCAACTGGGAAAGCAACTTGAATATACGATTGAACAGCACCTTGTTTTTTAACAAAAATCACACGGTTACCTTTCAAGTTTTTAGCCGATGGGTATTCTACTTTTGGTTGTAACTTACCTGTCCAAGAAGAGAAATATTTGTTCACTACTTCTTCCGCTTTTGCTTTTGTAATGTCACCCACAATTACCAAGTAACTACCTTCTGGCACAAATGTTTGTTTGTAGTAATACACCACATCGTCTCTTGTAATGTTTTTCAACGTTGCTTCTGTCATTACTTCGCCATAAGGGTGCCCTGTAAACAAAGATGTCATCAATGCATTTTGTCCCATAGATTCTGGGCTAGATTTAACTGACATCAAACTACTTTCTGCTTGTTTTACGATACGTTCAAACTCGCTTTGAGGGAAATTTGCATTCAACAAGATGTCTGAAAAGATATCCAAACCAGTGTCCATGTGTTTTGTCAAACAACTCAAGCTCATGCTTTTTGCACCAGCGTCAATGCTTGCACCAATGTAATCTTTCTTTGCATCAATTTCATCTTTTGAACGTTTTGTTGTTCCGCTCAAAATTAAATCTCCCGCAAGGCTAGAAACACCTGCTTTTTTACCTTCCAAACGTTCGCCATTTCCAACTGATAAGTTAAAGGTAACTTTTGGAATTTTATGGTTTTCTGAAAGAATAACTGTTATTCCGTTTGCTGTTTTAAAAACCACCGGATCTGCAATACTGATCGCCTTTGCAGGTGCAGCAGCAGGCACAACAGAACGATCCAATTGACCGAAAAGTAAAGCCGGTGAAATAAGTCCTAATGCTATTATTAATTTTTTCATTTTCGTCAATTATTTAGATTCTTCTTTTGGTAAATAATGTAAAATTACACGTGCATCTTTTGTAAAATATTTTTTAGCTACACGTTGAATATCTTCGCGAGTAACTTTCATGTATTTTTCCAATTCAACGTTTACATAATTTGCACTTCCACGATATACGTGTGCATCTGCCAACGCTTCGCTGATACCAGAAATTGTTGAATACGAAGAAATTGCTTGGTTTTCAAATTGATTTCTTACACGCTCAAACTCTTCTTGTGTAATCAATTCGTTTTGAACTTTTTCAATTTGTGCATCAATTTCAGCTAAAATTGCATCCAACTTCACGTCTTTTTGTGCAATGGCTGCAATAATTTCAGCTCCTGCATTCTCTAAACCATAAGCAAAAGAAAATGCCATAGAAGCCAATTGTTTCTTTTCTACCACATCTTTATTGATGCGTGAACTAGAACTTCCAGAAAGCACAGAATTTAAAAATTCTAAAGCATACATGTCTTCATTGCGTTGCTCTGGCAATACATACCCTACAAACAAAGCAGGCAATTGAATGTTATCGTAAACGGTTACCACCTCAGCATTGTTTGGCTTTTGTGAAGGTTTTGCCGGACGTTCAATTGATGTTGGCTTATTGCTATATTCTGCAATCAACGCTTTTGCTTTTGCATTTTTTGAAGCAAAGAAATCTTTAGAATCAAAGATTGATTTTTCAACACCGTATTTCGTTTTGAATTTATCATCTTTCAAACTCAAGTAATCTCTATACAAGTTGATTGCTTGTCCTTTTGGAATAGCTTTGAAATATTTGTCAATCCATTTTTTAGTTTGTTCGATGTCGATATCACCTGCAATAGACAATGTTGCATTTGAAGGAACATAAAATGTTTGGTAAAAATTCACATAATCCTCTTCTTGCGCTGCATCTAAGTGCTCCATGCTACCAATTGGTTGCCATCCGTAAGTTGAATTAGGAAACAAACGGTCAAACAATTCTTTGATAAACGTTGCATACGGCTGATTATCAACACGCTGACGTTTTTCTTCTTTTACTACACTGCGCTGTGTTTCAATTCCTACGCTGTCCACTTTTGCGTGCAACATACGCTCAGATTCCAACCACAAACCTAATTCCAACTGATTAGAAGGCAATAATTCAAAATAAAACGTTCTGTCCATTGACGTATTTGCGTTCAATGCACCTCCGTTTTTCTCCACATATTCGCTGTATTCACCGCGACCAATGTTTTTTGAACCTTCAAACAATAAATGCTCAAAGAAGTGTGCAAAACCTGTTCTGTCTGGTTTTTCATTCTTTGAACCCACATGATAAAGTACAGAAACTGCTACGATAGGCGTAGATTTTTCTTGGTGTAGGATTACGTGAATCCCATTTGGTAAGTCGTATTCTACGAATTCAATTTTTTGTTGAGCCATTGAACCGAAGGACATGCAACCTACGATGATTCCTAAAACTAGTTTTTTCATTCGTTACATTTTTTTACAAATTAAATCAATCTTTTGTAAAAATGCTAATGAATTACTTCAATGGTTGAAAATATGGGTAAACGGTTTATTCAAAGGATGAAAATCAGAAAAAGGTTTTTTTAGATATTTCCTTTAATTCCAAATCCTTTTAGTGCAATGGATGATTTAAAAACAGGCGTTGAACTGCTCATAGCCACCGTATCGGGTTGAAATTTCAATTGTACCGTATATGTTTTTAAATTTTCTAACGATTTATTGACACTTGCTTTGATGCCATCGGTTAATGTTGGATCCAACGTCATTTCAAGCGTATCGTCTGCTGGTGTAATTACCGAATGCTTGTCTGCAGCAACCACCACACGAAATTTCATCAAGGTTGTAATGTTGTCAACTTTCACTTCTGGAATGAACAATGTATCCACTTGCCCATTATACAAACGTGCCAAATCATACGAAACAGTGTCCACCTCTAATTTCATCCACTCTGAATTGGATTTTTTGGTAGCGTAATTCAACCACACTTCTTTGATTCTTACAGTTGCTTTTTTAGCCACTACTTTATCCGATGACAAGGTAACTTCAAACGAAGCATATTTGTCTTTTTTACAAGAAACCGCTGTAAAAGCAATGATTACAACAACGAATAACCAGTGAAATGTATTTTTCATATTGTGTGCGTTTGGTTCTAGCAAAGATACAATTATTATTTTACAACAGCTTTATACGCTTCTTTCACAGCTTGGATTACTGTTTGCACTTGCTCGTCGGTTAAATCAAAGTAAACAGGCAACGAAATTTCATTGGCATATTTGTTCCATGTTTCTGGATAATCTTCCATTTTATACCCGCGTTTTTTGTAAGCCGTTAACGTTGGCAAAGGCAAGAAATGCACGTTTACAGAAACATCACGATCAAAAATTTGTTGCATCACGGCATCACGCTGTTGCTCAGTTATCCCTTTGATGCGCAACAAATACAAGTGGTAACATGTTTCACGATTTTCGTCTTTGAATTTTGGTGCAATTGCCCAATCTTCGTTGGCAAAACCAGCATTGTAGCGATCAAAAATATGTTGTCTTCTGTCTAAATTTTCTTGGTAGCGATCCAATTCAATCAATCCAATAGCAGCTTGCAAATCGGTCATGTTGCATTTAAAACCTGGTTCTTCCACATCGTAGCGCCAGTTTCCTTTTTGTGTTTTTGCCAATGCATCTTTGTTTTGACCGTGTAAAATGAGCGTACAAAAATGCTTGTAAATTGCCTCGGCATCAAAAGAAGCTGGTAAATTAAAGCAAATTGCTCCACCCTCTGCTGTTGTTAGGTTTTTTACTGCGTGAAATGAAAAAGTGCTAATATCGGCAAGAGCACCCGCTTTTTTCCCATTCATGGTTGCTCCAAAACTATGAGCTGCATCCGAAATCAATAAAATTCTACCTAATTTTTCTTGCAAGTCATTGTTGGGTTGAAATTGCGATTTTGCGCCCTCAATCACTTCATACAATTTTTCGTAATCGCAAGGAAAACCTGCAATATCCACGGCAATAATTGCTTTTGTGCGCGGCGTGATGGCTGCTTTTACTTTTTCTGCATCGATGTTAAAATCTTCTGCACCAATATCCACCATTACTGGTTTTGCACCAGCGTGAACAATCACATTGGCACTTGCGCAATAGGTGTAGGCAGGTAAAATCACCTCATCTCCTTCTTTAATTCCCCACCAATGCAACAATACTTGCATTCCCATTGTCCACGAGTTTACAGCAACCGTTGCTTTACAACCTGTGTATTCTGTAATTCGTTTTTCAAAGTTTTTGGTACGTGGACCTGTTGTTATCCATCCGCTTAACAAAGCAGCGGTTACTTCATCTACAACTTTTTGGTCGATGCGTGGTGGTGAAAAAGGAATCATAATTTATTGATTTTATTGTTGCGAAAGTAGTAAAAAACTACATTGATTGTTGTGTTGAATGTTGAATTTATAAAAAAATACTAGCGCTTGGATTTGAAAAAATCAACCACCAATTTACTGCATTGTTCGGCCAATAAACCGCCTTCAACTTTTGTTTTTGGATGGTAAATTCCGGCAAACCTTCCTGCTCCTCTTTTTTCATCGCTTGCTCCAAAAACAATACGGTCTATTTGCGACCAATACAACGCTCCGGCACACATTACGCAAGGCTCCATGGTAACATACAACGTACATTCGTTTAAATATTTTGCTCCAATGTTGCCACTTGCCGCAGTTATGGCTTGCATTTCAGCATGAGCGGTAGTATCGTTCAAACATTCTGTCAAGTTGTGGCCGCGTGAAATGATTTGATTATTGGCAACAATTACCGCTCCAATGGGCACTTCATCTTTTTCAAGTGCTTTTTGTGCCTCTAGGATGGCTTGTTTCATGAAATATTCGTCGTTGAACGGAGAAAGCATAACTTTTTAGTGTCGAAATTACGTTATTTATGCTGATTTTGGCACAAAAATGAACGATTTCAATAAAATTTTATAAAAATAAAGAGCTAACATAAGAGTTTCTCTATCTTTGTTTTGCATGAAAAAGAAAATAAATACACTTATTTCACTCAGTTCGGGCATTGTGCTCTTGGTGATTTTGTGGGGATTGTATGCCTCTTTGTTTTTATATTCTTTTCAAAGCAAAGCTCCCGAACATCATTTTGTGGTGCCAGAAAATGCTTCGTTGGTAGTTGAATTGGACGGACGCGATGTGTTGTTTGATTTTCTCAACAGTACTTTTATCAAAGGTGAAGGCGATGAAATTGTGCAACTCATTAAAAACAGTAACAAAAAAACAGATGAAACCCAGCAATTTGGTATCAATTGGTTGCAACCTGTTATTTATTTTCAATCAACTTATAAGCAGCAACCTGTAAAAGGAATAATTGTGCAAATCATCAATGCCCATGAATGGAAAAACAATAGCACAAACTTCTTCAACCAACGTTGTGTTTCACAATCCGACGAAAATTCGGGTATTATTGTTCATTCCAACCAACTTTCTGAAAAAGAATTGCAACAATTTGCTCAACAATTGTATAAAAAAGAAGTGTTGGTGGGTAAAAAATTAGCCGACAACCACATCGTTCAGCTAAAAAACAATTCCAACAATTGGCAATCCAACTTAGATGTGCAAATAAACGATACAGCGATTGTTTCAAAAGGTAGTGTATCGCTTGATAAATCGTACACATCAACTTATGTGCAATACAAATTAACACCCGCTGATTTTCATTTTACTACGGATGTAATTACAGACCAGCTCAACGATAGTCTTCAAAAGCTCATTGGAACCAATTTAGCATTGACGGGTGTGAGTATTAATTACCGAGGAATTATTGTGGACAACATCAACAATGAAATGGCATTGATTCCAGATGCCGATTTTGTGTTGAGTTTTAAGCAAGCAACAACGATGGAGCAATTTGTGAGTAATATTCCCAATGCTGTTTTTTCTTTCGATAAAGAAACAGTAACCATTGGCAAACGTATTTTTCACATTCGCCAATTGTCTAAAAACTCTATTTATTTTGGAAAAACAAAAGCTCCAGAGCTTCATCCCAACCGTCAGCATGTTGGTTTATACATAAAAGGAGCGTTGAAACCGTTAATTACGATTGAGGGTAGCAAATTGGTACAAGCAATTGTGCGCATGAGTGCTCCCTACGTGTTGGCTACAGAATTATCAAACGAAGTTGTCAATTGCACCATTGCATTAACCTCTACTGGAAAAAACACGTATGATTTAGATGCGGCTTTTCGATTCAAGGGCAAAGAAGCTCGTTTATCACTTTTAAAAGTAGTGTTAAAAGCTGCGCAATAAAAAAATGGGATGTCGTTTGCACAACACCCCATTTCGTATCCATTCAATTCTTGTTTTACAAATCAAATTTAATTCCTTGTGCTAATGGCAAGCTATCGGAATAGTTGATAGTATTTGTTTGACGGCGCATATACACTTTCCAAGCGTCAGAACCTGATTCACGGCCTCCACCTGTTTCTTTTTCGCCACCAAAGGCACCACCAATTTCAGCACCCGAAGTACCGATGTTTACATTGGCAATACCACAATCTGAACCAGCTTGCGACAAGAATTTTTCTGCTTCTTTTAAATTATTAGTCATAATTGCAGAAGACAAACCTTGCGGCACATCGTTTTGAATAGCAATTGCATTTTCAACACCACCTTTGTATTTAATTAAATATAAAATTGGTGCAAATGTTTCGTGTTGAACAATTTGGAAATGATTTTGAACCTCACAAATTGCAGGTTTCACATACATTCCAGATTCATATCCTTCGCCAGTTAAAACTTCACCACCTGTGATGACAGTTCCACCTTCTTCTTTTACTTGTTTCAACGCATTTGTAAACGCATCAACAGCCAATTGGTCGATAAGCGGTCCAACATGGTTATTTTGATCCAATGGGTTACCAATTTTCAACTGACCATAAGCTTTCACCATTGCTTCTTTTACTTTGTCATATACTTCTTCATGGATGATTAAACGACGTGTAGATGTACAACGTTGTCCACATGTTCCCACAGCACCAAATACAGCACCTGGAACAACCATTTTCAAATCAGCACTTGGCGTAATGATGATGGCATTGTTACCACCCAACTCCAATAAAGAGCGACCCAAGCGTGCACCCACTGCAGCACCTACAGATTTACCCATTCTTGTTGAACCTGTTGCAGAAACTAACGGAACGCGTTTATCCTCTGCCATTAATTTTCCTAATGTTGCATCGCCAATTACCAAGTTAGAAACACCTTCTGGTACCGCATTTGCGTCAAAAACTTGTTTAATAATTTGTTGACAAGCAAGCGCTGTGATAGGTGTTTTTTCGGATGGTTTCCAAATTGTAACGTCACCACAAACCCAAGCCAATGCTGTGTTCCAGCTCCAAACGGCAACTGGGAAGTTGAACGCAGAAATAATTCCTACAACTCCAAGCGGATGGTATTGCTCATACATTCTGTGTCCAGGTCTTTCCGAATGCATCGTTAAACCATACAACTGACGTGATAAACCAACTGCAAAATCGCAGATATCAATCATTTCTTGTACTTCGCCCAATCCTTCTTGCAACGATTTCCCCATTTCGTAAGAAACCAACGTTCCTAAAGCTGTTTTGTACTCGCGCAATTTTTCTCCAAACTGACGAACAACCTCTCCTCTTTTTGGTGCAGGCCACATTCTCCATTCTTCAAAAGCCTCTTGTGCTTTTAATACAATTGCTTCGTAATCAACTTCTGTTGCAGAATCAACCGTTGAAATAAGTGAATTATCTACTGGTGAGTAAGATGCAATTTTTTCGCCTCTTGTATTGAACCATCTGCCGCCTGTTGAAGCGCCATTGTTTACTGCTTCTATTCCTAATTCTTCAAGGATTTGTTGAATCCCAAAATCGTTTATGACTTCTGACATTTTAACTTAGTTTTAATATTTCACAAATATAATATATTTTCAAAAGAAAATGAACAAATACTTATCAACTGCATTTGATTTTCACATCTATAAAAAGTTTGTTAAATTTACGTTTTCTAAATCAATAAAACTATGAAACGCATCTATTTGCCAGTAGGCATTTTTGTTTTGGGAATGGCTTTATTTAGTTGTTCGCAAAAAGCAACCGATAAAAATACAGAAAACATGGAAATTGTAAGTGAAATTGGCGACATCAAAGTGGATCGTTTTGCCGATGTTCAAGTATTGCGCTACGAAATAAAAGATTTTGACAAGTTAACCTTGAACCAAAAAAAATTGGTGTACTATCTTTCTCAAGCTGGATTGGCGGGAAGGGACATCAATTACGATCAAAACAATCCCTACAACATACGCATCCGCAAAGCATTGGAAGCTATTTTTGAAAACTACAAAGGCGAAAGAACTGGCGATGACTGGAATAACTTTGAGGTATATGCCAAACAAGTATGGTTTTCAAACGGAATTCACCACCATTATGGGATGGATAAGTTCAACCCGAAATTTTCAAAAGATTATTTTCAATCGTTGTTAAAAGCTGTGAATCACACGCTTGATGCAGCAACATTGGAAGTAATGTTTAATCCTGAAATTGCTAAATCAAGAAAAATTAAAGATCCGAAACAAGACATCATTGTTGCTTCGGCAAATGGGTTTTATGGCGATGGCATTACCCTAAAAATGGTAGAAGATTTTTATGCCAATGTGAAAAGTCCCGACCCTAAGCGTCCGCTTGAAATTGGATTAAATTCAACGTTGATTTTAAACAATGGAAAAGTGCAAGAAGATGTTTGGAAATCGGGCGGAAAATATGGTAAAGCAATTGAACAAGTTATTTTTTGGTTGAAAAAAGCAACCACTGTTGCCGAAAATGCACAACAAAAGGCAGCCTTGGAAAAACTGATTGAATATTACCAAACAGGTGATTTAAAAACGTGGGACGATTACAACATTTTGTGGGCGCAATCTACCAAAGGCGATATTGACTGGATTAATGGTTTTATTGAAGTGTATGGCGATGCATTGGGAATGCGTGCCAATTTTGAAAGCATAGTTCAAATTACCGATTTTGAAGCTTCTAAGCAAATGAAGGCTTTGGCAGAAAATGCACAATGGTTTGAGGACAATTCAACCATCATGGATGAGCACAAAAAGAAAAAAGTAAAAGGTGTAAGTTACAAAGTGGTGCAAGCAGCCAGTGAATCGGGAGATGCTTCTCCTTCTACTCCAATTGGTGTGAATTTACCTAACAACAACTGGATTCGTGAAGAATACGGCTCTAAATCGGTGAGTTTAGGAAACATCATTGAGGCTTATGACAAAGCTGGTGGAAAAGGAATGATAGATGAATTTGGTTATTCCAAAGAAGAAAAAGAACGTGCTCAAAAACATGCTTATTTGGGCGGCAAATTGCATACGGCATTGCACGAAGTTATTGGTCACGCTTCTGGTGTAATTAACCCAGGTGTTGGTCAGCCTTCAGAATCACTCAAACAATATGCAAGCACCTTGGAAGAAGCACGTGCAGATTTGGTGGGATTGTATTATATCTACGACCAAAAAATGATTGATTTAGGACTTATTCCATCGTTTGAAGTGGCAAAAGCAGAATACGACGGCTACATCAGAAATGGGATGATGACGCAATTGCAACGTTTGGAACTGGGGCAACAATTAACCGAAGAGCACATGCAAAACCGTCAATTGGTGGCAAGTTGGGCGTATGAAAAAGGGCAGAAAGACAAAGTCATTGAAAAAATTGTAAAAGACGGAAAAACGTATTTTGTGGTGAACGATTACCTTAAATTACGTGATTTATTTGGGCAATTGTTACGCGAAATTCAACGTATAAAATCAGAAGGCGATTTTAAAGCGGGGCAAGCATTGGTGGATAACTACGGTGTAAAAGTGGACAGAGCTTTGCACCAAGAAGTATTGACGCGTGTGAAACCGTTAAACATTGCGCCCTATTCTGGTTTTGTGAACCCAACATTGGTTCCAATAAGGGATAACAACGGTGAAATCATTGATGTGAAAGTTTCTTACGATATGAATTTTGTGGAGCAAATGCTACATTATGGTAAGAACTATAGTTTTTTGGAGAAATAAAAAAGTGAAATAAACAGGAAGCCGGAGCGTTAAAACTTCGGCTTTTTTCTTGCTATTTTTGATGATATCGAACTATGTCGATATGTCGATATCACCCAACAAACGTTAATTTTAACAAATCAGCTCAACATCTGCGTAAAAAATCTTAATTTTGAAAAAAAATAAAAGAAGTGTATTTATTTTTAAACGACGTATCAGGTTCTGAAATTTTTGTAATTCTAATTTTCATTTTAATTTTCTTTGGTTCAAAGAGCATTCCGGGTATTGCACGCACATTGGGTAGAACCATGCGCCAAGTGAAAGATGCTACTTCTGAAATTCAAAATGAATTAAAAAAATCTACCGACGGTTACAAAAAAGATTTGAACTTAGAAGGGATTTTTAGAGATACAGCAGAAGAAATTAAACAACCTCTTGACCAAATGGCAATGGATTTGGATCATTCCATTCGTTACAACCCCAATTCAAAATTAGCAGTTAACCAACCTGCGCAAGTTGTAGAAAATGAAGCTACTTCAACTGTTAGTGAAGAAAATCCAACCGAGAAAGTAGAAACAACACCTCCAACACCACCAACTGAAAACTAAGAAAAGACAGTTTAATAGCAAACAAAATCTGTTTATCGTTGACCAATATTAGCGAAAAAGCTAAATTTGAGCCATGATTTCATCCGACAAAATAATGGTACAAGCATTTGTTACCGCTTGCGTAAAAGCAGGTATGGAAACAGTTGTTTGTTCTCCCGGTTCTCGCAATTCATCGTTGGTCATAGCATTCGACGAACATCCTGCAATTAACTGTTACGTAATTCACGACGAACGCTCGGCCGCATTTGTAGCAATGGGCATGGCTTTGGAATCTGGAAAACCGGTTGGAGCAGTTTGCACCTCTGGTTCTGCCATGTTGAATTATTATCCAGCTGTTGCAGAGGCTTATTATCAACGCATTCCGTTGGTAATTATTTCGGCAGATAGACCCGAAAAATGGATCAATCAGGGAGATGGGCAAACCATCGTTCAAAAAGGTGTTTACACCAATCATATCGAGGGGGAAGCACATTTTGACGAGTCCACCGATACGCAAGTTGTTGAAAACACCACCATTGATTTGTTTTCAAAAATTACATTGCATTCAAAAGGTCCTATTCATTTCAACATTGCATTGGAAGAACCGTTGTATCAAACAGTTGAAATAACAGATGAACTTCCTCAAAAAATAGATTGGGTAAAAGAAAGAACTCCGTTGAACAATGAAGAAATGGAGGTGCTCAAAAAAGGATTAGAATTGCCTAAAAAAATGATTTTAGTGGGACAAATGCCACAAAATCCCTATTTTTTAGAAACTTTAAAAACATTGGCAAACGATACTTCTTTTGCAATTTTGGTTGAAAACACATCCAATTTAGTTTCCATGAAATGGGTACATTGCATTGATCGCACTTTGCAAACCATTCATCCAGAAGAAGAAGCTAATTTTGCACCCGATTTACTCATTACCTTTGGTGGAGCGATTGTTTCTAAAAAGATTAAGGCTTATTTGCGTAAATACAAACCACAAATGCATTGGAAGGTTGGAATTGATTTTCCAGAAATGAACACTTACGAATCCCTTACCCACTCGTTTCAAGTGAGCGAAGCCAGTTTTGTGGACACATTGAACCGAATAAAAAGCGACTTAATTCCGTCCAACTATGGAAGCAAATGGAAACAACGTGATTTTATAGCGCAAGAAAAAGCTGAGCAATTCTTGGAAACTGCACCTTTTTCAGATTTAAAAGCCATTGAATTGTCGTTGGATTGCATTCCAGAAGGTTCCCACATTCACATGGCAAATAGTTCCATTGTGCGTTATTGTCAGTTGTTTAATCCGTTGCAAAGCATGACCTATTTCTCCAACAGAGGAACTTCGGGAATTGACGGTTCTGTTTCTACAGCAGTTGGTGCAGCACTTGCAAAACCTTCCAATTTACATGTGTTGTTAACGGGCGATGTATCGTTTTTTTACGACAGCAATGCTTTGTGGAACAATTATACAGTAAGCAATTTACGAATTATTCTCATAAACAACGGGGGAGGTGGAATTTTTAATATTATCAAAGGTCCACGCGATTCAAAACAAAATGCTCGTTATTTTGATGCCAAACATCAGTTTAATGCCCAATACCTTGCTAAAACTTTTGGTGTAGAATATTTTTCTGCACGTTCAGAAGAGGAAATGATTGATTGCATGGCAGATTTTTACAATTATACAGAAAATTCTGGAATAAAATTATTGGAAATTCACACCCAAGACATCGAAAATCATTTGGTATTAGACCGCTATTTTAAAGCAATTGGTTAACGGCTTATTTACGTTCTTCCTTTGCAAGTAACAGTTGTTTCTTAAGAAAACGAATATCTTTTCTGGTTAAAAAGAAAATGTTTGTGTTTCCAAAAAGATGCTTGTTTACAAAATAATACTGCACTGTAAAAATAATGGTGTAGGTTGCTAATTGCGCATAGGCAGCACCCATCAATTGGTATTTTTGGATAAAAATTGGAGCTGTAATTAATGTAGTTAGCACGCCAAAAACAGAGGAAATGACGTTGTATTTTAATTTATCTTTTGCTAAAAATAAACTCGACAATAACGATGAATGACTGGATAGCAAAATTCCAAAGATGACAACATTTAAAATAACTGCCGAATCGTAAAATTCTTTTCCATAGAGCCATGGAATAACATAACTACTCACTAGTAAAACAACTATGCAAATCAACAATACGATGGTAAACATCAAGCGGGAGAAAATGGCAAATGTTTCGTTTTGTTTTTCTTGATTTTGAGCACTTAAAAACGATTCTAAAATCAATGAAATGGGCGATGAAAAAAAGTAAAGCAATTGAGCCAATCCAATACCAACCGAAAAAACTCCCAAATGCCAATTATCTAAATAAAATGCAATGAACCAAATAATCATGCGTTGGTTGAGAAAGATTAAAATATTTGCAAAGTGATTGAGTCCTGTAAATTTTAAAAAAATCTTTAAATCCTTTCCAAAGTGCAGGTTAAAACGAAAAAGATTTTTGTTCAACCGCACATAATAATACAACCAATGTGCAGTATTCATCAACAGCACTAAGATGGACAATAGGATAACATCTATCAAATCAACCGAATACACCTCAAAGCGGTTCAACAAATAAGCTATAGCAAATACAATTAAACTGTAAAAACCATTAAGCATTAAAATTTGATTAACAATTTTAAAATGTTTAATACCTTGAAAATAAGCTGTAAAAATAAGGTTGATTTGAGTGATAAGTATTGTTGACAAAAAAAGTAATATCAGTATAATGTTGATGCTATAATCAGGCATAAACAAATAGCTAAATTTGGTGTTGAGCCATATTGCAAGTGTAATTAGAGTAAACAATAAAGTTAGCGTGATAATAAACATAGCAATGCTTTTGATACTTTCTTCTGCAATTTTTTTACTACTTACAAAATAGATAATGCTATTTGAAACCGTAAAACCAAATAAGGTGATAAAAAGATTGATATTGGTATTAAATATGGTAAATAAACCTTTGTCTTCTGGACCTAAAATTCGGGTAATAAAAATACCTGCAACGATGCCAAATACATGTGCTGGTAGTTGAGCAAGAATTGTCAATAAAGTAGTTTTCGTAATGTTTTTGCTAGCTTTCACTTAATTGTTCCTGAGTTTCTTCGTTTTCTAAAGTATCATATTTTTTCCAATCAATCGATAAAAGTAATCCAAAAAATGGTAATAAAGGTGCACGCAAACGTACTAATACACCAAAAAGAATGGAAGTAAAACCTGCCATGAAGGCTATAACCAACACAAAACCAACAGAAAAAATCAAAATTTCATTTTTCCCAATAATTTTCATTTGTTTGCGGGGATTGTTAAATAAAAAGTATATGGATAAGCCAATCAACAACATACTTTCCAATCCATTGAAAATTAATGAAGGTCGCAAAGCTTCCCATAAAAAAGGCCGATAAATACCCGCCAAAATTGA
This sequence comes from Bacteroidota bacterium, assembly GCA_029558435.1. The sequence goes on from JAKQEZ010000537.1 coordinate 58,389, forward strand.
CGCTGGAATTGCTTTAATTATTCCTAATGGAGAGTAATCAATTTCTCCCAATGAATAACGCTTGCTATCTTCTTCACCATAAGTTGCCGTATTTTGAGCAAAATCTTGCTGAATAACCATTGCTTCGTTGAGTGCACTACTATTTTGCAGCATTTGTTCGGCATTGATGTAAATTAGTGAATAGAGAAAACCACCAATAACAGCCGAATAGATAAAGCCTTTAATCAAAAAACGAAGCATCGCAAATGATTTTATTTTATTGATAATTCCAGTTGAATACATAATCACAAGTGGAACAACCATTGCATTCAAAATAAATGGACGTGTGTTATAAACAATAATGGCAAAAAACAATAAAATCACATAATATTTCAATTTACTACCCGTCATTTCGTTTGGATTCAATAAATTGTAAATACTCCATATCATGTAAAAAATGGAAACCAATACGATGGTATCTTTAGCAATTCCCGAAGCCCAAAAGGCAACAGATGGAATAAAAAGAATGAAAAATTGAAGTAGTTTTTTCTTAAATATCCCCATGTTGGATACTAATTCATAGATTTTCCATGAAGCACTTGCAGTTATATAAGCAAAAATGAAAGTGGTTGCAAAATAACTCCCTAATGTTAGTAATCGAAAGATATACAGAATTTTAACCACAAAAAAAGATTCTTCCTCCACATAGATAAAACGCATAGGATAGCCAATTTTGTAATTAAAATACCCATGAAATTTTTCCATCGTTGGAGGTGTTGTCATCAACTCCCAAAAATGATCAAAATTGTGAAACATGAGGTTTTGAAATGCTTCGGTTGATTTCCAATAAGCATAAGTATCCCCACCTTGCATTATCACAATATAATAAACCGCAAAAACAGACGAAAGCAACAATTTGTGGTAAACATTTAACCGAAACAGTTTGGCCTTTTTAGGGTCTGTTAACGAAATTTTATTCGATTTAAAAAGCATCATCCCAATAATAATGAGTAGAAATATCAACGTAGAGATGATATTTATGGGGCTATACAGTAACGAATAAAAATCTATGTTATACATGCTTTTACGTTAGTCTCATTGTTGAATGGAAATGCAAGATAGAAATTTTTCAACGATTGCCTATTTTTTCGCTCCAAATCTTTGATTAGGACACAATTTTAATTTTACGCAAAAGATGCAATAGCTGCTTGCTCATTGTAACTAAAACCACTAGTCCAATTACAACTCCAGTTCCGTTGGCAATCAAATCCCGAAAATCGGTGTGGCGACCAGGAACATAATGTTGTAAAAATTCCAACAAGATACTTAGTAAAAATGCCAAAATACCAACTCCAATCCATTTTTTAGAACTGACCAATAAACCAGCGTTTATCGTTAAAACACTGTAAGCAATGAAATGCCCAATTTTATCATTAACCGTAACTTTCACCGGTCCATCGGGTGGCATTAAACTCAAATAAACAATGCCAACTACCACAGAAATCAAGCTTAATTTAATCCAATTCATAACGTGTTTCTTTCTCTTTTTTAACTGCCGGAATTCCCTCTACCATCCATCTTGGCGCAGGTTGATTTTGTAAGTAATGGTCGAAAAACTGACGCATGCGTCTGCTTAAATCTCTTCTGTTGGGAATTTTCATCAAATTGTGATCATCATCGTTGTAGTTCAACAACCAAGCGGTTTTTCCTAATCGTCTGAGTCCAGCAAACAACTCAATACCTTGATACCACGGAACAGCACCATCTTTATCGTTGTGCATTATCAACAGTGGTGTTGTAACCTTTGGCAAATGAAAAACAGGTGAATTTTCTACATACAATTCGGGGGCTTCCCAAATGGTTTTTCCAATTCTACTTTGTGTTTTTTCGTATTGGAATTGGCGACTCATCCCAGAACCCCAGCGGATTCCTCCATAAGCCGAAAACATGTTTGAAACTGGTGCTCCAGCCATGGCAGCCTTGTAACGATTGGTCATTGTAATCAATTGTGCAGTTTGGTAACCACCCCAACTTTGACCTTGCAAGCCCATACGTGAAGCATCTATTTGTGGAAACTTTTTTAACACAGCATCTGTTCCGCTCATAATACAGTCATAAGCACTTTTGGCTGGATGACCAGGTTCATAGCGAATGTCTGGAATAAATACAACATATCCTGCCGATGCATATTCGGTTGGAAAAATGATGGATGCTGTTGGTTTTGGAACATAATGATTGTGTAAATCGTCTGAATACATTTCGTAGAAATAAACCAATAACGGATACCTTTTGGTGGAATCAAAATTTTCTGGACGATAGACCAATCCCTGCAAATCAATTCCTTTGTATGATTTCCACGAAATAAGTTCAACCGTTGCCCAATTGTAATTGACTTGTTGTGGATTAGTGACAGAAATTTGCTTCCAATCGTTGGAAGAATTATCACTTAAAAACACCTCTGGATAATCATGCACATTCATTTTACGGATAATCATTGAAGTGTTGTCTTTTGCTTTTTTTACACTGGTAATTTTAGCATCCCAAACACCTTGTTTTTGCATTTTATCCTCCTTGAAAGTGTAGAAATGTGCACTTTTAGTAGATTTTTCTATACCCAAAAGATAGATTTCGTCCAACTCCACATAATTAGAATCTGTTTGAAAACGAGCTGCATCAAACTCAATGTTATGCTTCACACCTTCGTTATTTGTCAGATTAATCAACGTGTTATTTGAAAAATCATATGCAAAAAAATCGTTTTTCTCTTTTAAGAATAAATGCGTTCCAGCTTTGTTCCAACCCAAATTTCCCAATGGCTCATCGTCCATAGGCATTCCGTTTTTATCATTTGTCCACGTACGATTTTTTTCAGAACAGGTTATACAATCAGCTGTATTCTTCTCTAAATCTACAACATAATAATTAGCATCTTCACTTTGGAAATAAACAAACAAATCGCCTTTTCGTGATAAACGAATTGAGTTGGCAACCCCTTTTTTAATGAGTTGTGTGGCACCTGTTTGCAAGTTAATACGGTAATAATCGCGTTTTCCTGATATATCCCACATGGAACTTAACGCATACGGGCGACTGTTACTCACCAAAGCATATTGTTGCAAATCTTTAAAATCAGCTTGTAAATCTAGTGTATCATTTTCCAACTGCACCACTTTATTGGTTGACAAATCGTAATAAAACCAATAGGCTTTTTTCAAATCTTTTTGCAAATTATTTAATTGTTGTGTATGCAATTCAGGTTCGTTATAGGTCCAAATATCCAATTTTACTTTCTCACTTTCCAAAAGCGTGTCTTTCTTTTCGGGTTGCGGAACAGCATAAGCACCAAAATAAAAACCGTTGTTGTATTTAGAAAATTCGGGCGTTTTATACTGCGAAACTGTAATTCCTTTAGGCATTTGCTGCGATGTGGTATCAATAAGAACGTTTAACTCACAATTGGAAAGTGTATAGTTGTATAATTTAAAAATTTTGGTTTTGGTGGTATCCGACGATGCTAAAAACAAACATCTGGATAATTGTTTATCAAATGTAACACCTTCAATTGCCTTAAAAAAGTTTTGAACGATATCAATTTTACCTTCGTTTAAATCAACCACTGATAAAATGGTCGTATCATTTTGATTTTGAACCAGAGCCAACAACTCGCCTTTTTCTGAAAATTGGTAACTGGTAACATTTTTAAACGTATAGTTTTTATTGTTTTCCAAATTTCTGACCGTTAACACCGTTCCGTCCGATTTAGGTTCTTTCTTTTCGGGTGTTTTTTTCTTACTTTTTTTCTTTTTAGCAGTCGAAGTGTCTTTTAACTTATTATCGTTACTCAAATAACCAAGCCATGCATGTTTTTCATTCAACTGAAAACTTTTAATGTTGGCAATTTTTTCTGTTTTATTAGTTGAAAATGAATAAATAGCAAGTGAATCTTTGGGCCATTTTTTCTTATCTACTTTGTTTAATTCCACTTTTCTCAACGTGTCATAACCAGGTTCTAGGGTAAAAATCAAATAATTTTCATCCGAACTAAATTGCGCTTTTGTTCCTCGAATTACCGAATCCAAACGATTTTCTTTAGTATTGTACCAATACAAATACCCATCTCCTTTTAAAGGTTGAATTTCATAGGTAACATAATTGCCACTTTTTGAAATCTGTTCACTTTTCAAGGTTTTCCATTGGTCAAAAGCTTGATGATCAATCACTTTTTTTTGTCCCCAAACAGATGAGATAGAAAATAAACAGAATACAACAAACAGAACAAAGAAGCTATTTTTCATAACAAAATGTAAAAAATGAATTAAAATAATGTATAAAAGTAATAAATTCTAACAAATAGAAAATAACAAAGCAACTAACTGTGACTTTCATATACATTAGTGCAACTTTAATTGTGTTAAAATTTAAACAAACAAAATTATTTGCAAATTTATTGATTTTTAATTGTTTACAAGCAACTTAATTACTAACTTAAGCGTATTATTATTGAAAGACTTCTAAAAAACCACTTAACTATGAGACAACTTAAGATTACAAAACAGGTAACCAACCGTGAAACCGCCTCGTTGGACAAGTATTTGCAAGAAATTAGCAAAGTAGAAATGATTTCACCCGAAGAAGAGGTGGAACTGGCAAAACGTATTAAAGATGGCGATCAAGCGGCATTAGAACGTTTGACCAAAGCTAATTTACGTTTTGTTATTTCGGTATCCAAGCAGTATCAAAACCAGGGATTATCTTTACCCGACCTTATCAATGAAGGCAACATGGGCTTAATAAAAGCTGCCGAACGATTTGATGAAACGCGTGGATTCAAATTTATTTCCTATGCCGTATGGTGGATTCGTCAATCCATTTTGCAAGCATTGGCAGAACAAGCTAGAATAGTGCGTTTACCGCTTAATAAAGTGGGAAATATTAACCGCATCAACCGTGCTTTTTCAGAATTGGAACAAAAGTATGAACGCCCACCAACAATTGAGGAATTGGCTGAACATTTAGACTATACGGTTAACGATGTGCGTCAATCTATGATTAACTCAGGCCGCCACGTGTCGATGGATGCGCAATTGGTAGAAGGCGATGAATCTTCGTCTAGTTTGTATGATTTATTGACAAACGATGCATTGCCAGCTCCTGACGACTCGCTAAAAGTAGAGTCATTGCGCAAGGACATTGAACGCTCGCTTTCAACACTAACTTCGCGTGAGGGGGATGTGGTGCGTTTGTTTTATGGCTTGAACGGAAAAGCTCCTTTATCGTTGGAAGAAATTGGCGATCGTTTTGATTTAACTCGTGAACGTGTACGTCAAATTCAGGAAAAAGCTATTCGTCGTTTACGCCATACAGCACGTAGCAAAATGCTAAAAACTTATTTGGGCTAAGCAGGATCTATGTCCAGCACAACTTTGATGGATTTATTATCGGCATGACTTAAAAAGTTATCCAATAACTCGCTGATTTTATCTTTAACTTGAGCGTCTGGTGCATCGCGTTCTATCTTCAAGATAATTTGCTTGAGGTAAAAATTCTGTATGCGCTTGATGGATGGAAACTCAGGTCCCAACACACGCTCTTTAAACACAGCTCGCAAGGCTCGTGAAAATTCTTCTGCTCCCCTATTGAGCACATGTTCATCTTTGTGTTTCAACAAGATGTAAATAATCTTGTAATAAGGTGGGTAGAAGAAATTTTTGCGTTCAATGAGTTCATGCTTATAAAAACCTATGTAATCGTGTTGATGCACTTTTTGAATGACCCAATGTTCGGGATCGCCTGTTTGGATGATAACCTTCCCACGTTCTTTATCGCGACCAGCACGACCTGCCACTTGTGACATAAGTTGGAAACTACGTTCAAATGCTCTAAAATCGGCACGGTTCAACATCATATCGGCATCTAGAATCCCAACCAAAGCAACATTCTTAAAATCCAACCCTTTTGAAACCATTTGTGTTCCAATCAACACATTGATTTTTCCTTCACCAAAATCGTTCAATATGGTTTCATAAGCTGTTTTGCTTCGGGTAGTGTCTAAATCCAAACGTTGAATGACGGCATTGGGCAAAATAATTTGCAAGTCGTCTTCAATTTTTTCTGTTCCAAATCCCAACATTTTTATGCGTGTGCTTCCACATGCGCTACACGTTCCCATGGGAGCTTGCAAGTGACCGCAATAATGGCATTTTAACGAATTGGTGTGTTTGTGATAGGTCAACGAAACATCGCAGTTAACACATTTAGGCGTCCAATTACATATTTCACACATCCACATAGGGGTGTAACCGCGTCTATTTTGAAACAAGATGACTTGCTTGTTGTTCTTTAACGTTTCTTTGATTTCATCTAATAAAAATAGTGAAAAATCAGATTGCACACTCTTTTGTCTGCGCGCTTTTCGCATATCGGCACAAAGAATTTCGGGCAATTGAACACCACTAAAACGCTTGTTGAGCTCTACTAAGCCATATTTGCCTGTTTGTGCATTGTAATACGATTCCATGGCGGGTGTTGCCGAACCTAACAAAACTTTTGCATGGTGAATTTTTGCCAACACCAACGCCGCATCACGGGCATTGTATCGAGGTGATGGATCGTATTGTTTGAATGAACTTTCGTGTTCTTCATCAACAATAATCAACCCTAAATTGTTGAACGGCAAGAAAATAGATGAACGTGCACCTACAATTAATCGAAATTTAGTAGGGTTGTTTTCTAAAACATTGTTCCATATTTCAACGCGTTCATTTTGATTGAACTTAGAATGATAAACTCCAATTAACTCCCCAAAATAAATGGAAAGTCGCTGAATTAATTGTGTAGTTAGCGCAATTTCGGGCAATAAAAACAACACCTGCTTACCTGCTTCCAATTGTTCTTTAATGAGTTTCATGTAGATTTCTGTTTTACCAGAACCTGTAACTCCATGCAACAACGTAACAAAATGACTTTCAAACGATTGCTTAATTTGCAAGAAGGCCTTTTGCTGATCTTCTGACAACTCTTTGATGGCTTTATCGGTTGAATCAATTGATTTAAGGCGACTAACAGCCAATTTTTCAATAACGATGTAGCCGTTTTTTTCCAACGTATTCAACGTAGAGGCCGACATTCCTTCTTCCAATACTTTTTTCTTTGGAATATAGGCTTCTTTATTATCGGCTTGCAATTTTAAGAGCAATAACAAACCATCAAATTGCGATGCTTTGCTTTTATTGTTTTCAAGTGTTGTTAGCACATCATTGAGTTCTTCTTCCGAAAAAACAGGGTTGATGGCAACAAAACTTTCTTTTTTTGGCGTATATTTTTGATTAAGCTCCTCTTGGGTAATAACAATGCATTTATCTATCATTCGTTTTACAAGAGGTTGCACATTTTTAATCGATAATATTTCCGATAATTCTTTGAGTGTCAACTCTTCTCGAACTTCCAAGGTTTCAACGATTTCCAATTCACGTTCTGCCAATTCAAGTTGAGCATCAAAATCGGGGTGCAACACTACTTTTGTTTCACTTGCCAGTTTAAAATTGGCAGGCAAAGCAGCATTAAGCACGTCACCAATTGGCGCCATGTAATATTTAGCAATCCATTTCCAAAAAACGTATTGATTACCATTGATAATGGGGGCTTCATCTAAAATGTGCTCCACATATTTGGCGGTATAATCGCTAGGCACATTGGAATGCACCTTGGTTACAACACCTGTATAAAACTTTGATTTTCCGAACGGAACAACAACACGAACGCCTTCTTGGATATTTTCATTCAGTTCAAATGGAACACGATAGGTGAATTCCCTATGAACAGGAAGTGGTAAAATTACATCAACAAAAAGGGTAATGCGTTCATCCATTTCAATTAGTTACAATACCATGTTTCTTGCACAGGCGCTTGATCTGCTACGTGGCGCGAACAAAAACTTAAATTTCCTGTTTTTGGACCTATGCACAATTCTCTGCGCGATTTTTTATCCAATGTTTGAACGATGCTTGATGCAGCTGTTGCTGGTTTGTAATAACGCACTGTTTGACGAGCTGCCAAAATACCAATTACGTTGTGCCCCTCTGTAATTTTCAAGTTGGTAAACGTAGGTTTTGTTTGTGCTAAAGATGATGACGGTTTGTTAACTTCGATATAGTTAGATAATTCACTGCTCGCTCCTGTAAAGAAGAACTCAAATCCAGTATTAATTCTTTTTTCAATAGATGCTGAAACTGGAATTTTTTCGGCCAATGTTTTGTAAAACGTTTCACCCGAAAATGTAAACGTTTGTGAGCTGCTAGCACCTGGTTGCACATCGTATTCACCCAATTCAAACCAAATAGAATGATCGGTTGAATCTAACAATCCAGTGGTAAATTCACGGTAATCAAATCTTACTCTAGCATTTAATTTGTATGAAGAACCAACATTTGAAACTTGAATAGATTGATTAGCATATTGTCCCAAACTACTTCCAGATTGCGTTAATTTAATCGCATAATTGGTGTTTCCAACGTTGGATACAGTAATTCCGCTCACTAATTTTGTTTCACCAGTGATTACAATTCTTCCATCATCAATTTTTGCAGTCATTTGGTAACGTGCATCTTCTAACAACGGTTGATTGGCTGGGGTATCAAACGCATACACTTTTTGATCGGGTGCATAAAAAGCTCCATCTGTAGTTTTGTTGTGCAAAATGCGCTCGTCTAAAACAAACGTTCTACCTACCGAACCATTTGAAAGAATTTCTTTTATGGTTACTTCAACTTTATCAAAATAAGACGAATCAGAAATTTTTGCAATATCAACAGCACTTGTTTGTCCGTCACCAATAAATGTACGAGTAATCTTGATGTAATGCGTTGTATCAGCTTGATCTAAAACACCAATAACAACGGCAGATTCTACACCTTGACCAACTAAATTTATTTTATCTTTACACGACGTAAAAACGATAGAAACAACTGCCAACAAAGCAAGTATTAAGCTATTTTTCATTTCCGATTTTATTAGAAGGTCAAATATAGGAAAATAGAAAACAACTTTTACACTATTTCAATCAATTATCACTACATTTTAATCAATGACTTTTACAAATCTCCTAATTTGATGGAAACTTTGCCGACGCTAATTTTTTGTTTTTCTAGCTGGCGATTGAATTTATCAATAACGATTTTGGCTTCTTCCCTTTTCAGATACAAACCTGCCAACACATTCAATTCTTCGCGTAGTTTTCGTAAAATGGTAGCTGTTCGATATACGCTCAACACCTCGTTATTAGAGAGTTTGTATTGGTTTTTCAAACTTTCAACCGCAGCATTAGGTGCCTTGAAATTGGATTTAACAGGATCGGTGTATGAATTAACCTCCACAACAATATCGCGCTCAATGTTTATCAACACTTCACTGAGGCGCAAACGTTTGTATTGCTCGTCTTCTTTGCTGACAGATGAATAGGTAGATTTTTCGTTTTCCGCAAGGTCTTTTACAACCTGCACACCATTCCACTTCCCTATTCCTTGTCCACGTGCAATGATTTTAAATGCTTTTTCTTTATCCAACATCGCTTCAAAAAATTGTCGCACCGAAATACTGTCTTTTTGTGAAAACAAAGGGTTGTCAAGCACATATTTATCGGATTCAAATTGATCAACTAACGTCAACTGAATGCGTGCATTGTAATTGGGTTTTGAATCAACCAGCGATAAGTGCAACATAACCTCATCTGCATTGGACGACAATGGTGAATCGGGAATAGCAATCAACCGCACTTCAAAATCTTCTACTTTATCAGAAGGTGGAAATTGAAATTCTTGGGTGTATAAATCAAACGTTGCAGAATCTGCAAAGGTGTACAAGCCATTGTTGACTGTAAACGGAACCCAATTATAACCCATTTGTTGTTTGTATTCACTCAAACGTAATTGGTAGCGTGCACGTAAATCTATAGCTTCTTGTTTTTCTTTTTCCAATTCTTTGATTTTGGCTTTATACCAATCAAATTGGTTGTACAAATCCACAATAGTTTGCTGCCCTTTGCCTTTTTGTTTTTTTCCGGCATCGGTTGTAGGTGCTGCATCCCAATTATCGGCTCCAACACCTGCTTTAATAGCGCGTTTTTTTGCTTTTTTTACTTTTGCTGATGGTTTGCTGGAAGTGGTAATGGGACTGTAGCCCAAATCTGAGTAGCTTTTCTCTGATTTTACAATTTTTAATTCTGTTTCTCTTTTTTTCTGAGTATAAGTTTCAATCCAATAATCATAACCTCGTTTCCCTTCAATTTTTTCGGTAATTTTGGCAATCATATCAAACTCCAACTTATTGATGATGCTTTGAAATGTCTCTCCGGATGAAAAAGTACTATCTGGCGAAAGAAAACGTGTTTCGTTTGAACCAAACAAATGGTAGGTTTTTCCATTTTTTTCTATCACCACCGTTGTTTGTTTTTTAGCATTGTATCCCCACACATCAAAATGCAAATTGGTTGCTCGGTTCTCTCCCACTGTTTTTAAATCGGTTGTAGTGAAACGATAGGGTTCAATTTTAGCTTGTTCTTTTTTAGAAGTTGGTTTGGTTAGATACACTTCATACGGAAACAAGCCAATGGCACGTGGCAATCCTTTATTCCACCTTCCTTTTTCGTCTTTTTCACGTTCTTCTAACAACCCAGAAGTGATGCTACCATCACCAACTGCTGTTAAAACATTTCTAAAAGTGGTATAATCGCCACCCAAATACACAAAAATTTCTTTGGTGCGTTTTTCCACATATTCATTAATCGCCTTGGAAATACCTTTGATGACTAACAACGCATCATCGTTTGACATTTTACGGAACGAGCTCAACTGTGCCACTTTATCGTCAAGCGACAAACTTGGGTTTAACACATTGTCCATGCGCCCATGCAACCCATTTTGTTCATCGTTGAGCACCGAAGATGGCATATATTGTAGCAAAATCGCCTCAAATTCAGCATATCTAGGTTTATAAGTTTCAAAAAGAGCATCCTTGGTGCGTTTTGCCAACAACATTTTATTGAGTTCCCAAATGGCCGTTTTATTAGCTGCTTCGGCTAAAATACCTTTGGTAGATTTTGCAATTTCTGCTGTATGTATCACCAACAATTCTGGTTGATTGATGATAACGCTTTCCAATGAATCGTAATTAATATTTCCATTCGCAAATTTTATTTCTTCTCCTGTGTAGTCAAAATAGCGACCAATGTTATCGTTTAAAATCGGACTTTTTTTAACGATGTGAAACAAATAGGCACGTTCAACTGGCGACAAAGCTTCTGTTTGTGCAGTGGTTGTTCCAACAAAAATCAAGAAAAGGAAAAATAAAAGTTGCTTCATATTTTTTTATTAAATAACTCAGAAAATGAATTTTGTAACACTTAATTACTCATTCTTTTATAATGGTATGTATAGCCATCATAAGCATTTTCACTTAGGACTAAATCATGATCTGACAGTTCAAAAACGGTGTGATTGATTTTTCCATCTCCAGCATAATCAATTTCAAGTTGGTTTTCACCAAACATGTTGTTGACTTTTTTAAGTGTAAATTTTGCTTTATGGTCTATATTGCTATTAACATACCATTTTGATTTCCCATTGGAAAGAAATTCAACTTCTCTCACATCTGTTACTTCCTCACCTGCACCACTATATCCACCAGAAATGTGATTTAAGCTCCATTTGCCAAAAATTAATTTTGATTGCTCGTCTGGTGTAGTAATTTCTTTGGAACATGCAGCAAGAATGAAAGCTACAAGTACTAATAAAAGGTGTTTTGTTTTCATATTATTTAGTTGAATTGATTTTTAACTTATTAAAACTACTAAATAATATTCACTTCACGTTCCAACGCAATGTTAAATTTGGATTGAATGTCGGCAATAATGGCTTCTGAAAGTTCAAACACTTGTTTACCCGTTGCGCCACCATAATTAACCAATACCAACGCTTGATTTTTGTGCACACCATAGTTATCAAATGTTTTGCCTTTCCAACCTGCTTTTTCAATGAGCCAACCTGCAGGTACTTTTACATGCAGTTCATCCACAGGATAGTTGGGCATATCGGGATAGTTTGCCACCAATTGATTGTACAATTGTTTTTCTATCACCGGATTTTTAAAAAAACTACCCGCGTTGCCAATTTCTTTTGGATTGGGTAATTTGCTACTGCGAATGGCAATAACGGCATTACTCACATCTTTGATGGTTGGATTTTCAATTCCCATTGCTTGCAATTGCTCATTAATGGCGCCATAACTGGTATTGAGTTGGTGTTTTTTAGTCAATTGATAAGTTACACTCACAATTACGTATTGATTTTTGAACTGGCGTTTAAACACACTTTCGCGATAGCCAAAACCACATTGTTGGTTGTTGAACGTATGAATTTCTCCCGTTGGAAGATGGTAGGCTTCTAATGAATGAAAAACATCTTTTATTTCTCTGCCATAGGCTCCAATATTTTGCATAGGGCTCGCACCCACACTTCCTGGAATCAACGATAAGTTTTCCAATCCGCCCAAGTTTAAGTTGATGGTGCGAATTACAAAAGAATGCCAATTTTCACCTGCTCCTGCTTTCACCAACACATCATCGCCTGATTTTTCAACGATTTCAAAACCCATGATTTCATTTTTGAGCAAAAGTCCATCAAAATCTTGTGTAAAAAGCACATTGCTACCACCACCCAACAACATTAGCGGGGTGTTTTCTGGCTTTTGTTGCAACAATTGCTTCAACTCATCAACCGAAGAAAAAGTTGCAAATTGTTTTACACGTGCGGGCAATCCAAAAGTGGTAAAACTCGAAATATCAACGTTTGTTTGTATCATAAGTTCAAAAATAATGAAACTCCCATCATCATTTTTAACTTCTTACAACAGTTTCCAACAATAAAAAGTTATAAAACAAGAAAGTCTAGCTTTTTAAAAAGCTGAGAAAATTAATAAGTGGCTAAAACCTCAATATCAAAAATCAAAATGGAATTTTTCGGAATATCAGGCATAGAGCGAGAACCGTAGCCTACTTGTGGTGGCACAATGATAGTTGCTTTTCCACCCTCGCGAATATAAAAAGCTAACTCGCGCCAAGCCATAATTAGTTGATTTAATTGCAATTCTACAGGTTCTTTGGTTTGGTCAAATACTTTTCCATTCAATAAACGTCCGGTGTAAATGGTGCTAATCATTGCGTTTGCTTTGATAGAATCACCACTACCTTTTTCATGAATTTGATAATACATTCCTGAATCTGACTTGGTCATTTTCAAGTTGTGTTTTTTCACATATGTGGCAATTTTCTTATCAAATGCCTGTAATTCTTCATCGCTGTACGTTGAACAAGATGTTACCAATAAGGCTAGTAATAGGAAATAAATGAGTTTTTTCATGCTTCAAATATAAAAACTTATAGATGAATTGGTGTTAATTTATAACCTTTCTTTTCCAATAAACGCAAAACGCCATTTTTACCACCCAAATGGCCAGCACCCACAGCAATAAATGTGCGTTTGCTTTTTATGAGTGTTTCAATTTTTGGAATCCACTTTTGATTGCGTTCGTCCAATAATTCATTTTGAGCGTCCATCATGCTGCTTTTGTCTTCATCAATAAATTGAAACATAGCATCCACATTTTGTTGAAGGTAAATGGCATACATTTTTTCGAGTTGTTCTAATTGTCCTTCGGGATGACGAATAAATTCCATCACCATATTGCGTTGTGTCAGGGTGTCCATGTTATCAAAAATTGCCATTTGCTCAGCTACAGTTTCAAGTCCAACAGTTGATATTTTTTGCTCATTGGCCATTTGTTGGATGGTCATATCGTAGGATTTTGTTTTATCTACCAACTCTTTTTGGGTTGCCAACTGCACCAAAACAAACGGTTTCATTTTAAGGTAAGAAAGCATGAATTGAGCAGAATCAACCTGTAATTGTGTATGAGCCCATTGCAACAAAGAATCTTGCTGTTCGGGGTTAAAATACTCCAAAACAGTTCCTTTTTTCAAAAAAATATGATTAAAAACCTCCGCTTGATCCAACTGTGCAATTTCTAAAACTACTTGTTTACTAGAGTTTATAATTTTTTGCAACGATGCAGGAAAATAAAATTTGTCTTTGTCAATTAAATGAATGGTTCCAAAGATATAGGCGTCTTTTTTTACGTCTTTCCCTTCAATTTTCCACAATAAAGCATTGGAAGTTGTTGGGAAATCGGTTAAATATTGCCCAAACAAGGAAGAAAAACTCATCCAAAACATTAAAACCACTGCCAATTTTCTTATCATAAATTGCTTAATTTTACTAAATAATGACTTTCATCTTCATAAAGCAATTCTATTGCCAAACCAACGTTTTTGCACACTTTTGACAAACGATCAAAATCCACATACAACCAATCAAACCATTCTGTTTGATGGTCATTATAGCGCATTTGAAATTTAAAATTGCCATAATATTCTGCCGAAACATCCATCCACATGGAACCATCTTCTTCTTCGTATAAATACTGAATATCGGTTGAATCGCAAATAATGCAACCATTGGACGCCAACAACGTTTTGAGGTGAAGCAAAAATGATTCCAATTGACTCCAATTTCCAGCCAATCCAATGCCATTCATCAATAACAACAAGGTATCATAAGTTGCACCCGTGTAGGTATGTATGGACGAATGGATTGCAGGAATAGCAATTGATTGCAAATAACTAACCGCCCCAACTGATGTTTCTAATGCTGTAACATTTAACCCTTTTGATTGCAAGTATTTTGCATGACAACCAGCTCCAGCACCAATGTCCAAAACGTTTCCAGAACAATGACGCAACGCCACTTTTTCCAAATTAGGCATTTCTTTGTAGGAGCGAAACAAATAGGCAGAAGGTATGGCATCGTCTTCGCATAAATCTGACGAAACAACAATATATCTTGATTTTTTGGTGGTTGCGTATTCTAAAATGGCTTGACCAATTGGGTCATTTTTAGCATCCATGATTAATATTCGTCGTAATTTTCAAACGATGAATAATCGTCGTCGCTATAATCATCATCAAAATCATTGAAGCCAAATTCATCTTCATCCTCGTCTTCACCAAATTCTTCAAATTCACCAGCAAAAAGTCCGTCGTTGTCTTCTCCTTGACGAGAATCTTCGCGTGGTGCCGTTCCAACAGCCAAAGCCATTACTGGTTGAGCAGGAGTTTCTTTTTCATAGCCTACCAATTCTAATAAGAAAATCCACATGCGAATAAAATCGTACACTAAGATAATTTTTTGATCAGGCGCCTCAATAAAATCACGAACCAAGGTGTTTTTCATCATCGGTGTAGATGATTTTTCATCGCCAAAATTCATATCTTCCAATGTAACTTCTTGGCCTTTGTCCCACTCATCGTTTGACATATAAAAAGAAGCCATTTGGTCGCCTTTAAAGCCAAACGATTGCATACAGATTTTATACAAATCTTCAAATGTTGCTGAATCAGGGATGATTACATCTCTAAAAACTTCTTCCTTTTCTTTGGAATCTAATAAAACTCTAAATTTTAAACCGGCCATAATTTTATGATTATTGCGATAAAAATAAATAAAACTTTGAAAAAGGATGAAATCAAACCTCTAAAATTAGAGTTGCACTACCTTTTCATCAACTTTTTCATGTGCTGGTGCAAAATCTTTTCTACGAATGATTAATCGCAAAGACGAGTTGTAGGTGAAATAATTCCACACCCAGTTAATGAAGATAATCCATTTATTTTTAATACCAAAAATAGAGCGCAAGTGCACAAACATCCACGTTGCCCAGGCTAAAAATCCGCCAAAACGTTTTTTAGGCAATTCTACTACTGCTTTGTTGCGCCCAACGGTTGCCATGGAACCTAAATTATTGTACTTAAAGGCATTCAATGGTTGTTTGTTGCTCATTGCAATTAGGTTTTTAGCCAAATTTCGTCCTTGTTGAATAGCGGGTTGTGCCATTTGCGGATGTCCTTTTGGTAAATTATCGGATGCCATGCACGCAATATCGCCAATTGCAAAAATAGTGGAGTAACCTACAACTTGGTTAAATTCATTGACTTTAAGTCGATTGCCTGGCAAAACTTCTGCATTGCACAAACCGTCAATCATGTTGCCTTTAATTCCAGCCGACCAAATCAATGATTTCGTAGCGATGGATTCACCTCCTTTAAAAGTAACGGTATTTCCATCAAAATCATCTACAAATGTTGAAAGCATGATTTCTACACCCAAATCTTTCAAATATTGGTGGGCACGTTCACTCGATTCTACATGCATTGCATTAAGCACGCGTGTTCCACCCTCTACCAAAACAATTTTCATTTTAGAAAAATCCAATTCTGGATAATCTTTTGGAAGAATGTTGCTTTTCATTTCGGCTAATGCTCCCGCCAATTCGGTTCCAGTTGGTCCGCCACCAGCCACAACAAACGTTAAATAACCTTCTTGTTCGTTTTCAGGAGCACTTAGAGCTTGCTCAAAACGTTCTAAAATCACGTTGCGCAAGTGCAATGATTCATTCAAACTTTTCATTGGCAAGGCATATTTTTCAATGTTTTTGTTGCCAAAGAAGTTGTTGCCAGCACCGGTTGCCAAAACTAAGTAGTCGTATTCCAACTCGCCCAAACCAGTTTGTATTTTATTTTCTTCTGGTAGAATTAAATCCACGTTTGAAAGGCGGAAATGGAAGTTTTTAACGCCATGAAATATTTTTCTAAACGGAAAAACAATGGACGACGATTCCAAACCACACGTTGCCACTTGATAGAGCAATGGTTGAAACTGGTAATAATTGTTTCTGTCGATTAATACGACTTGATAATTTGATTTTGATAATTGTTGAGAAAGTTCTAATCCTCCGAAACCTCCTCCGATAATAACTACGCGTTTTTTCGCTACTTTTTGAACACTTAACTTCATGCTACAATAGATTATTGTTGCGCATGGTTTGGATGCAAAATTACAAAAAATCGGATGATAAACACAGTTACCATCCGATTAATTTATTATTTAAGTTCAATTATTTTGCAATAATCTTAAACTCCGTACGACGGTTTTCTTGATGCGCCGCTTCTTTTTCTTTTTCTGTTTTCAATTTTGCAATTTCAGCATCGGTGTGGATGAGCATATCTTCTCCGTAACCTTCGTATTTTAAACGGCTTTCAGGAATTCCTGCTTTCACTAAATAGGTAACCACCTCTTTGGCTCTATTGCGCGAAAGTTCTTTGTTCATTTCATCAGATCCACGAGAATCCGTGTGTCCGCTGATTTGAATTTTAATCGTTGGGTTATCGTTCAACAATTTAATCAAACGGTCCAACTCTGTTTTTGATTCGGGACGCAATGAATATTTAGCTAAATCGTAGAAAATATTTTTTAAGACAATGACTTGTCCCACTTCAACTTTCTTCATGTACACATCTTTGTTGTATTCTTGATAATCTGCTCCTTTTGGAATGTCAAAGTTTTCTGAGTGAAACAAGTAACCATCTGCTTTAACGGCAATACCGTAGTTTTTTCCAGCTGGTAATGATACCAAGAAACGTCCGTTAACTGGATCGGAGTCAAATTCTGCTAATTTTTCACCTTTTACGTTGTCGATGAGTTCAATTTTTGCGAACAACGGTTGTTTGGTTTTATCATCATAAATAGTTCCTTTCAAAATAGCCAATTCACCTCTTCTGTTGGATACAATTGGTTCTACAGGTTTTTCAACCACTACTTGATTCAAACCGGCCAATAAAATATCCTCTGAATTCAAAATTGGTTGTTTTTCATCACCTAAGAACGTGATTTTATACAAGTCTTTTTCACCTTTTCCATCTTCACGAAACGAAGTCATGTAGCCATAACGCCCCGATGCAGAAAGTACAAAAAACACATCATCATCGGGCGTATTCACTGGCATACCAATGTTGATAGGGTCGCTAAACGTTCCATCGGGTCTCAATTCAGTTGAAAAGATATCGTATCCACCAATTGAATTGTGGCCTTTGGATGAAAAATAAATGGTTTTACCGTCAGGGTGAACAAACAATCCGTCTTCATCATAAGGTGTATTGATGTTATCTGGCAAGCGTACAAGATTGTCCCATTTTTGCTTTTCTGCATTCCAAGTTACGTAGTAAATATCTCTGTCTTTTTCCATTTTATCTTTGCTTCCAGGCAATGGGCGACTAGAGACAAAATACAATCGTTTTCCATCGTTGCTATACCAAGCCGATGATTCGTGGTAAGGAGAACAAATGATGTCGTCCATTTTTTTAGGTTTGCTCCACACATCACCTTTGCGTACACTTTCATAAAGGTTTCCATCTCCATTATCGTCAATGTACACCAACATTTTAGATCCATCTGGACTCAAAGCCACCGTTGCGTCGTGTCCTTTGGTGTTGATAGGTTCACCCACATTTGTTGCTTTTGACCACGATTCACCTACGCTTTTTGAATGAAAAATATCTTCAAAATATCCACCGTTAATGGCATCCGTTAGTCCGCCAGTACTGGTGTTTCTTCTGGAAGTAAAATACATTTCCGATCCGTCGGCATTCATAATCATACAATATTCAGGATATTCGGTATTGATGTTGTTTCCCATGTTATCGATGAACACACGAATTGTTTTTTTCTCTAACTGTTTACCCGATTTACATTCTTGAATTTTCTTGGTTGCCGATTTAAGCAATTCAGGATCAGAATTGGGAGTTCCAGCGTTCTTTGATGCAAATTCATTGTAATTTTTAATGGCTTCGTCCCACTTTTGCAACAATTGATAACCTTGCCCGATGTAGTATTTTACATCAGCACTCACCAACGGATTTAAGTTGTATGCTTTTTCAAAATAAGGCAATGCACGCGTTCTGAAATTGGTGTGAATGTTACAAACGCCCAATTTATAGTTCAACTCGGCATTGTTGGGGTTAAAATTGTATGCTTTTTCATAAAAGGGCATTGCAGCTTTATAATCGGCAAATGGTTGTTGAAGGTAAAATTCATCACCTGCCTTTATGTTTTTCAACGCTTCTTTTAATCCGTCTTTATTGTCTTTAAATGCACTTTTATCAAATGGAATATCTTGCGCAAACAATGAAGTACTAATGATTGCTGCTATAAATAGTGAAAATATCTGTTTCATAAATAGTTGATTAAAATTTATAACACTCGCTGTTTGAATAATAAGAATTGGCTGCTTCTATTCCCAATTCAGCTGCTTTTGACCAATCTTGACAAGATTGTTTAGGGTTGCGCAACATTTCATAGGCTATTCCACGATTATAGTAGGCACTTCCTAATTCTGCATTGAGCTGAATGGCTTTATCGCACATTTTCACAGCATCGTTCCATTTTTCTTGTTTCAGATAAACAGATGCTTTGTTGTTATACGCTGCTGCATAATCATTTTTTAGTGCTATAGTTAAATCAAAATCGGCAATAGCTCCATCAAAATCACCTTTTTCAAAACGTGCAAAACCTCTATTGTTGTAGGCAAGATAAAATTGCTTATCCAACGCAATTGCAGCATCAAAAGCCTTGATAGCTAAGTCAAATTGTCCTTTTTTGCGATAAGCTGAACCTAAATTGTTATGTGCAATAACCAATGATTTATCCAATAAGGTTGCTTTTTTATAATCGGCAATGGCTTCGTCTATTTTGTTTTGCAATTTGTAAACACTACCGCGATCGTTGTATGCAAAGGCATTGGATGGATCAAGTAGTATAATTTCGTTCAAATCAGCTAATGCTTTATCGTATTCTTTTTGCATAAAGTAATTCGTAGAACGTTTGTACAACACTTGTGTATTTTTGGGGTTAACGGCAATTGCTTTGTTCAAATATTCTTCTGATTTTTCTTTATTTCCAGTGGCATCATACATGGAACTCAATTTATACAGCGCATCGGAATTATTGGGATTTAATTCAACTGCTTTTTGAAAATCAGCTAAGGCGTTATCGTTATTTTTGAGTGCCTCGTAACACAAACCACGGTTGTAAAATGCCATTTCAAACGCTGGATAGGCATTGATAGCTGCCGAATATTTTTCTGCAGCAACCGTGTAATTTTTTGCTTGAAATGCTAAAATCCCTTCGTTATAGGCTGTTTCAGCAGCCAAAGGCATTTGTGTTTTGAGTTGTTCAACTTCTGTTTGAGAAAGTACTTTGACGTCTTCTTGGCTATAGACTCCTGTTGTGCAACATAAAATAGAAGCCACCAAAATCATATGTTTTATCATAAATAGCGTTTTGTATTCAATCAAAAATAATAAAAAAATCAACCCATTGAAAAGTTGGTGGTTATTTTTGAAATTTTCTACAAATTCAATTCTCCATTCCAAAATTTAAACACACCTTTTTTAAATATTATTATCTTCGCTTTTTTATTTCACTTGCAAGACATTATCCACATACAAGCATTGGCCAAAAAGTACAAAAACAGTAAGGTAAACGCTGTTGATGAAGTGCAATTGAACATTGTTGAAGGTGAAAAACTAGGTGTATTTGGTCCAAACGGAGCTGGAAAAACCAGTTTAATGGCTATGTTGTGTGGTATCGTATTACCATCCTCGGGCAGTATTTACTATCACATTGATGGAAAAAAACTCACCTGCAAAGACGCATTGCCCTTCATTGGATATGTGCCTCAAGATTTTGCATTTTATCCGGAGTTATCGGCACAACAAAATTTGATTTATTTCGGTAAAATGTATGGAATTCCAACCAATGAATTGAATCAACGCATTGACTTGTTACTAGAAAAATTAGGCCTTTCAGCATTTCGCTACCAATTGCTTTCTACTTTTTCTGGTGGAATGAAACGCAGAATTAATTTAGCCATTGGAATATTAAACAATCCTAAAGTGTTGTTTTTAGACGAGCCAACTGTTGGGGTGGATGTGCAAAGCAAATATGCGATTGACCAATTGTTGGAAGAACTGAATAAAAATGGAACAACTATCGTTTTTACTTCGCACCATTTGAAAGAATCTGAACAGTTTTGTGATCGGTTGGTTTTGCTCGATAAGGGAAAAATCATTGCCAACGGAACTATGGAAGCATTAAAACAACAATACATGGTGACTGATTTAGAACAATTATTGATTCAATTAACAGGAAAAGAATTGCGCGATTCATGAGAAAATTGAGGGCAACATTAATAAAAGAACTGCAATTGTTGGTACACGACAAAGTGGGCTTGCTTTTGATGTATGCCATGCCTGTTGTGCTTGTTTTTATCATTACGCTGGTGCAGGATAGCGCCTTTAAAATTGTGAACAATAATCAATTGGAAATTATAGTTGCCAATCATGACAAGGGTACATTGGGTGATACACTTGTGAAAATGTTGGAAAAATCGGGAACGTTTATCGTTGAAAAAAACAATCGTTTATCCGAAAAAGCGTTGCAACAAAAAGGCATCACCGACGGAAAATTGGCTAGTATTTATATTCCGACCCATTTTTCAGCATCTATTGAAAACAATTCGGGCAACGTTACCAAACTTATTTTAGTTGAATTTGGCATGAGTGAAGATTCTGTGAAGGCAGCCGAAAGCACCACCATAACTAATCTAATTGTTTATTTCGACCCCGTATTGCAAGAAAATTATCAATACACACTAAAAACCAACTTGCAAACGCTACTTTCTGGGATGGAAAATCAAGTATTGTTGCGCAAGTTGTTTAAAGAAATGGGCTATGATGCAATTCCAGAGCACATTGCAAGTAAAATGACAGGCGAACAAACGGCTATTGTTGCCAAGCAAGCATCTATCAACGGCAAAACAGCTGTGGTTCCAAACGCCACACAACACAACGTTCCGGCTTGGTCAATTTTTGCAATGTTTTTTATGGTTGTTTCTTTGGGGGGCAATATTGTAAAAGAACGCAACTCAGGAAGTTTTGTGCGTTTGCTAACCATACCACCCAGTTTTTCATTGACCCTAATCAGCAAAATGGTGTTGTATTTAGGGGTTGCCATTAGTCAGTTAGCACTTTTGTTTGCCATTGGTTATTGGATTTTTCCTTTTTTGGAGTTACCTGCTTTGCAAATGCCAGGTTCTATTTTTCAGTTATTTGTTGTTGCGCTTTTATCTGGAATGGCCGCTGTGAGTTATGCCGTTTTGATTGGAACATATGCTAAAACGCAAGAACAAGCCAATGGTTTTGGAGCAATTTCCATAGTTATTTTTGCTGCAATTGGCGGAATTTGGGTACCAACTTTTGTGATGCCAACTTATTTACAGAATATCGCACTTATTTCCCCGTTACACTGGTGTTTAGAAGGCTTTTATTCCTTATTTCTAAAAAATGGCGACTGGAATTCATTGAGTTTCAGTATAATTTTTCTTTCTTTGTTTACAATAATTTGTCAAATACTTAGTTTTGCCAAATTAAAATCACAACAATATTTATAATTATGGAAATATCAAGAGACGAATTAACTATTGAATTTAAGCAACATTTAATCACTTATTTGAACTTGTTGGACACCAAAGTTGAGGACATTAAAAACGATGAACCATTATTTGGAGGTGATTTGGGTTTAGATTCAATTGATTCTGTGGAAATGATTGTTTTGTTGGATAGAGAATACGGCATTAAAATTAAAAACCCAACTGAGGGACGCCAAGTTTTAGTGGATGTCAACACCATAGTTGATTATATCATTGCCAATCGCACCAAATAAACCGCTATGAGAAAGGTATTTATCACCGGAATGGGTTCAATATCTTCTATTGGTTTAAACATAGCCGAGCAATTATCAAATTTGCGTGCCTGCAAAACAGGAATTGGAAAAGCACGTCATTTTCAATCCATATATACCGAAACATTGCCTTTTGCTGAAATCAACGCAAGTGATGAACAGCTTAAACAAATGACGGGATATGCAGAATATGGTGCCACTCGCACCACGTTAATAGCCATCAAAGCATTTCAAGAAGCGGTTGAGAATAGCGGTCTTACGCAAGAACAGCTAAGCAATCCCAAGACAGCATTTATTTCCTCTTCAACAGTTGGGGGCATGTGCTATACTGATGCTCTTTATGCGGATGCAAATAACAAAGGTGAACCGTCAGAATTTTTTTCATCTTATGAGGGTTCCAACCACACTTTGCAACTTGTCAAACATTTTCATATAAAAGGTTATACCGACACTATCAATACTGCTTGTTCTTCATCGGCCAATGCTATTATGTTGGGTGCACGCCTCATTCAAAGTGGTAGAGCCGACAGGGCAATTGTGGGCGGAGCCGATTGTTTGGCAAAATTTACGGTCAATGGTTTTAATTCATTGCGCATTCTCAACGAGCAACCTTGCAAGCCATTTGACGAACACCGAGAAGGTTTAACTTTGGGAGAAGGAGCTGCTTATTTGGTTCTAGAAGCCGAAGATATTTGCAGTAACAAAAATAAATTGGCACTTGTCAGCGGATTTGGAAATGCCAACGATGCTTTTCACCCATCTGCAACGTCAGACGATGCCCGTGGACCAATTAAAGCAATGAAAGATGCACTTTTGTCTGCCAATTTAGAACCATCAGCTATTGATTACATCAATGCACATGGAACAGGCACCGTCAACAATGATGAAACCGAATCGTTTGCGTTTATAGAGTTGTTTGGCAAAAACATTCCACCGTTTAGTTCCACAAAAGCCTATACGGGTCACACACTTGCTGCTGCTGGAGCCTTGGAAGCAATTTTTTGTGTATTAAGTATTCAGCACGGTGAATTGTATCCCAACTTGCATTTTGAGCAACCTATTGCCAGCAGAGGACTGATTCCTGTAACGAATTTCCAGCAAGACAAAGAAATAAATCATGTGTTATCCAATTCGTTTGGTTTTGGTGGTAATGGCACTTCTTTATTGATTAGCAAAGTTTTAGAACAATAATTTGCATCTTAAAACAATTAGTTTCAAAAATAAAATTCATTTTTTTCATAAAAACACTTGTTGTTTTAAAAAATAGCTTTATTTTTGCACCTCAAATAAGGCTGGTGCCTTAGCTCAGTTGGTAGAGCAAAGGACTGAAAATCCTTGTGTCCCTGGTTCGATTCCTGGAGGCACCACATTAGAAAGCGAGGTTTTTACCTCGCTTTTTTTGTTTAAACAAACTACTATGAATTATTACGGATCAAGTTCAAAAGTTGGGGACTAAGCATA